>VBLZ01000171.1 GCA_005878515.1 Methanobacteriota archaeon | reverse complement strand
CGGCCGATCGCCTTCACGTCCCCGTCGTTCGTCATCATGTCGGAGACGAGCATGATGTGGCGGATGTCCACGGTCAGGCCCTGCTCCTGGAGCGTGTTGTACGCCTCGTTCACGATCGCGTTCCGCGCGGCCTCGATGCCGAGGACCTCGTAGATCTCCTGGACCGAGTTCGTGGTCGTCCTCGATGCATCGACGTACGGGAGTTCGAGGATCTTCGAGAGATTCGATCCCTCCGTGTAGATGACGTAGCCCTCGCCGCGCTTCTTGATGATCGCGCGCGAGATCCCGTCGATCCCCTTGATCTTCATCATCCGGACCTGTTCGACGAGGCGCTGGAGCTTCTTGAACGACGGCTCTCCGGCCTCGACGACGAGCGCCCTGGCCTTCTTCTCCGCGCTCCCGACCTGGCGGCGGACCTCCTGGATCTCACCGAGTTTCTTCAGCTTCTCCTCGAGCTCCGGCCAGGTGACCCCCCGCGATTTCATGCGGTGATCGTCCGGATATGCGAGGACCCGCATGTTCACGAGGTCCGTCTCGATCGAGGCGATGTCCTCGAGGGAGGTCATCTCGATCTCGGTCGCGATCTTTCGCATCCGCTCGAGGTCCGTGTGACCCGACTTGACGTACAGCTCCATGATCGGGGTCGACGGCACGCGACGCGCGTCGACGATTTCGATCAGCCGCGGGAGCCCGAGGGTGACGTTCATCTCGGCGACCCCCGCGTAGTGAAAAGTTCTCATAGTCATTTGGGTCCCGGGTTCCCCGATCGACTGCGCGGACACGATCCCCGCGGACTCGTTCGCGTCGATCGCGTGTAGGTCAAACTTCTCGCAGATTCGCTGGAGGACCTCTTGGAGGCGCTTCTTGCTGAGCTTGAGTCCATGGAGTTTCTTCGATAGCTCGGTCACGACGAACCGAGGGAGCCATCGTCCGATCTCCTTCAACCCGTCGAGGATCTCCTGTTCGCCCGCCGAGAGCGGCGGCGCCTTCACAGGGATCGTGAGCGGCGCTTCCGGCTCCGCCTCGGCCGCCTTCGCCGAGGGCCTCCGGGCACGGGCCGCGGGCTTGGCCTTCTCGCGCTTCGGCGCCGGCTTTGCCTCCGCGGCGGCAGGGGCCGTGCCGAGTTTCTTGAGGACCTTCTCGGCCTCCTTCTTCGCGATGAACTTCGCGAGACGCTCGGGCTTTGAGGCCGCGAGCTTTTCCAAGGTGAAGCCGGCGTCCGCCAGGATCTCCGCGGTCTTCTTCGAGATCCCGCGGTTCCGCAGCGCCTGAATCGTCGTCGCTCGGGCCATCTTCACTCCTCCGACGGAGGCTCTTCCTCTTCGACCTCGACCTCTTCCTCGGAGATCTCGACGTACATGTCTTTCTCCGTGAGGCCGTACGAGGCCATCTCCTGCTCGCGGAGCCGCTCCTTCCACGACGGCTCCTCGCCGAGGACTTCTTGCAAGATGTCATCGATGTCGACCGCGCGCCCCTGGACGCTGCGGGACGGATCGACGCCGTCCTCCCCGAACTTGAACTGGATGATCGTGTCCGCCGTGTTCCGGACCGTGCCGTCCTCCTTGACCTTCAGGTCCTCGAGGGCGTTGATCAGGCGGCGCTGCATGTATCCCGACCGCGACGTCCGCACCGCGGTGTCGACGAGGCCTTCCCGTCCGCCCATCGCGTGGAAGAAATATTCCGTCGGGTGGAGACCGCTCTTGTACGACGACTTCACGAAGCCCTTCGCCTCCGCGCCGAGGTCGCCCTTCTTGAAATGCGGCAGCGTGCGGTTCCAGTAGCCGCGGCTCAGGCGCTCCCCGCGGACCGCCTGCTGCCCGATCGATCCGGCCATCTGGGAGAGATTGAGCATCGACCCGCGAGCGCCGGATCGGGCCATGATCACCGCGCTGTTCTCGATCCCCAGGTGCTTGCCCGCGATCTGACCGGCCTGGTCTCGCGCGCGGCCGAGGATCTTCATCGCCTCGACCTCGAGCGTCTCCTCGAGGGACCGACCGGGCATCTGCTCGAGCTCGCCCCGTTTGTACGACTCCACGAGGTCCTCCACCTTCTCGATCGCGGTCTTGAGGACGTCCGCAATCTGCTTCTTCGCTTCTTCCGGGATGTCCTCGTCGTCGATGCCCGTCGTGAAGCCTCGGATCATGATCGCGCCGATGGCCATCTTCGTCGCCCGATCGATGAACTCCCGCGCGGCGTCCGGCCCGTAGTCCCGAGCCAGCTTGTCCAGGATCTTGCCCTTGAACGCGCCGACCGCGTTCTCGTCGATCGTACCGGACAAGACTACGCCGTCCTTGATGACGACGAGCGAGTCTTCCTCTTTGAGCTCCTTTAACCCGATGTCGCCCTTCGGCGCAATCGAGGACTTGAACGTCATGCTGAGGTTCTTCGGCAGGATCGCGGAGAACAGGGCCTTCCCGGACCAGAACTCCTTGCCGCCCCGCTTGACGTCCGCCGGCGGAAGGTCCCGCATGTCGATCTTGCTCAGGATGAACGTGACCTCCTCCCGAGTGAACTTGCTCTCCTTGTGCGTCAGGAGGAACGAGCCCGAGATGTGATCGTGGATGCCGCCGATGACCGGGCCGCCGAACCGCGGGGAGAGGATGTGCTCCTGCACCCGCATGAGGACCCGGGCCTCCGCGCGCGCTTCCTCGCTCTGCAGGACGTGCAGGTTCATCTCGTCGCCGTCGAAGTCCGCGTTGTACGGCGGACACACCGCCAGGTTGAAGCGGAACGTCTTGTGGGGCATGACGCGGACCTCGTGCGCCATCATGGACATCCGGTGCAGGGAGGGCTGCCGATTGAACAGCACGATGTCGCCGTCCACGAGCTGCCGCTCGACCGTGTATCCGACCTCGACGGCTTCCGCGACGACCTCGGCGTTCTTCTCCGTCACGCGGATCCGCCGGCCGTCCGGGCGGATGACGTAATTCACGCCGGGCGCATACTCGCCCAGGGGACCGAGCGGCGTCGGACCGCGCTTCACCCATTGCTTGACGATGTCCAGGTTGTACGCCTGGACGTGGACCGGGACCGTCAGCTCGCGGGCCGCCTCGACCGGGACGCCGACCTCGTTGATCGACAGGATCGGATCCGGAGAAATGACGGTGCGGGCCGAGAAGTTCACCCGCTTGCCGGACAGATTCGACCGGAAGCGGCCTTCCTTTCCCTTCAACCGCTGCACGAGCGTCTTGAGCGGGCGACCGGACCGGTGCCTCGCCGGCGGGATGCCCGACGTCTGGTTGTCGAAGTACGTCGTCACGTGATATTGGAGCAGCTCCCAAAGGTCCTCGACGATCAGCTGGGGCGCACCCGCGTCCCGGTTCTCGCGCAGACGCTGGTTGATCCGCAGGACGTCGACGAGCTTGTGCGTGAGGTCGTCCTCCGAGCGGTCGCCGCTCTCGAGGGTGATCGACGGACGCACGGTGACGGGCGGGACGAGCAGCGCGGTCAGGACCATCCACTCGGGCCGGGCGACCTCGGGGTTCATCCCGAGGACCCGGAGGTCTTCGTTCGGGATCCGCTCGAGGCGCTCGCGCACCTCTTTCGGTGTGAGCTTGTGACCGTCCTCGCGGAACGTCGTCGGCTTGTCGAGGGTGACCTTTCCCTGTTCCTCGCCGCAATGGGGACAGCGCTGCCGCTTCTGCGCTTCGCGGGCGGTCTCCTTCGTGACGAAGCCAACCTCCGTCACGTCGCCGCCGAGCTCCTCGACCTGTTCCATCTCCGCCATGTACTCCTGCGCTTGCTGGCGCGTGAGGAGCAGTCGTCCGCACTTCCGGCACGTCGCCTGGAGGAGCTTCTTGATGTCCTTCACGTACCCGACGTGGATCACCGGCATCGCGAGATCGATGTGGCCGAAGTGACCCGGGCAATCGTCGACCTTCCCGCCGCACGTCTTGCACCGGAGACCGGGCTCGATGACCCCGAGATGGGAATCCATCAGGCCCATGTCGATCGGGAATCCATCGTCGTCGTACGTGTCCGCCGTGATGATCTTCGTCGCCGACATCCGGCGGATCTCATCGGGGCTCAGGAGAGCGAACTTGATCGCCTGGATCCGCTTCGTGACCCCCCTCATTGAAGACATCATCGCATGTCCTCCAGCTGGAGACGCATGACGACCCCCAAGGACAGGAGTTCGTCGAGCAGGAGCTTGAACGCGTACGAGGTCTGCACGGGGTAAATCTTCGACGTGTTCTCACAGACCGGGCACCGGAGGTTCCCTTTCCGATCTTTGATTGCGAAGTGTCCGCAGTCCGGGTTGCCGCACACATATTGGATCGTCCCGTCCGACTCGTCGAGGAGGCGGTCCTTGATCACCATCGCGGCGCCGTGGCCGATCAGGCAATCCCGTTCCATCTCGCCGAATCGCAGACCGCCCTGGCGGGACCGCCCTTCCGTCGGCTGCCTCGTGAGGATCTGCACCGGGCCCCGTGACCGGACGTGGAGCTTGCCCGACACCATGTGGTGGAGCTTCTGGTAGTAGATGACGCCGATGAAAATCTCCGCGGGAATCATCCGCCCCGTGCGGCCGTCGTACAGGAT
>VBLZ01000170.1 GCA_005878515.1 Methanobacteriota archaeon | reverse complement strand
ATCGAGCGCGCGGGTTTCTTTGAATCGCATCAAGGTTGTGAGCGAGGTCGCCGAACTGGTTCCGATTCTCCGCGCGGTCGATACGGAGGTCAAGAGCGAGGTGTTCAAGGAAGTCTCCTCGGGCTGGAAGACGGCCCGGGAGATCGAGGAGAAGTTCGGGGGGACCGGTTCGGACGCCCTCCGGTTCTTCGAGAAGATGAAACTCGTGGAGACGAAGTGGCAGACGGGTCCGACCGCGTCGCCGGAGAAGGCGTACCACGCGTTCTACTCCTCCTTTCACATCAACGCGACCGCCCCGGTCCCCGAAATCTCGGACGTCCTCCACGCCGCGATGATGTCCGAAGAAGCCTACGCCGTGATCGAGAGGCAGATCTTCGACATGGTCGGGGCGGACGGCAAGTTCTCCGGCGATGTCGCCGATGCCCTCAAAGTGACGCAGACGAAACTGAAGGCCTTAGTGAAACGCTCCCCTCGCCTCGACTTCCGCGGTCACCGGATCATCCGGTTCGAGGACTGATCGGTGATCACCGTCCTCCGGCTCGGGCACCGTCCCGCTCGGGACAAGCGGGTCACGACCCACGTCGCCTTGACGGCACGCGTGTTCGGCGCGGACGCGGTCCTCGTCTCGACCCGGGATCCCGCGCTCGAGCGGACCGTCCGAAACGTGGTGCGGCGATTCGGGGGCTCGTTCCGAATCGAGACCGGCGTGTCCTGGCGGGGCCTGTTGCGGAATTGGAAAGGCCCGAAGGTCCACCTCACGATGTACGGACTCCCGATCGATGACGTCCTCCCGCGAATCCCCCGCGATGACCTGTTGATCGTCGTCGGTGCGGAAAAAGTTCCGCGAGACGTGTACGACCTAGCGGACTTCAACGTCGCCGTCGGGAACCAACCGCACTCCGAGGTCGCGGCGCTCGCGGTGTTCCTCGATCGCCTCCTGGGTGGCCGGTCGCTCCAAACCGAGCCCACGGCCCGCATCCGGATCCGGCCGAATCCGCGCGGGAAGTCCGTGGAGAATGCGAGTCGCTGAACCGCAATCTTCATCGAGAGCCGCCGAAATAGCTCGGCTCCCCTCGACCGGGCTCGGTCGGACCGCGCACGTGATTATCTCAGCTCGTCCAGGTCAGTCGGCCGGTCCTCGAGCTGGATCGTCAGGGTGTGCCGAGAGGTCTTGGGCGGGAACAGGTCGCCCGTCCGGCCACGGCGGATCACGTCTTCCTTCGTGACAACGGAGACGACGGCGTCGGGCCAGGTACCGAGTTGGACGACATCGGAGAAATAGTCGACCAGGTACGCGGGGATCCTGCGGGCGCCGAGAGCCCGGACCGCCTCGACGCGGTGGTGGCCATCGAGGATGACGAAATCGACGTCGGCTACGAGGATCGGTCGCCGGAGATACCCGTCCTTCCGGATTTGGCCGGTAAGTTCCTGGAGGAGGGCAGGCCGGATGCGCTCGTGGCCATGGAGTCTGCCGATTTCCAGAACCTCGAATCGGACGCTCGGCGTTCGCCGAGCCGGTCGGCTCCGGCGGGCCATCGGCAGAGCAACGGGCCTACGCGAATAACGATTTCGCAGCGTGGCGCGCGGTCCTACTTCGCGGCGGCCGCGATCGGCGGTGCGGCGCTCCCCTTCCGCAGGGAGACGCGCTTCGGGAAGTATCGTAGCACGACGATGTCCCCGACGCTCTGCACCCAGCGGTACGGAACGCTCACCGCGCGGCTCCCCTCGACGAGGAGCGGATTCGTCTCCCCGACGAAGATTCCGTCGACCGCGCCGTTGTCCACATCCACGACCAAGTTGTTCACGTTTCCCAGGAACACGCCGTTGTGCGTGTAGACCTGGAGCCCGATGATTTCGGACAGCTCTTCGAGCAAAGGCTCACCATCCCTTCTGTTGGCGCGTATCTGAGGAGCCGTTCTTAAACGCTTCGGTGACCCAGAGAATCGAGCCCGACACCACCCATGTTCGTCGTCAGAGAATGTGGCTCACGATGTCTTCGAGCTCCCGGTCGCAGTACTTGCAGACGACGCGGAGGGGGTTCTTCGAGCGCACGACGAACGACGACTCGATCGGCTCGCGGACGTTCGAGATGCAGTTCGGATTCGCGCATCGGAGGATGCCGACCGCCCAATCCGGCAGCGCGAGCGGGCGCTTCTCGGCGACGTTGTAGTTGCGGATCACGTTGACCGTGGCGGTGGGGGCGATGAGCGCGATCTTCTCGAGCTCGCGGCCGCCGAGCTCGCGGTCCTCGACCTTCACGATGTCCTTCCAACCCATCGCTTGACTCGGCACGTGCATCGCCACGGTCACCGTCGACGTCACCGCGTCCCCGATCCCGAGAATCTTCAGGACCTTGAGGGCGAGCCCCGCGGGAATGTGATCGATCACGGTCCCGTTCTTGATCGGGGTGACGCGGAGTTCCCTCATGCGCCCTCTCCGAGGATCAGGTCGAGGAGCGCCATGCGGACCGGGACCGCGTTGAAGGCCTGTTTGAAGTACACCGCGTGTTTCGTGCGGTCCACCTCCGGCGCGATCTCCGTCACCCGCGGCAGCGGATGCATGATGATGAGTCCTCGTTTCGCGTCTCGCAGGACCTCCATGTCGACGCGGTACGAACCGGCGACCTTCTCGTACTCCTGGGGGTCGGGGAACCGCTCCTTCTGGATTCGGGTGACGTAGAGGACATCGGCTTCGCGGATCACCTCTTCGAGGCGGTGTGCCGCCCGGAACGAGAGACCCTTCTCTTTCACCCGCTCCAGGATTTCCGCCGGCATCTCGAGCGTCGGTGGGCTGACGAAGGTGAGGTGGGCGCCGAGTTCGGCGAGCGCATATGCGAGCGAATGGACCGTCCGGCCGTACTTGAGGTCCCCGACCAGGACGACGTTCTGGCCCTCGAACGCACCTTTCTCGTCCCAGATCGTGTACAGGTCGAGGAGAGTCTGGGTCGGATGCTGGCCTGCGCCGTCGCCCGCGTTGATGACCGGCTTCTCGGTGAAGTCCGCGGCGAGCCGGGCCGCGCCTTCGTGCGGATGGCGCAGGACGATGGCGTCGCTGTATGCCTCGACCATGCGGATCGTGTCGGCGAGGGTCTCGCCTTTTTGGACGGAGGTCCCCTCGGCGCTGCTGAATCCGAGGGCACGCCCGCCAAGCCGCGCCATCGCACTTTCGAACGAGAGCCGGGTCCGCGTGGAGGGTTCGTAGAAAAGCGTCGAGAGGATCTTGCCTTCGAGAGATCGGGACCGTTTCTCGCCGGTGGCGATCGGGACCATCTTGCGGGCGGTCCTCAAAACGAGTTGGATGTCGGCCGGAGTGAAGTCGCGAATCGAGAGGACGTCTCGCCCCCGGAAGCTCGACATCAAGTCCCTAATTCGCAAGTTCGATTTAAAGCAATCCGCGGACGGAAGGATGGAAAGAGTAGAGTGCCGCGCAACCGCCCGCGGCCGGCCTATTTCTTCGGGTCTCTCCGCCCCAACTGGGTGACGTTCGAGGGAAGGATCACGATTCCGCCCTCGGCTTCCATGTACCGCTTCCAGTCTTTCGTGTTCTCCAGGGCCTGCTTGGCGCGCTCCACGGCGATCGTCGCGACGACCTTTCGCACGACGTCATCGACGTCGACGCCGAGGATCTCGCGGAACAGGTACTTCATCCGATCACGGTCCATGGTGAGCCGGACCATCCGAGGCGGCCGTATTTGAGAAAATTGTCAACGGTCTCAGATCTGAGAGGACGGGCGGAACCGTACGACGATGGGCGATTGGCGGCTTTGTCAACCAGGCCCCGACGGGGGTCCGAACCGGCAGGTCCCCCTCTGCTCATAGCAAGAATAAAAGAGGCAGGACGAGGGGTTCTCGGTCCTGCCTGTGGGTTGTGGAGGAGGGGTTATTGGGTTGGGTATTGCACGGGGAGGCTCGGTTCGACGACGTCCACGGCTCTCCAGTCGCCGCCGAAGTCCTTCGTGATCCCGGTCGCGAGCTGGAATCGAACCCGCAGGCGGCCGTTCTCGAAGAAGATGTACGCGTTCTTGAGTTGGGACATGTACAGCGAGATGCGCTTGCCCTTCTGCGTCAGGGCGCGCTCCGTGCATCGGATGAGACCGGCACGCTCGAGCGAATGGATCCTCCGGTAGCAGGCGGCGATCGGGATGCCGTACTCACGGCTCAGGTCGATCGCGGACTTCGGCTTCTTGAACGTCGCGACGAGAATCTTTGCCGAGTACTCGTCCGTCACGAGTCGCGACGCTTCAAGGGGGTCCATCGTCACATCCTCCTCGTATGGAGGAATCGACGCGATGGGCACTATTAAAGCGAGGAGAGCCGATTATCTCCGCTGATTCTCAACCCTGAAAGTGCTCAACGGAGGACGGGAACTAACCGCCGCAGCAGCCGCCTTCTTCCTCACCTGCGCCGCAATTGCAGTTCGGCCCGCACGAGCCTTCGTGCTCTTTGTGGACGACGGGAAGGACCACCAAAGATTCGGCGGGTGCCGCAGGGGCCTTCTTCTTGCCGGCGAGCATCTCAATGAGGCTGCCCATCAAACGCCTCGAAGGATTCGGGCGGTATTTCTAACTGTCGTCACGCGAGTTGCTTTTTGACCCGCTCCTCGAACGGGGCGCGAGGCATCGCACCGACGACCTGATCGACGAGCTTCCCGCCTTTGAAGAACAGGAGGGTCGGGATGCCCATGACCATGTAGCGCTGCGGGACCTCCGGATTCTCGTCGGTGTTCAGCTTCGCGAACGTCACCTGGCCGGCATACTTCTTCGCGAGGTCCTCGACGATCGGGGCGACCGCGCGACACGGTGCGCACCACTCCGCCCAGAAATCCACAATGACGAGTGGTTTCTCTTTGATGACCTTATCGAAGTCAGCATCGGTTACCTTGATTGGCTTGTCGTCCATGAGTGTCACCTGGACATTCGCCATACGGGGCGGTGGAATTTAAAGTTCCGGGCACAACCGTTTGAGCGAGACCCACCACGCTCATGCTTTTCGCGCCTCGATCATGAGGAAATTCGGTATCCGCAGCTGGTCGGCGAACTGCCGGTATCGCCGTCTGATCGCCTCCGGAAGAGGACGAGGCTCCTCTAGGCGCACGATCACGAATCCGGCTTGTCGCAGCCCCTCGGTGAAGTCCCGGAGCGGTCGATGAAAGCCGACGAGCTCCGGCTGTCCGCTCGGACCCCAGTACAGCGCGACGCGATCGAAGTACCGGTCCACTGCGATGAACGGACGTTCCTCCGCTCGATCCGAGTCCGGAGGTTCACGCACCCAGTGCGCCGGTGGGATGTCGAATGCTGGATGGGTGATGCTGAAGATGAGCCGGCCGTCCGACCGCAAGACCCGATGGAGTTCGCGCAACGCAGCGTCCAACCGTCGGACATCCTGGAGGACCACGTTCGAGATGATGAGATCGAATGCGCCCGATTCGATCGTCGAAAGTTTCGCGAGGTCGCTCTGACGGAAGCGGATCCCGAGTGGGTCCTGCGCTTCGTACGCCTTCGCGATTGCGAGGAGCCGGGGTGATAGGTCCACGCCCACAACCCGAGCTCCTTGCCTCGCAAGGATGCGGGACAAGTATCCGTTTCCACAGCCTGCGTCGAGGATGCGCTGGCCTCGAACGTCTCCCACGATCGCCAGGAGCGCCGGGTCGATGACCCACTCCCGGTTGATGTCGCCCTTCTCGGTGTAACGCTCGACCCACCAACCGGCCACGTCGTCCCAGCCCTTCCTCACGGTCGCATCGGAGACGCGGCTCGTCGGACCGACGCGGGTCGTCCACCGGAGCGGGATTTCGTCGGAGGGGCTCATCCAGCGCCTTCGTCTGAAATCCCCCGGGCGAAGTTGCCACGGATGCCGGCCCTCGTGTTCGAGTCGGTCGAGCGCCGGGTGAAAGCCGGTGTGCCACGGACATCGCAGGGAGAAGTAGTATGACCAAGCCCAAAATCTCCGGCGGACGGCGCGTTCTGCCGGCGAACACTCGACGCACACCATGGCATCACGACGCGGACAGTAGGCGATCCCATGGAAGATCCTCGGCCGACCGCAGCAATCGCACACGAACCGCCAGTGATAGTCGCATCGAGGGAAAGGAGATCCAAGGGCGTGCGTCGCCCGTCGAGGTCGGTACGCGGGATCCCTCTCTCGAATTTGATCGCAGTACATGCATCGGTCTTCCGTCACGGACCCTCGCGGAGTCCTGCGGGCCTAATAATCCCAACGGTCGGGCGTGACCGGACCATCGCAATCGATAAGCAGGTGACCACGGTTTCGCGGACGGGGTGGACGAAAGAAAAAGCCTAGCGACGAAGCGGGTGCGAGGAGGTAGCCGGAATGAGGCTGGCGCAGAAACTGAATCTGAAAGACGGAATGAAGGTGCGCGTCATCGGGAAGCCGGCAGGCATCAATCTCGATGACGTCGTCGTCACGTCATCCGCAAAGGCCGACGCAATCCTCGTCTTCGTCAAGACGCTCGCCGATGTCGACAACATGTGCGGTCCGGTCGTCGAGGCCGCGAAGGCGGACCGGCTTGCGTGGATCGGATATCCCAAGGCGAGGCAACTCGGGACGGACCTGAATCGGGACATCCTTTGGCGGCATCTGCTCAAGCAGCAAATCCAAGGAGTCCGCCAGGTCCCCATCGACGATGTCTGGAGCGCGATGCGCTTCCGACCGGGGAAGTGAGTGCGGAGGACATCCATGCCAAGGACTCGGCTGGCGTGGAATCCGACCGTCGATTCGAAGGCGCGTTGCGCCCCGGCAAGCGGACTCCACACGTATGGGGCGATCGACGCTTGGCTATGCGGGACGAGGACAACACTCATATAGAAGTCCTATCATAGGACCGCCGGGAAATCTCATGATGGGCGGTCAGCAGATCATCATCCTGAAGGAAGGGACGGAGCGCGAGAAGGGCAAAGGCGCGGTGTTCAACAACATCGCCGCGGCTCGCGCCGTGGCCGACGCAGTCAAGTCGACCCTCGGCCCGAAAGGGATGGACAAGATGCTCGTGGACTCCCTCGGCGACGTGACGATCACGAACGACGGGGTCACGATCCTGAAGGAAATCGAGATCGAACACCCGACGGCCAAGATGCTCGTGGAGGTCGCGAAGACCCAGGACGACGAGGTCGGCGACGGGACGACGAGCGCCGTGATCCTGGCCGGGGAACTCCTCAAGGAAGCCGAGAGCCTGATCGAGCAGGAGGTCCACCCGACGCTGATTGTGAATGGCTACCGGATGGCCGCCGCCGAGGCCGTCAAACTCCTACGAGAGCTCGCCTTCGCGGTCAAGCGGACCGACAAGGAGACGCTCCGGTCGATCGCGCGAACGGCGATGTCCGGTCGAAGCGTCGGGACGAACGCGAACTTCTTGGCCGACATCGCCGTCGACGCGGTCCAAGCGATCGTCGAGGAAGTCGCCAGCGAGGTCCGTGCGGACGTCGACAACATCCTGGTCCAGAAGAAACACGGAGGCAACCTCACGGACACGACTCTCATCGATGGAATCGTCCTGGACAAGGAACGCGTCCACCCGCGCATGGCGAAGTTCGTCCGAGACGCGAAGATCGCGCTCATCAACCGCGCCCTCGAGGTCAAGAAGACCGAGGTGAACGAGGAGATCCGCATCCGCGATCCGGCGAAGCTCCAGATGTTCCTCGATGAAGAGGAGAAGACCCTCCGGACGATGGTCGAGAAGATCAAGGCGTCGGGCGCGAACGTCGTCCTGTGCCAGAAGGGAATCGACGACGTCGCCCAGCATTTCCTGGCCAAGGAAGGGATCTACGCGGTCCGCCGCGTGAAGGAGAGCGACATGAAGAAGCTCGCGAAGGCGACCGGCGCCCGGATCGTCACGAACCTCGACGACCTCACGCCGAAGGAACTGGGCCGTGCGGACCTCGTCGAAGAGCGAAAGGTCGGCACGGACGACATGACCTTCGTCACCGGCTGCAAAAAGGCGCGCGCGGTGTCGATCCTGATCCGGGGCGGCACCGAGCACGTGGTCGACGAGGTCGAGCGAATCCTGCACGATGCGCTCCGCGTCGTTTCCGCCGCGATC
>VBLZ01000083.1 GCA_005878515.1 Methanobacteriota archaeon | reverse complement strand
AATGTCTT
This sequence comes from Methanobacteriota archaeon, assembly GCA_005878515.1. Lineage (GTDB taxonomy): Archaea > Thermoplasmatota > Thermoplasmata > RBG-16-68-12 > RBG-16-68-12 > RBG-16-68-12. Next base: position 14,293 of record VBLZ01000083.1, on the reverse strand, counting down.
CGTCTTCCACGTGATTGATGAGGCCGTCGCAGCACAGCAAGACAGTGTCACCGGGTTCCATCGTCAGGCATCCGATGTCCGGCGTCACCTCCTCGTAGACTCCGAGGGCCATCGTGATCACATTTTTCCTCGGATGGTGCTTCGCTTCCTCTGGCAACAGCTCCCCGCGATCGACCATCTCCTGAACGAGGGAATGGTCGCGGGTCACCTGGAAAATCTCTCGCTCATTGACGATGTAGACGCGGGAGTCGCCCGCGTTCGCGACGTGGAGACTGCGGCCGTCGGCGACGGCGAGGCTCAAGGTCGTACCCATCCCCTGGCACTCCGGATGCCGTTCCGCTTCCAGGAAAATCGCCTGATTCGCGCGGGCAACCGCGGCTCCGAGGTGGCGGTAGTACGTAGCTCGCGGGATGTCCTCCTCGCTCGTCAAGAGCGGAAGGAGCGTGCGCGCGACGGTCTGAATCGCAATCCGGCTCGCCACCTCCCCGCGATTGTGTCCCCCCATCCCGTCCGCCACCATGAGGAGCAGCCGGGTCCGGGGTTCGGACAGGAAGGCCATCCGCAGCTCGACCGCGAGGATGCTGTCTTCGTCGACCGGTCGGACCCTCCCCACGTTCGAGGCAAACCCCACTTCCCCCCGGGGGGAACGGATGATCGTATCGGACATCCTGGCGGACACTCCTTTTCCATTGGCGTTTCGCGTCAACGTCACCGGCCCCCGCGTCGTCGGCCACCTTTGAATGCAATCGTCATGTACGGCCCTCGCCCTGGCTTGTACACGAGGGCGACGACATCGCCGTCAGTCAGCTTTTCTCGCTTGAATCCGGGAATCTGCCGGTAGGTCCTCCCGCCGTCGTGCGACATCGCGGTGCCGTTCAGGCTCCCGAGGTCTTCAATCCAGCAGCGGCCTTTCCCATCCTTCAGAATCCGGGCGTGATGCTTCGACAAATACCGTTCCGTATCGAGGATGCCAATCTCCGGCGGGTGTCCGAAGCCTTTCTTCGTGCAACCTTGGTCGCACGACTTGTGGTCCCGGCCGATCTCCATCTCCCGCTTGACGCGGCACTTCTTTCCCAGCACCACGAGGTGGGGAAACTCGAGCGACTCCCCCGACCCTCCGGAGATCGCTTGCGCCATGTCCGCCGCGGTCGGAAACCGTTCCTTCGGGTCGAACGACATGGCCCTCGTCACGACCTCCGAAAGCTCCTGGGGGACGCTGGGTTCGAGGTCGCGGGGGGATCGGAAGAGTTCGGACTTGCCAGCCGCGAGTTGTTTCATCGACGCTTGGGGGTCCTTGGCCGTGAGGAGGAAGAAGAGGACCGCGCCCACGCTGTACAGATCGCTCGCCGGAGTTGCCTCTCCCAGATTTTGCTCCGGGGCACCCCAGCCCGGCGTGTAGATGACCGTGCCGGATCCCGTGAACTGATGGAACTCTTTCTTCGCCGCACCGAAGTCGAGGAGGACGACCTCACGGCGGGCGTCGAGGATGATGTTCTTGGGCTTCACGTCCCGGTGGATCACGTTCCGCGCGTGGAGGTATGACAGCGCTTCGAGGAGCTGCACGATGTGTCGAGTCGCCGTCGCCGCATCGGCTGGCTTGTCCTTGTACAACTCCGCCAGCGTCTCGCCTTCGAGTTGTTCCTCCACGAGACAGAACGGTCCGAGGTTGCTGCCCACGTCCAGATATCGGACGACCCTCGGATGGCCGGGCGAGCTGAGCGTGCGTAGGATCTCGGCTTCGATCCGAAGTCGTTCCTCGGACTGGGCGAGGTCGACGCCGCTTGCCTCCTTCACGATGACGGGCACGCCGCGGTTGGACTTGCCGACATAAATGGTCGACATCCCGCCTTCCGTCATCTTGCTGAGGACCTGATAGCGGCCCTTCCGACCTTTCAAGGTGCAGGGAAGGGAGAGGGTCATACCGTCCGCGGGCCCTATCTCACGACGAACTGCAGCGTCACCAGTTCCGCGACATCAATCTCGTCGTCGTTCTGGAGCTCGGTGCGGCCCGTCCCGGTCACCAGGATTCGTGAGGTTCCTCGGACCAGCCACGTCTTGTTCGTGCTGGGCTTCCGTTGCACCATCGTCGTTCCGTCTTCGACGAAGAATTGATCGCCTTCCTGGAAGACCGTGAGATGCCCTCGCGAAATCTCGTTCGCCTTCTTCGGGTCGGCCAGAAACTTCGCCAGGTCCGTGCGGCCGATCAACCACTGGGACGGGGGAATCGGCTGTTCCGTGTTGTCGGGAAAGACCAGGTAGCCCGCCTTCGGCGGCTCGGCCGGGAGCTCTTCCTCGGGCTCCGTTGCCTCGGCCGGGCCTTCGTCCTCGACGTCCGTCAGGTCGGGAGAGCCTTCGCCCTCCGCTTCCGGTACATCGGCGGCGGGGGGCTCTGGCTCACCCGTGGGTTCGGGCTCACCGGCATCCGGGCCGAACATCGAATCGCCAGCGCCGAGGTCCTCGTTCGTCGGAGCGACCGAGCCTTCGTCTTCAGCCGGCATCGAGGCGAGCTTCAGTTCCGGGGTCTCGGCTTCGGCCTCAATCTTCGCACCGCACGCGTTGCAGAATCGTGCGCCTTCCCGGTTCTCGCTGTCGCACGCCGAACACTTTGTCATGTTCATCACCGCTTCGGTTTCTTCTTCCCGATGATCGTCGTCGCTTGCAGGAAGTCCTTCTTCGCAGCCTCGTTCAGCTGGAGCCCGCTCCGGGCCACGGTCGCCTGCGCGTCCCGCATCGTCGTCGCGACGTCGCTCAGCGTGGGGTTCGCGCGGATGGCGGTCGCGGCGCCCGCGTCCGTCGCCATGCTCCGCATGATCGTCTCCGCCTTCTGGAGCGCCGTCGCATCCCTCGACTGCACCGCCCGCTGCATGAGGACGGTGGCCTCCGCCGAGCTCAACAGCGTGCGCGGGTACGGGTTCGTCTCCGCGTTCCAGAGCCTCTGGTCGTCGGTGAAGGAAACCTCGACGTCTTGCGACACCTCGACCAAGGAGAATCGAAGGAGCGTGGCCTTCCCAGCGGGCCGCGCCGGGACGCCGATGCGGAACACGAGGGTCTGCTCTTCGCCCGCGATCAGGTCTCGCAGCGGCACCGTGAAGGCGGCTCCGTCGAACCGAGGTCGGGGTAGTCGGTTCAGGACCGGCTTGACGGTATACGCGTCGGCCAGCTCCGACCCGGGCATGATTGAGACCTTCAACTCGGGATTCGAGACGACGGTGCCCGCCATCTGGGCCGCCTGGTCCTGGAAGATCTGTGGGAGGTTGGCTCGCGCATCCACGATATGGTGCCACAGCCCGCCGCCGGACTCGGCGATCTTTCCGAGCAGCTGCTCGTTATAGTCGGTTCCAATCCCGATCGCGGTGATCGTGATGCCGGCTTCCCGCATCCCCTGAGCTAGGGTGACGAACTCACGGCCATCGGTCTTGCCGACCGTCGGATTGCCGTCGGTCAGGAGCAGGACCCGATTCACGGTCCCCGGTTCCCGGGAAGTCCTGCGCGCCTGTTGGAAGGCCGCTTGGAGTCCGTCGTACATCGCGGTGAGGCCGCTGACCGAGATTGCCTTCACCGCCGCCGCGACCTCGCGGGAGTTTCCCACCTTGGACATCGGCAGCTGGACCGTGACGGTGTCCGAGAACGACACGATCGAGATCTCATCGGTCGGGCGGAGTTGCTTGAGGAGGGCCAGCGCGGCCTCTTTCGCCTGATCGATCTTCTCGCCGTCCATCGACCCGCTCGAATCGATCGCGAGCGAAATGCTCCGGACACGTCCGGCGATCACCGCGGCCGAGGGCGTCAGGTCCACCGCAACGTACACGGATGTACCCAAATTCGGCTTCAGGGCGGCGCGGTTGACGGTGGTCTTCATCGCCAGCGGCGATCGCCGCTGGGGGCGGTTCTGGGGCTCCATCACCTGTTTCATGTTCCCACCCGGGGGCCGGGCGATGGCGGCGGGCCTTTCTTATGTCTTACGTCCTCGTTCTCAGCAATCGATGTTCACGTTACTGTGCGCTCCCGTCGAGGTGAGAGCTTGGCCCCCCGCCGTTGGAAGTTGCGAGCGGTTGGTGGCCATCGATCCCGAGGTTGGAATACCTAGCCAATCGGGTGCGGACCAAGCAAGGTATACTTAGTCTTGACCAACTGTGGAATCGCAAGCATGTTGATCCCGTTCTCAAGGCGTTTCGCAATCCCGTTGGGCCTGACCATCCTCGGGATCGGCCTTTTGATTGTATTCTTGGGATTCAGTCTCGTGCAAAAATGCTCGGACCCTGGTGGCTGCGCTCCAGAGCCGCTCGCGCCTCTCGTCGCATTGGGAATGGGCCTCGGGCTCGTCGGGGCGGTCGTGCTCTACGCCGCTCTCCGGCCGATGCCGAAGGGAGGCTGACCTGAGTCCAGTTGAAAAAGGACGTAGTTCCCGGAACGAGAGACTTCCCGTCGCGTAGGTGTGCACTCATTTTTGGCACAGGTCGGGGCGAATTGATGATGCGTGGGCGAGGATTCGCCTGCAATTAAGGTCGAGTGCACTCGTTGGACCCTCGTGGCCGCGGCCCTCTTCAGGGGATCTCGGACGACGTAGGATCGGCTATTTCTTCGAGTATCCGCTCTGTTTGCTATACGTGCGATGATCCCACAGGTAGAGAACCCACACCCTCGCGCCGCCTGGTTCGCCGACGAGCGAATAGTAGCCGCGCCACCGTTCGGCCAATTCAAATCGGAAGAGGTTCGGGATGTCGGCCCCATAATCACGGACCAGGACAGCTGGCCAGCGATCCTTGGCTACGGGTTCCCCGGCAGTCAAGGGGTTCGTCCAAGCACGTGTCTCGAAAGTCGAGAGGCTCTTGAGTTTGGCCTTCGACAAGCGTTTCTCCTTGCCACCGCCTTCCCTTGCCAGGCGTCGCCACTCCTCAAGGACGGGGGCGGCTTCTGCGGCGTAATCGACACCGAGAAGCTTTGGCTTGGCCACGCAGACCGCCTATCTGCTGCGGAGACGAGCGCGCGTCGCGGCGGAGGTGCGAATCCAAAGGACTTGCCCACCAGGACCCTCGTCGTAGACCATCTCGTGCTCAGCCATGTACTCGAGGCCCTCGTCGAGCAACGGCTGGCCGATTCGGTAACCGAGAGCTTGCCGAATCTTGTATCGGGTCATGGGCATCGCCTCTCGCCGCAGAACATCTTCGATGGCCTTCAGCGTCGCCACGGTTGGACCCTTGTGGGATATCATGGACGTCGAGGGCGTCATCAAGGAGGAGTATGGCAAGAATAGTATATTAATTCATTGCTTAATGAAGTCATTAACGTCGACCGGCGGACCTGCGGGCTAACAGTCAACGGTGAAGAGTGAAAATGAGCGCACACTCACGCATCCTCGATCAGCTCTCACTCGCCCACAAGTAGGGGCGAGTTGACGATGCGTGGGCCAGGATTCGAACCTGGGAACCCCTTCGGGAAGGGATCTTGAGTCCCTCGCCTTTGACCGGGCTTGGCTACCCACGCGCGGCCGCGCAGAGACCGCGGCCCGTAAAACCTTTCGGTTCTCGGTCGCGTGCGGGACGCACCATCCGAGCCTTTTTCCCGTATGGCGACTTCCGGGCCGCGAGGGCGGCGTCCGTGGTGCAATACTTCACCAAGGCATTCTTCGACGAAATCGCGAGTCGCCTCAACGCGGATCCGGAGTGGGGGAAGAAGGCTGCGGCAATCACGGCGAAGATCGTCCTCACCTGCACCGACCGCAGTGCCTCGTTCCTCGTCGACATTCAGGGCGGAAAGGTGGCGGTCCAGGAGGTCGCGCCCGATGTCCCCGCCGACTTCAAGTTCGAAGGGGCGTATGACGCGTGGATGCAACTCGGGAAAGGCGAGCGGGACTTCCAAGGGCTCGTGCTGGGCGGGAAGATCCGATTCCGGGGCTCGATGCCGAAGGTGATGGCCCTGATGGGCCCGCTAGGCCGCATCACCCAGCTCGCGCAGCAGGTTCCGAAGGAGTTCTAGCGGCCGCCCAGAATGCGATGATGGCGAGGAGAAGGCAGCTGACCTCGAGGACACCGAGCAGGAAGGCGGTCCCCACGAAGAGCACAGTCCAGGATTGCGAGCCGACGAACGCGACGTTGTCCGGGCCTGCGACGAGGAAGTGACTGACCATTCCATAGACGAGCGAGGCGCCCATCAGGACCGCGAGCAGCCCGGCCGCGAGCGGCGGATTGAAGCGCAGGATGACGAGGGCCACGAGAGGCCCGATCAAGATGACGCCGATGATGAAGACGAGGTCGATCCCCGCGGGGACAATCTCGAGGGCGAAGTGCGCCGTGGCGTGAACGAGGGTCACGATGAAATGGGCCAGGACGAGGGCGATCAGGTACCGATCGAAACGCTCCATGATTCAGGACCTCCGAGGCGGGAATCCCTCGGACCGCCATGCCGTCGCGACCTGCTCCATGCCTTCCACGTAGGTCGAAAAGGAAGGCCGCCACGGGAAGTCCCGCCGGAATCGGGCGTTCGAGGTCGAGAAGGACGAGGTGAGGATCCGGGTTCCGTATCGACCCAGGAACATCCGGGCGAGCCACCGCGGCATGCGGCGAGGTGGACGCGCGCCGAGTCGTCTCGCCATTTCTCCCAGGAAATCGGCCAACGGCGCCGGCCGATCGTCGACGATATGCCACACGCCGGTCTTCGGTGCCTCCACCGCGGTGACGAACGCGCTCGCGGCATCGTCCGTATGGATGAGCGACCATACCGGGCTCTGTTGGCCGATGAGGACCGGCCGTCCCCTCGCGATCGATTCCGCGAGAATCCGCGTGTGCCAACCGTCCGCGGAGTAGAATCCTCCACATCGCAGCGCGAGCGTATCGAACCCGTGTGCCGAACCGGCCTCCCGGGCAATCCGCTCTCCATCCAGGGCGGAAGCCAGGATCGGATCACCCGCCGGCGGCGCGTCCTCGTCGAACGGCCGTCCGTCCAAGGTCCCGACGGCCCAGACGACGCTCTCCTGAAGAAACGCCCGAGCACCGACCTGGGTCGCTGCCGCGACAAGCGAGCGCGTCCCCTCGCGTCGGATACGATCATTCATCGCCCAATCCGCGGGCCCGGTGCGCACTTTCGTTGGGATCGCAGTCGCCGCCCGGATGATCATCTCGCATCCGTCCGCGGCCTGTGCAACCGCCTTGCTGTCGAACAAGTCGGCCGTTCGAGGTTCACCACCGAGGGATCGCACGGTCGCCTCCGCTGTCCGGCTCCGCACCAGCCCGACGACCGTGTGACCGCGGGCCACGAGCTGGCGCAGGATCCGCCGGCCGAGGACGCCGCTGGCCCCGGCCAAGAGTACGCGCACACCGCGGTGATGTCTATCGAACGATTAAATATCGCGGGGCTCATCGTCCCATGAAGCGGCGGACCGGGACGATGGTCGAGTTCGACCTGACGGATGAACAACGGCTCCTCCAGAAGACGGCGCACGAGTTCGCGGAGCGCGAGATGCGGCCCGTCGCCCTCGAGTACGACAAGAAGGGCACGGTCCCGTGGGACATCATCCAGAAAGCACACGCGATCGGCTTGGACACCGCCTTCATCCCCGAGGCGTACGGCGGCGGCGGCATCGACTCGGCCCTCACCCACGTGATCGTCAACGAGGAGTTGAACTGGGGTTGCGCCGGAATGGCGACGGGACTGATCGGCGCCGGCCTCGCGTACCTCCCGATCATCCACATGGGGACGGAGGAGCAGAAGAAGCGGTTCCTGACGCGCTTCACGGGCAAAGAGGCGCGCCTGGGCGCGCTCTGCCTCACCGAACCCGACGCCGGATCGGACGTCGCGAACATCTCGACGACCGCGAAGAAGGACGGCGACGAGTGGGTCCTGAACGGCGTCAAGCGCTTCATCACCAACGGCGGGATCGCGGACATCCACGTGGTCTTCGCGACGCTCGACAAGAGCCGGGCCCATTTCGGCATCCGGGCGTTCGTCGTGGAACACGGCACGCCGGGCCTGAAGGCGGGCAAGGTCGAGGACAAGATGGGGGTCCGCGCGAGCCACACCGCGGAAGTCATCCTGGACGACTGCCGGATCCCCGAGGACAATCTCCTCGGTTCGGACGAGGGCACGGCGTTCTACGGGGCGATGAAGACGCTGGAGTCGTCCCGGCCGCTCGTCGCCTCGGGCGCCGTCGGCATCGCCCGCGCCGCGTACGAGTACGCGCTCGATTACTCACGCAAGAGGAAGGCGTTCGGCACGCCGATCGCGAAGAAGCAGGCGATCGCGTTCATGCTCGCCGACATGAAGACGAAGATCGACGCCGCGCGCCTGCTGACGTGGCGGGCCGCGTGGATGCTCGACCACGGCGAGCCGATGAACAAGGAGGCGAGCATCGCGAAGCTCTTCGCGGCCGACATGGCGATGGAAGTCACGACGGATGCGGTGCAGATTCTCGGTGGCGCGGGCTACATGAAAGACGAGCCCGTCGAGAAGTGGATGCGCGACGCGAAGATCTTCCAGATCTGGGAAGGGACTTCGCAGATCCAGCGACTCATCATCTCCCGCGAAGAAATCGGGGAGCTCTAGGCCTTCTTGGCCAGCGCCTCGACCTTCGTGGGTTCCTCGAGGAGCGACCGCAGCAGCTTGCGATACTCGCGCTCGACGCCCAGGTACTCCGTGAACTCTTTGTCCGTCATCGTGAGCAGTTTCGCAAGATGCGTGATTCCCTGTTTCACGAAGAAATCGACGTCGTCGAGGCCTGCGATCGCCTCGGCCCACTCCGGTTTCTCGCCGACCCCCTCCATGCGCTTCTCGAGCTCGACGATCCGAGCCACGACTTCGGGATCCGTCCGCACGCGCAGCCCAATCTTCGCGAGGGCCTGCAACGCCTCCGTGGCCTTCTCCGCGGCATAGGCCGGGGACATCCCCTCGCCGTGGGAGAGGTTGAACATCTCCGCCGTGGCGCGGTAGTACGTCTCGATGAAGTGGTCCACGCGTTCCTCGCGAGCGACTTCGACGAGGTCCGCGTCGCGCATCTTACGGATGTGATGATAGATCGCCTGCGGCGTAAGCCCGAGTTCCGCCGAAATCTGGCTCACCGTCATCTCCTTCGCCCGGAGAAGATAGATGATGCGTCTCCGTGTTTCGTCCGCGAGAAGTTGAAATGCTTCGGGGCTCTTGATGACCTTGAATGCCTTCATTGGCCGCCTCCGGAACAATGTATGTTTGTGCTCTATGATAAAGGTTTCTGTAACTAAAACAAAGGCTTTATTAACAGGCGTTGCAATTAGCCAAACATGCATTGGAACAAGAGAAACGGACGATTTACGAAGCCAAGTGATGAGACGAACAAGGCTTTTCCGTCGGACTGCGCGGTCCGCTACGCCTGGGCCGTGCGCGGGGTGGATCCGTGGACCCGGAGGTCGCCGCAATGATGGGCATCCCACCGTACACGTCGATCGTCGCCGGGTTGCAACGGAGCCGCTCGACGGACTTGGACCGGTACGTGCGGACCGAGTTCGGGGACTGCGAGAGTCGGTGGCTCGCCGACGGAGTCCGGGCGAATCATTCGGAGCACTCGGACCACGAATCGCGCGAGTCCGACAACGACGGTCGCCTGCTTCGACGCCTGACGCAGGCGATTGCCTCCTTCTTCTGAATCGACGAGTCCGGCGTCAGCCTTAAGCGCACCATCGGTGGTGCGCGACCGTGGCAGTTCCTCCCGTCGGCGAATTGCCTGAACCCCTACGACTGCCGCACGGGAGCGTTCGCGGGGCGATTGCCGTCGTGGTCGCCGCGGCGTACGGGTATGCCCTTGTCTTCCAGAAAAGCGTCGTACCGAACGTCCTCGTGAACGCGGTCGTGGTCGTCATCGCGTTCTACTTCGGGAGCCATGCGACTTCGACCCCGCCCACGGTGCCCGGGCAGCCCGTTCCGCACCGTCCGCGGCTCGTCCGCATCTTGTTGTTCCTCGGATTCGCAGGCATCACGGCCTGGTTCCTGCTGCACGATCCTTCCCTCCAAGGCATCCCGCCCGCCCTCCTGGCGGTCCTCGAGGTGCTTGGCGGCTATGTCCTCGGAGCAACAGCATCCTGGCTCGTCCATCGACGCGCGCACGAGAGCCATGTCCGGCATCGCCTGGCCACGATCTTCCGGGACGTCGTCGCGGCGGGCGCACTCGGGCTGACCGCCTACATCTGTTTCGCGCTCGTCACGAACCAACAAAGCGTCTTCGCGGGTCGCGCGGAGCAGGCGCTCTCGCTCGTCGTCACGTTCTACTTCGGGTCCCGCGTGATCGGACATTAGTCCCCGGGGACCCGCGACTCTTCCACCCAAGAGTCTCATTTTGGATAGGCAGCGGGGAACGTATTTAGTTCGGTCCGTGAACGACGCGACGTTCCCCATGGATTCGCTCGCGATTGCTGCCGTGGCCGCCTTTCTCTCGTGCTTGGCCGGCTTCGCTTGGGGACGACGTCAAGCGCTCCGACCCGGAGTTCGGCGTGGTGACTGGCTCTGTCTGGGATGCGCACAACGCAACGAGTTCGAGCTGGACCAGTGTTGGAGCTGCGGGCGAACAGCCGGGACGACGGTCCACGATCCGAGTCACATTCCGCTCGCGCGACGCTGGCAGTGTGCGGCCTGCGCGGCCTGGAGCGGGATCGCGCGGGAGACCTGCTGGCGGTGCGGCGCGACATCCGGCACTAATGGATCTCGGGCGCTTCCTCGAGAATCTCACGCTCCCGCATCTCGCGGCGCTTCCATCCCTCGAGCTCCCCGACGAAGTACGGGAGCAGACGCATGGAAACGTAGGAATTCATGAGCGGGATCCCGAGCTGCTCCGAGAAGACGAGCAGGTTGACCGCGTCGTTGTACCGGATGCGCATCTTCATGTTCTCCGTGTAGAGGTCGAAGAAGAAGAGGCCCCAAAGGACCTCCTTGACGACCTGCAAGGCGCGCCTCCAGCGGCTCACGCCGTCCCCCGATCCCGGCGGATGGTCGGACGGCGCTAAACGTTTTCCTGCGCGGCCGGAGGCCTTTAGCTCGGGCCTGCATTTCCGGCTTCGTGGCGGATCTTGACCCCGGCATCATCGCCGTCCTCGTCGTCGCGGCCTTCTTCATGGTTTGGTACTACGGTGCCTTCCTCTTCTCGCGGCGACTCGCCCGCCGGATCGGTTCCGAACTCAAGAGGGCCGTCGTCGATCTCGGCGGCACCGCGAAGATCCAGTGGTTTGGGACGACCGCGTTTCGGATGACGACCGAAGGGTCAAATCCGCCGTTCCGGGAGTTCTCGGTGACCGTGACGCTGCGGCCCCGCGAGATGCCCATCAACTGGGCGATCGGAGCCGCTCAGGGGCGGCGAGACGCCGCCTTGATCGAGGCCGCGCTTCGAACGGATCCACGCACGGGGTTCGAACTCGTCGACCCCCTCACGCGCATCGGCCAGCGAAGGAGTCGCGCGAAATCTGGTTGGTCGAACCTTTCGATCGGTGGCCGCGAACTTCTCTTGGCATCCGACGACGAACGGAGCGCGCGACGAATCCTCGAGAGCGTCGACCCTGACGCATTAGAGCCCATCGCTGCCCTCCATGTGACCGCTGGAAAGCAGCCAGGAATCGCGGCCTCGGTGTCCGTCGCGCCGGGGGCCGCCTCCCGAGGAATCGCGACGATTCGCGCGTTGGCGGACCGGATGGCCGCTTAATGGCAACGCGTTCCCGCGAGCGGAGCGAGCAGGCCCTCGAGCAGTTCCGCGGTTCCGCGGTGCATGAAACGCAGGTCGACGAGACGCTGCGTCTCGTCGCACCGGTAGCTCACGTGAAGCACCTGGTACAGCTTGGTCCCGAAGAGGCCGAAGTGGGCCGACCCGAGTGCGCAGGCCGCGTCATGCCCTCCCATCTTGCACGTGCCGAGGCGGGACCCGTCGAGCTTCGGCGGCGGAATCGGCCCGCGGGATGTTCGGACGGAGACTTCGATCGCACGGCGGGCTTGCACGTCGACAAGGAGCCCCGAGGCCCGGCCTTCCTGGGCCCAGCGGACCCCGTCGTAGGCCACCGTATAGTCCACATCCATCGGCTGTCGGCCGAGGCGCAGGTCCCACCGGTCCGGAAGGCGGAGCACGACGAAGTTGGACGGACCGAGGACGAAGTGCGTCGCGGCCACGACGTGATCCCGCGTCGGCGGCTTCATGCGGCGCCCGTCAATTCGGCGGCAAACGGGGGCGTGTACGTCATCATGTCCTCGGAGACCCGACGGACCATGTCGACGCCCGTGACCTCGGACGAATAGAGCGGAATGTACGACCGAACGAGCGGACCGAGGTCACGGTACAGGACCTTCATGTAGGCGGTCTGCTCGTGGTACTTGTTCGCCAGATACTCGCCCGCGCCCTCTTGGAGGGCAATCTCCGGACGGAGCACCTCGTTCACGATGACTCCGCCGATCGGGATGTTGAACTTCTGGACCATGCCGATGAACCGGCGTACGACCGCGATCGGGAGAGCGAGCGGTAGAGTGACGAAGAAGAACGCGGTCCGTTCCGGATCCACGAGGACACCTTTCGCCTTCTCGAACCGTTCGTTCATTGAGATCAGGTCGGCCATCAGCGGATCCTTCTTCACCTCCGCCATGACCTTCTCTTTCCGGAAGGAGAGCTGGACGCGCATGCTCAGCGCCTCCTTCCGCGAGTCGATCATCCGGGTGAGCCAAAGGCCGTAGATCTTGCTCAAGCCGATCAGGCGCACCGCGTTCGCGACCGCCGCGGTGTCGAAGATCACGCGATCGAACGCTTCGCCTTCTTTGAGGATGTAGTCGACCATCCGGTCGAACATCGCGCTCTCCTCGAACGCAGGGTTCGTCGCGGCAATCTCGATGAACGGCCTCGCATCGAGGGGGATGTCCGCCCACTTCAGGAATTCCTTGACGCGGCCTCGAATCGAATTGCGGTAACGTTCCACGACCTCGGTCGTTTCCACTTCGACCGCATGCACGTTCTTCGCGCCTTTCACCTCGATCACCTTTCCGCCGGAAAGGCTCTGGCCGAAGAGGCTCGACAGGGAGTGGACTGGATTCAGGGACGCGACTAAGACATTCTCTCCCCGAGATGCGCAGTGGTACGCGAGTCCGGCTGCCGCAACGGTCTTTCCGACGCCGCCTTTCCCACCCGTGAAGATGTAACGCAGCTTCGGTCGTTGTTCGAGCAGTTCGGGAAGGGTCGTCACGTGGGACCCCCTTAGAGCGCGGGTCCGAATAGCAGGTCCTGCGACACCCGCTCGATCATGTCGAGGCCTCGCGGTTCCCGCGGGTACATTGGCAGCATCGCGACGACCTTGCCCGCGAACTTCGACTTGATCTCGTCGAGGTACTTCCGCTGCATCCGCGCGCGGTTCCGGAGGAACTCGACCGCTTCGCCCCCTTTCGCTTCCGCGAGTTCCGCCGGATACACTTGGTTCACAATCAGCCCCGCCATCTGGAGGCCGAGGGCGTCGAACATCTCGAGCGCGCGCTCCGTGTCCAGGATCGCCATGCGCTCCGGAATGAGGACCATGAAGAAGGCCGTCCGCCGCTGATCGACCATCAGGTCCGTGAACCTCGTGATCTTCTCTTGGATGTCCTGGAGCTCCTTGAGGACCTCGTCCTCCGAGACCTTCGTCCCCTTCAAGGTCGCCGCGACGGCCTCGTACTCCTGGGCCTTCTCTCGGGCCTCCGTGATCTTCCCGACCCACTTGCTGAGGATCTCCGCCATTGCGATCATGCGGACTCCGTGGCCGAAGGGCGGCATGTCGAAGACATAGAGGTCATGCCCGCTTGTGGACACGAGGTCCGCCATTGCGTCGTAGGTGGCGGACTCGTACATCGCGGGCTCGGCGGACGTCGAATCGATGTATTCTTCGATCTCGGCCGGGAGCTCCGTGAGGCCGTACATCGTGAGGATCTTCTGTTTCACTTCGTCTTGGTAATCGGCCACGCGCCGGTCCGCATCGATTTCCACCACGTCCAGGTTCGGGATGACGGAAACGAGCCCCTTTCCGAAAATGTCCCGGTCGAAAATATCGCTCAGGCTCGCCTGCGGGTCCGTCGAGAAACAGAGCACGTTCCGTTTCCTTTTCGAGGCCATGTAGTGGCTCAGTCCCGCGCTGCATGTCGTCTTGCCGAGGCCGCCTTTCCCGGCGAAGATCACGATCCCTTTGTCGCCTTTCGTCTCGAAATAGGAGGCAAGGCCCATGGACTCCCTCAGAAGACCTGGTCGGTGAAATCCCGCTCCCGGAACACGCGCTGCTTCCAGCTCTTGATGTTCGGGACCGCGTACGGCAGGATCTTGAGCGCGTAGTACGGCGGGATGACGGGC
>VBLZ01000177.1 GCA_005878515.1 Methanobacteriota archaeon | reverse complement strand
CAGCACATTCGCGCTGACCGCATTCCACTCCGCGCGGACGAGGGACCAGAACGTCGGCCGCGGCGGCACGTACCAGCGGAAGCCCGTCGCGACGCCGACGGTCGAATCGGCGAGCGGTTGCACAAGCTGCCGCAACCAGTCCCGCGCAGGCCGGATATCGGAATCGGCGAAGACCACGACCTCGTCCTCCGGAACCAGATGGCCGAGGGCGGACCGCAGCGCATTCACCTTGCCGCCGAGCGGGTTTGCGTCCGCGAGGATCTGCGTGACGGGAACAATCGGGAAGTCGCGAGCGATCGTCTCGATCCGCGCCGAGGCGGGATCCGTGGAATCGTCCGCGACGACCAAGAGTCGGTACCGAGGGTAGGCCTGCGAGAGGAGGGCCCGCACGTTTTCGTCGAAACCCTCGTCGAGCCCGCGAACCGGCAGGATTAGCGCGACGGAGGGCAGGAACGCGCCAAGGGCGAGGCGCATCCCGCGCCGGACCCCTCCCCGGAGCCGGATGCCCTGGACCAGGGAAGCGACGCTCGCAAGGAACGCCAGGACCGCGACGACCGTCAATCCGATCCAGACAACATCCAGCGCCACCGCGGCGCGAACCTCCATGCGCGGAATAAACCTTGGTGCTCAGGCGCCGACGAACACGTCGTCGCCGTCGATCCGGACCTCGAACGACCGAAGGCGGGCCGTCGGGTTCGCGAGGTTCGTCCCCGTTCGGACGTCGTATTCCCATCCGTGGTTCGGGCAGGTGACGACCGCTTCATCGAGCATCCCCTCCCCGATCGGGCCGCCGCGGTGCAAGCACACGTTCGAGACCGCATAGAACCGTCCTTCGACGTTGAAGAGGGCGACGGGATGGCCTTGGACCACGACGACCCGCCCTTCCCCCGGTTGGACGTCGGAGGTCTTCGCGACCCGAACGAACGTCGTCATCGAGACTACCGAGCCGCGACCGCCCCCATGAACGTTTGCGAAGTTTTATGGAGGGCGGGCGGCATGGGCGGGCGGGTCTTTCCATGACGCGCGAGGAGCATGCGAAGTTCCTGGCCCAGTGCAAGGAGTTCGTCCTCGGGATGAACCGGCTCGAGCAGACGATCACGAAGATCGATGCACGCCTGACCAAGGAAGAGCAACGATCGGCGTTCAAGGAGATCTTCGAGTGGCTCGGCACGACGACGGACGTCCCGCCGAACTCGTACACCCGGGAGTGGGCTCGGGAGTTGCTCGCCGCGATCGGGGCGATGGCCCAGTACGACAAGTACGAGGGCTCGCCCGACACGTACATCGTGTAGCCCGCGAACTCCTGGATCTGGTCTCGGTCGCCGAAAATCCAAGAGATTTTCCGCCGAATTGAGTGGAACGGCTCCGACTCATCCGACGAGGCGAAACCTTATTCTCGCCCCTCGCATCCGTGGGCCCGAGGGCGTGGGATCGTGGAGTTCCGGAACGAACGGACGTGGCAGAACGCCGTCGAGATGAACAGGACCGAGGAATTCCACGCCGCGTACGAGGCCGCGGTCGACAAGGTCCGCGCGGATTTCGGACAGAAGCATCCGATGATCGTCGGCGGCCAGGAAGTCTGGTCCAAGACGACGTTTCCCGACACGAGCCCGGCGGACACGAAGCTCGTGCTGGGTCTGTTTCAGAAGGGGGGTCGCGTGCACGCAAAGCAAGCGGTGGAAGCCGCCAAGGGCGCGTTTCCCCAGTGGTCCACGACCGCCTACACGGACCGAGTCCGACTCGTTCAACACGCCGCCGATCTGATCAGTCAAGGCAAATTCGCCCTCGCCGCCCTCATGTCGTTCGAGAACGGGAAGAACCGCTACGAAGCGATGGCGGATGTCGACGAGGCCGCGGACCTGATGCGCTGGTACGCCGCCGAGATGCTACGGAACCAGGGGTATGAACGGCCGATGGGTACGTTCCTCCCGGGGGAGACGACCCGTTCGATCCTGAAGCCGTACGGCGTCTGGGCCGTCGTCGCGCCGTTCAACTTCCCCCTCGCAATCGCCGCCGGGATGTCGACCGGTGCGCTGATCACGGGCAACACGGTCGTCTTCAAGCCGGCGAGCGACACGCCGTTCATGGGCCTCCGCCTTGCCGAGACCCTCCGGGACGCCGGACTTCCGGCGGGCGTGTTCAATTTCGTCACGGGACCGGGCGCGACGGTCGGGCAGGAGCTCCTCGACCATCCGGATGTGGACGGATTCGTCTTCACCGGATCGAGGGCGGTCGGAATGAAGGCGCTCCAGACGTTCACCCGGACGCGACCGAAGCCCATCATCACGGAGATGGGCGGGAAGAATCCGGCGATCGTCACCGCGAGTGCGGATCTGGACAAGGCCGCGATCGGCGTGATGCGGGCCGCGTTCGGCTACGGGGGTCAAAAGTGCTCCGCGTGCTCGCGGGTCCTCGTCGATCAGGGCGTGAAAGATGCGTTCATGGCAAAGCTCCTTTCCGAGACCGAAAAAATCAAAGTGGGCGACCCGACCGTTCGCGACGTGTATCTCGGGCCCGTCATCAACGAAGCGGCGGTCGCGACCTTCGAGAACGCAATTGCGGAAATCAAGCGCTCGAAGGGAGCGGTCATCGCCGGCGGGAGAACGTTGAAGGGAAACGGGCATTTCGTGGAGCCGACAATCGTGGACGGCCTGCCGCGGGACCACCGAATCAACAAGGAAGAGCTCTTCGTGCCGATCTTGTCGATTGTCCCGGTGGATGACCTCGGGGACGCGATTCAAGTCGCGAACGACGTGGACTATGGCCTCACCGCGGGAATCTTCAGCCGCGAACCGGCGGAGATTCGGCGGTTCCTCGCGGAAGTCCATGCCGGCGTCTTGTATGCGAACCGGACGGCCGGCGCCACAACGGGCGCGGTCGTCGGCGTCCAGCCGTTCGGCGGCTGGAAGATGTCCGGCACCTCGGGGAAGTCCGCGGGTGGGCATTACTATCTAATGCAATTCCTGCGCGAGCAGAGCCAATCGGAGTATTCATAAACGGTCGATCGCGCGAAGCGATGGAGAGCTCTCGTCGCTCTTCCGGATGTCCCAATTCGCGCGTCCGGAGAAACGTTATATAGAATCCGCCGAATCTCGTCACATCATAGCACGGAGCGCGTCTGCTCCGTGGTCTGAGTGGCCGTGGGGGTTCGTCAATGGTCGGGGAGGAGACACAGTATCGTTTCGGACGAGTCTGGCGACAGCAGCTGATGGCATGCGCAGTGGTTGCCGTGATGATCCTGTCCGGCCTCAGCGTCTTCCTTGCCCTGGCCTCTGGTCCCGCGGCCGCAGCTGGTCCGTTCCGTTCTCTCCGAATCGGAATCAATCCCCTTGTCATCACGACCCTGAATCCGCTCAAGATCACCCTGGCGGACGAGTACGTCGTGGTGTACAACGTTTACAGCACGCTCATTTCGTACGACAAGACCTACCATGCGATCCCGGACCTCGCGACCCACTGGAGTTTGGCTCCGGACAACAAGACCTGGACCTTTGATCTCGTCCAGGATGCGTACTTCACGAGCCCGTTGAGCCCGGGAGACCGGAGTCACCCCGTTACCGCCGACGACGTGGTGTACTCGTTCCAGCTCCAGAGCGCGACGAAGGGAAGCATCCTCCACAGTTACACGGCCGCAGTCGCGTCTGTGACAAAGACCGGGCCGTACCAAGTCCAGATCGTCACAAACGGTCCCTTCGCGGGCATGTACTCGGCCGCGAGCGCGATTCCGATCTTGCCCCAATACATCTGGAGCGGCTACGCGAAGCCCCTCAACGCTCCGATCAAGTATCCGGTCGGCTCCGGAGCGATGTACTACGATTACACGAACACGACCACGACGACCCTCGTCCTTCGGAAGAATCCGAACTACTACGGGCTGGAGTATTATTGCCAAGAATCCCGACCCGATGAAGTCCGCTTTATCTCGTACAGCGGGTCGACGACGATGGTCAATGACTTTCTCACGGGGGCGACGACCCTTGACGCGCTCATCGGCATCGACCCGTCCGATTACAAGGTCGGGCTGAACACCTGGAGTCCAAAGTGGGCGGTCAGCCTCGGATTCGTCGGCGAGATTTCCATCAATGTGATTACGCCAGCGCTGGCGGCCGCCTACGGGTACGCCTACACGACGAACCCCGTCCTACTCAACGACACGTTCCGGCACGCGGTCGCGATGAGCATCGACAAACAGAAGCTCGTCGATGATGCCCTCCTCGGGTATGGCAACGTGGCGGACACGTTGGTCCCCGACGTCAACCCGTGGCACCACAGCATCCCCGCGAGTCAGCAATACAAATTCGACCCCGCGGCTGCCCGGGCACTCCTCAACAGCCAAGGGTGGGTCTACGACGGGACCGGGGCCAACAAGCCGGGCGCGACACCGCTATACCGCAAGGATGCGACTGGCCGCCTCATCGACGGGCTCGTCGTGCGGTTTTACACGCTGAACACCCGCCCACAGTGGGAAATCGCGGGCAGAGACATCGTCGCATGGCTTGCCCAGGCGGGAATCCAGACCACGGATCGCCTCGGCCGGACGAGCCCGGGCTACGGCCTCTACAACACCAACCAGATGAGCGGCTATTGGTTGAGCGCTGACTACGACATGTGGCTGTGGGATTGGATCTTCACGCCGGCCTCGGATCCGTCCCTCGACGTCCTCGAGGTCGAGACAACCGGCGCGATCGGGCCGACGAATGACAATTACTACAGCAACGCCACATTCGATGCCCTATACAATCAGTCGCTCCAGATCGTGGATCCTGCGGCCCGCCGGCCGATCACGGACGAGATGCAGCGGATGTTGTACGACTACCATTCGTACATCCTGCCCTACTACCGAAAGGACCTCTACGCGGCCGCGACGCCGCCAGGGGTCCGGCAACAGACATCCCCTCCCGACCCCGGCTGGACCAACTGGGGGAATTGGTCGTCCGAACAGGGGCTGGTTCCTGACAGCGATTTGCCGGCCCCCTGGTTCCAGGTCTCTCCCCTAGACAACCAAGCGCCCGTGGTCGCATCCTTCCCGGCAGTCCAGTGGATCAACGGTGCGCCGGTCAGCGTGAGCGTCAGCGCGAACGATCCGGAGGGCGGCGCGCTCGGCTACACATGGAATTTCGGGGACGGATCGCCGATCCAAACGTCGACCTCGGGGAGCACGACCCACACGTTCGCGCAGCCGGGCAACTACACAATCCAGGTCCGAATCAAGGACTCCGAATGGACAACATGCGCAACCACGCCGGCGAACATTGTGGCTAGCGGTGGGCCCGGTGCGAATTTGCCGCCTCAAATCAAAGGCCTGGACTTCAGACTGAGCCACTCCACCTTCGGCCTGCCCGGCGAGACGATTCAATTCAACCTGACGGCGAACGACACGGAGGGCGACCCGCTTTACATCACATGGAACTTTGGAGACGGTTCCGCGGTGGCGGTGAATTACCTCACGAACACGCAGAGCGACAGGACGGTGAGTCAGCGTCACGCATACACGGCGAACCGAACGTACAGCTTGATGGCCGTCGTCACGGACAATAAGACAGGCGTCCTGAACCACCGCCCGAACGTGACCGCCCAAATCGTGATCCAAACAATCTCGACACCGGGCGGGAGCATTCCGAGCTCGTCAAATCCGTGGATTAACTATGGCATCCCGCTCGGGGTTGCCGCGGCAATCCTCATCGCGGCTGTGGTGGTGCTTCTCCGTCGCCGGAAGGAGCGGAAAGAGGACGAGACGGAAGATCGGACGGCCGGCGGACCCCCGCCGGAGCAGCCGCCTCCACCCCCGCCGCCGTGATGGGGAAAATGGAACGTCTTGGCAATGACGGGAGCGACGCGAATTGGCGCAAATCCTGAAGGTCATGGTCCGAAAGGGCATTAATGCCCTGATCACGATCTTCGGGATCATTTGTCTGAACTACGCGCTCCTCCGACTGATGCCCGGGGATCCAGCGCTGAGCCTGACTCCGCGCGACCCGAAATATCAGGGCCTCGCCGAGTACAATCGCCAGCTCTTCGGGTTCGATAAGCCCCCGTGGGAGCAGTTTGTCATCTATCTCCAACGGACGGTCACGCTGGACTGGGGAATTTCCTACCGACTCGGCCTTCCCGTCTTCGACGTGCTGATGCGGGACTTGGGTTGGACCCTCCTCCTGGTCGGCACTTCGACGGTGGCCACCATCATCATCGGCATGATCATTGGATCAATCGCAGCGCAGAAACGGGGCAAGCCTTTCGACATCCTTTCGACCGCCACGGGAATTTTCCTCTATGGGATGCCGATCTTCTGGCTCGGGTACCTCCTACTCGCGGTGTTTGAGAAGGGCTCGATTGTCGGCCACTATTTCACCTGGTGGCCCGCCTTGCCGTCCCAAGGGTACTACGATGACATGCTGGGCCCCTGGTCGTGGGACGGAGCCCACCTGACGAGCGCGGCTCAGCACCTCTTCCTGCCCGCCCTCACCCTGACCCTTGGTACGCTCGCG
>VBLZ01000176.1 GCA_005878515.1 Methanobacteriota archaeon | reverse complement strand
CTTCCTCGATCTCTTGCACCCGGCGGCGAATGCGTACGCCGTAGCGGGGGCCGAAACGGGCGACGATGCCTGCCTTTCTCGTGCGACGAGCCATGGAGGACCTCAGGAAGATTGAAGCAGCGGGCGGATGTCGCGGCCGACGCGCTGGGCCGTCTCGATGATCCGCTTCACTTCTTCGTAAGTAAAGCTTCCACTTAAGCCTTTTTGCATCGCGCGAATGTCGCCGTTCTCGTCCGTCGTCACGGTGAGCCGCGCATCGGCCATGCGCTCCTCGTCGAGGCTCGGATCGACGAGCAGGAGGTCCTTGATCTTCGCCGTCGTCACGCTGACCGGCCAGTGCTCGACCGGGAGCGGGAAGTCGTCGCCGAGGCCTTGGGCCTTCGCCGGAGCGATCGTGGAGGAGAGGGCCGCGACCGCGCCGTAGGAGCACGCGTCGAACAAATTCCCGTCGTAATCGAGGACATGGATGTCGATGAACAGGATCCAGACCTTCTCTTTCGGCGTGATGCAGAGCCTCTCCATGTTCACCATCTTCGACTCCCGGACCCCTCGGTCGACGACGCGCGCGAGCTCGATTGCATCGGGCCGCGGTGGGCCGGCCTCGAAGGTGGGACTCGCCATCGGGATCAACTCGACGCTCGTCGACAGCACGCCGGTGTTCGGGGTGTCGGGGTACGGCTCGCCGACGGACATCTTGATGCCGACGAGGACGTCCGTGTTCCCCAGCTTCACGCGGGCGCTCCCTTCGGCGGTCTTGACGAACGCACGGTTGACCGTCACCGGGCGGGGCTGATCGAGGCCGCGGCCGTCGACCCGCTGCCCGGTCGACGCGAGGCGGTACACGTGAGCGCGCATCAGCTCCGACACGACCTCCTCGCTCATCAGATCCCCTCCGGGCCAAAGTCTTCCTCGGGTGGCGGCGACGGCTCGTCCGGTTCGACCGGGGCTGCGGCGGGAGGCGACTCTTTCAGGATGTCCTCGAGGGTGACCGAGTACCGACGCCGGAGCGCATCGCGCTGCTGCTCGTAGATCCGTTTCGTGGCATCGATTGACAAGCCCATCGCTTTCTGAAACTCGTCGTAGGTGAGGTGGCCGTCCATCTGCAGCAGGACGACATCGCCGGTCCGCGGGACGATGGCCATCGGGCAGTCCGCGTCCCCGAAGTTGTCCTCGTCCTTGTTGAGGTCGAGGCACACGACACCGTCGATCTTGCCCGACGCACACGAGGTGACGAGGTCTCGCATCGGGACGCCGGCATCGGCGAGCGCCACGCTGGCCGCCGTGAGGCCGGCGCACCGGGTGCCCGCATCCGCCTGGAGGACCTCGATGAAGATGTCGACCGACGTGCGCGGGAACTGCTCCACGAAGACGACCGAGGCGAACGCCTCGGAAATCACCTTCGAGATCTCAACGGACCGACGATCGGGTCCGGGCCGCTTTCGGTCCGAGACGCTGAACGGCGCCATGTTGTATCGGCACTGGACGAGGGCCCGCGCGGGATCCTGGAGGTGCCTCGGGTGCGCCTCGCGCGGACCGTACACCGCCGCGAGGACCTTGTTCCCGCCCCATTCGATGTACGCGGATCCATCCGCCCGCCGCAGGACTCCAGCCTCGATCCGGATCGGTCGCAGCTCATCGAACCTCCGGCCATCCAGGCGCTGTCCGTCTGCGCCGATCAGTTTCATCTCTTTCTCGATGTGCTCGATGTCTTCCATGGAAAACCTTCCTCAGGAGGGCCGCGGCCCTCGTCCTCGTGGTTGCTCCCGCGCGATCAGTTCGCGTACGGCTTCCGTGAGGCCGACGGCCTGGGCCCGCTCCTCGATGAGGCGGATCGCCAGGGCGGCCACCGCGGCGCTGCGATCATCCCCGTCCAACCAGATCCGACCGTTCTGCCCGACGTAGATCCGGCAGCCGGTCAGGTCCATGATCAGGGACACCATGCTCCCTTGCTTGCCAATCACCCGCGGCACCTTCGTCGGCGAGATCTCGATCACCATGCCGCCGTTCAGGCGGCGTGCCTCGCGCTCCTGCATCGTCAATTGGACACGTTTGATCTCGTCGACGCTCAGGACGTGACACATGATCACGTCGCCGACCTTCAGGTACCGTGCGGTGTCGCCGAACTCGACGCGCCACGGAGATTCCGTCGCGTGGAGAGGAGCGGGATAGGGCGAATGGATGTCGACGAGCCAATGCGAGGGGCCTTGGTCGACGACCTCGCCGATGACGGCGTCGCCCCGTTGCGGGATGTACCGCCCGTTGAGCGGAATCACGCTGACGAGACCCTCATGCTCGTCCCGAATGCCCAATTGCGCCGCGAAAACACGTCCGCCTTCGCTGTATGTGCCCGGCCCGGGTTTCAGCCCGGGGCCGCCGACGGCTTCGCCCGGAATGACGATCGGGCGGAGCGCCCCACTGCTCTGCATAGGTGTCTCTCTCTCACGCAACGCGTCGAAACCGAGGCGGCTACTTGAGGCTTCCGGTCTTTGCGGCGCTCTCAGATCCGCTGGTCCGCTTTCAGAATCCGGGTCTCCACGTTTCCCTTCGTTTTCGCGTTGAGACGCTCAAGGAACTCGGTCTGCAGCCCGGCGGGCATCTCGACGACTCCGAGCCACGCGCCAGTCGAAGACCATTCCTCCTTCAGGATCGTTCCGAACGACTTGAGGTCGCCGTACGCCTTCGCGCTGTCTTCGGCGCTCAACTTCACCGCAATCCGAACCTTCTCGAAGCGAATCGGAATGAGAGGCCGGAGGGCGTCGAGGACCTCCTTCACCTGCTCCTCGATGCTCTTGAACGGGTCGACGTGGACTTTCGCCTCTTCCATCGCGTTCTCGATCCGTTGCGGCGGATGCGGCGCGCCCGTCTGCGGGTTGATCGCGTTCGCGGCGATGTACTGGACGATCTGCTTGCGCTTCGCCTCCAACATCTGTCGACGTTGCTCCGTCGTCAGCTGAATCTCGCCGCGCTGGACAATCTGCTTCGCGACCGCCAGGGGCTCCGTCGTCCCGAAGAAATCCATCATCTTCTCTTCGGAGGCTTTCGAACCTTTGTGGGCATCCTTGAAAATCTCGTCAATGGCCAGCTCTCGAAGGAGGTCAACCTCTTTGCCGTCCCGGATCCGCTGGACTGCGTCCGGCTTCACGAGGACCTCGAACTTCTCGCCCGCCTTCTCGATGCGGGCAATTACGTATTCCTTGAAGATATCGTCGCGACGGTCCGATCGGAGCTCTTTAGGCATGACCTCGCTCGCCTACGACGCTGTCGGGATGCGAGTGAGATACTGGCCGACCTCGGACTCCGAGAGCCGACGGAACTTCTCGCCTTCGACGATCAAGCCGACCTCGATCGCGCGGGCATCGAGCTTCTCGCCCTCGGCGGCCTTCTGGAGGCCCTGAAGACCGAGGATCATCGCGTCGTCCTGGGCCATGTTGTCCTTGTACTTCTCCTCGAGGAGTTCCATGACCGCCTGGCGGCCCTGCCCGATGCTGCCGGCCTTGTAGGACACGAGCGCCCCGCTCGGATCCGTCTCGAACAGATGGGTCCCGAGGTCGTCCACGCCCGCCACGAGGAGCGCCGTCCCGAATGGACGCACGCCGCCGTATTGGGTGTAGTTCTGCTTGTAGTCGCAGATGCGTTTGACGAGGAGGTCGACGCCAATCTTCTCGCTGTACGTGACCTTGTTGATCTGCGCCACGAGCCGGGCATAGTCCACGAGGACCCGCGCATCGGCGACGAGGCCGGAGGTCGCCGCCCCGACGTGTTCGTCGATCTGAAAGATCTTCTCAATCGAGGAGGTTTCGACGAGCCGGGATCCGATCTTTTTGTCGGCCATCAGGACGATGCCGTTCTTGAACTTCAGGCCCACGGTGGTGTTGCCGCGGGTAACCGCCACGCGAGCGTATTCCACCTGGAACAGGCGGCCGTCGGGGCTGAAGACCGTAATCGCGCGGTCGTACGCCATCTGGCCCGGCTGCATATGATAAACCTCGGGCCGCTAATCAAGCGGTCACTTATAAGGGTTCTTTTTAGATTCTTGGCGAGCGCCGTCCGTTCGGCTCAGATACTTGCG
>VBLZ01000175.1 GCA_005878515.1 Methanobacteriota archaeon | reverse complement strand
CCGCGTCCGCGGTTTCTGGGTCCGTCTGGATCGTCGCGGGGTTGCTGTTCACGAGGATGACCCGCACGCCTTCTTCGCGGAGGGACCGACAGGCCTGCGTCCCGGAGTAGTCGAATTCGGCTGCCTGGCCGATAACGATCGGTCCGGAACCAACGACCATCGCGGTCCTAACGTCCCCGCGCTTGGGCATCGGCCCCACCTCCTGAGCCCATGCTACGCCCCCTTGAGCTCCGCCACGAAATCTCGGAAGATGTACCCGTTGTCCCAGGGCCCGGGGCGCGCCTCGGGATGGTATTGCACGGAGAAAATCGGGAGATCCCGGTGGGCCATGCCTTCGAGCGTGCCGTCGTTGAGATTCAAGTGCGTGACTTCGAACTCGGAACTGGGGAGCGAGTCCGCGTCGACCGCGAATCCGTGGTTCTGCGATGTGATGTGGACGCGTCCGCTCCGAAGATCCTTGACCGGTTGGTTGCCTCCCCGGTGTCCGAACTTCAGTTTGTACGTCTTCCCGCCGAAGGCAAGGGCCAGCAGCTGATGGCCGAGACAGATTCCGAGAAGAGGCGTACGGCCCACGAGGTCTTTCGCCGCCTTCACCGCGGTCGCGCGAATCTCTGGATGGGCCGGATCCCCGGGACCGTTGGACAAGATGACTCCATCCGGCTTGTGCGCCAGAATTTCGTCCGAGGTCGCGTCGTACGGTACGCGAATCACGTCTGCATACCGCTGGGCCTCGCGGATGATGTTTCGCTTCACGCCGCAATCGACCACGACGAGGGTCCGTTTTCCGGAACCGGGATACCGTTCGACCCGCCGACAACTCACCTCGCCGACGAGGTTCCTCGTGTCGGGGTGCGGAGACTTGCGGACCTGGCGGACGACGGCGTCGACGTCCTCTTTGGCGGGGACGATCGCGGCCTTCATCGTCCCTTTCGAGCGAATCTTGATCGTGAGAGCTCGGGTGTCCGCCCGCTCAATCGCCGGAGTCTCATAGGTCTTCAGGAATTCGGAAAGGCCGAGCGAACTCCGCGGATGGCTGGGGGCCGCGCACGCCTCTCGGACGACGAATCCGGTCGGCTGAATCGTCTCGGACTCCATCGTCTCCGGGTCAACGCCGTAATTGCCGATCAGCGGATACGTCATCATCAAAATCTGGCCGCGGTACGAGGGATCGGTGAGCGCTTCCGTGTAGCCGGTCATGTTCGTGTTGAACACGAGCTCGCCGAAAGCCCTCCGTCGCGCCCCGAAAAACGCTCCCCGGACGGCCGTTCCGTCCTCGAGGATAAGGGAGCCATCCATCCGCTGGACCCTCACCCCATTTTCGATTCGCCATATCAGGGTTTCGCTCGCGCGGGAAGGTCCGCAAGCGCATGGATGCTAGGGTGCGCGCGGGAGGTCAAGGTGGTTCAGCCGCTCGACCATCTTGTCCCAGTGGCTGCCTTGCCAATAGACGCGCTTGCAGGAGGGGCATCGCCAAAACTCTTGGTGACGGGAGCGGACGGCCTCCGGCACCAGACCTTTCACGTGTTCGGCCGGAATCGGAACGAGGACCTCGTTGCAAAGGGAGCACCGCGACATCGGATCCACGAGCCGTAGCTCGAGGACGCCCGCGACCTCGCGAATCTGCGCTTCGAGCTCGTCGCTCCGGACTTGGACCGCACCGGAGACTCGGGCGGCGAGTTCCTTGTCACGGGTCAGGAGGATGCGCCCCTCCTTCCGCGCACGATCGATGAGATCGCGGTCCGGACCCGGTTCCGGGTATGCGGTGTCGTAGCCCATGAACCGCAACCAGCGTGCGAGACTTCCGAGCATGTGATCGCAGAGGAGCTTCATACCACGCCTCTCGAGATCACGTACATCAGCAACCGCCGGGCTCGCCTCTTTCCGGCGAGAAACCTCGGGTCATCGAACCCCGGATTCCATCCTTCGCCACCGAGCTCGTCGGAAACAACGAAAAGGCTCGCGGCCCGAACACCGCGATGGCGCGCGACCGCCCAGACGGCGGCCGCCTCCATCTCGACTGCGACGACACCGCGTGCGACCAGCTGTCGGGCTCGCGCGCGTGACTCTCGATAGACTGCGTCGGTGGTCCACGTTCCACCGGGACGAAATTGACGGGACATGTCCTCCAAGCCGGCCACGATCGCGCGACGGACGTTTGCGTCGGGCCGGAGGCGCTGCGCTTTCCCGTAGTGCCGAGACGTCCCCTCGTCGGAGATCGCAAAGGTGGGAAGCACGAGGTCACCGATCACAAGGTCAGGCACGAGGGAGCCGCACGCGCCGAACGTTAGGATGGTGCGGCAACCCAAGGCGGTCATCTCTTCCATCGTAATGATCGCCGCGGGAGCCCCAATTGGGGATCGAGCGACGACGACCGACTTCCTTCCCGCCTTCCCCACACTCAGCCAGCGATTCCAGCCCTTCCGTTGTCCATCGACGGATTGGTGGAGGGCCCGGAAATCGGAGGACGAGAACACGATGATGCCGATTCGCGGAAGATGAGTCTCTGCACGACGCAGCCCCAAGGATTCCCGCAGGTAGCGGAGAAAATGCTCTGGACGAACGATGAAGTCGGACTCTCTCACCGGACCACCGCGTACTCGAGGAGGGCGCCATCACCGAGCCGCTCAATCCGGTCCAAACGGAGACGAGGCGCCTCGTCGAGCGAGGTGAATCCCGCACCGCCGGCGAGCGTCGGGGCCGCGTGGCCACCGAGCACCCGGCTGCTGACGAAGACCTTCAGCTCGTCTGCCAGGCCTTGGCGGAGGAAGGACCAGATGACGGTGCTCCCTCCCTCGACCAGAAGCGTCTTCACGTCCCGCGCCCCGAGACGATCGAGGAGGGCCTGCAGATTCACCTCGTCCTTGCCCAGGCGCAGGACCTCGGCATGCGGGAACGAACGGCCGCTTTCCTCCGACGTGACGATTAGCGTCGGGGCGCTTCCGTCCAAGACGTGGGCCGATTCCGAAATCTTTCCATCCGAGTCGAGGACGACCCGGAGTGGATTCCGCCCCTTCGCGTATTCCGATTTCACGGTTAGCTTCGGATCGTCCTTCAGGACCGTGCCGACACCGACCAGGATCGCATCCACTGACGCGCGAAGACGGTGCACGCGGCGGAGGTCCTGCTCGTTGCTGAGTCGAACGCCGGTGCCGTCCGAGAGCGCGATCTTCCCGTCGATGCTCATCGCGGCGTTGATGATCACGCGCGGTCGCACGGCCATCCGATGGGCGGGCCGAATAACAACTTTGCGGGTTCGGAGCGAAGTTCATCTAGCGCGCCGACCTGCGAGGGCCGGCGGAAGCGATGAAAGCCCATTTGGTCCACGTCGACGCGTTGCGATTTCGAGCAAGGGCGGAGGAGGCCCCGGAGGTCCTCTTCGATGCGGGCGACCGAGAGGACCGGCAGGGTCCGAGCCCGGTCCAAGGGGCCCTCCTATCTGTGATGGCCTGTACCGCTGCGGACATCGTCCTGATCCTGCAGAAGCAGCGCGTCCCCTTCACGTCGCTCGAAATCGAGGCCGACGCAGAACGGGCAACGGAGAATCCGAGAGTCTTCACGAAGATTCGGCTGCATTACAAGATCCGCGGAAGAGATATCCCGGATTCGGCGGTAAAGAGAGCGATTGACCTTTCGTCGGAGAAATATTGCACGGTCGGAATCATGCTGCGTCGCGCTGGCGTGGAGTTTGTCAATACGCACGAAATTCTCCCGATGGAGTGATGTGTTCTCAGGGCACGGACTCGTGCCGGGTATGTTTAAGTAACCTGTCCGAGATGGACCGCGCCGCATGGAAGGAATCCAGATTTACGAGCTCAAACGGATGGACCTCCGCGGGGCGACCGTGATCGATGGATTCCCGAGCGTGGGCCTCGTCAGCTCCATCGTGGCCAACTACCTGATCAACGCGTTGAATCTGACGCAGATCGGGATCATGGACTCCATCTACTTCCCGACCGTCGCACTCGTCCGGGACGGCCAGCCGATGAACCCGGTACGGATCTACGCCGGCTCGAAGGTGGACGATCATGACCAGATCGTCGTGTTCATCTCCGAGTTCCAGCCGCCGCCGAACCTGATCAAGGCGATCGCGGCGACGGTCCTCGACTGGGCCCAGGACGCCCGCTGCAACCTCCTCGTATGCCCGGAGGGACTCATCGTCGACGCGCGCGAAGACGAGGCCGAGCGCCAAGTCGAGGTGTACGGTATCGGATCGACCGACAAGGCGATGGACATGATCCGCAAGAACGGCATCACGGTGTTCGAGGAAGGCGTCATCACGGGCGTGGCCGGCGTCCTCCTGAACGAGGGCCGCAAACGCGACTTCGACGTGATCACCCTCCTGAGCGAGGCCCATCCCGATTACCCGGACGCCCGTGCGGCAGCCCGCGCCATCGAGATCATCGACAAGTTGCTCCTTCACACGGAACTCGACGCCCGGCCGCTTTACGAAGAGGCCGAGCGGATCGAGATGCAGCTCAAGTCGATTCACCACCAGACCGAGGCGGCGAAGAAACCGACGGAACCCCCGCGTCCGAGCATGTACGGTTAATCGCCGGGCTCGACGCTCACCTTCCATCCGCCGGCTTCTCGCGCCACCGCGAACCGGCACGGCACGAATTGCGGGATGAGCCACATCATCGTCTCCATGTGACCCGAGACCGCACGGACTCGGAACTCCGAGGGGCCGTCGGCCCGGGCCAGA
>VBLZ01000066.1 GCA_005878515.1 Methanobacteriota archaeon | reverse complement strand
CGCGACGCCACCTTCCCATGAGGGCTCATGCTCGTCGACGCATTCGGACGCGAAGTCACGGATATCCGCGTGAGCGTCACGAAGCGATGCAACTTCGGCTGCATCTATTGCCACGACGAGGGCCTCGGTCCGATCCTGAAGCCGCGGATGCCCCATGAGGACGAGATGTCCGTGGCCGAGATCGAGCGGCTCCTGCGCGTCGCCCGCGAGTTCGGGATCCGCTCAGTGAAGTTCACAGGCGGCGAACCGCTCATCCGGCTGGACATGGAACAGATCATCGATCGTTCGGTCCGCCAGCTTCCGGACGTCTCGATGACGACGAACGGCTCGATGCTCGCGAAACGGGCCGAGGGCCTCCGGGACGCGGGCCTGAAACGCGTCAACGTCTCGATCGATTCGCTCGATCCTGCGGCGTTCCGAGACATCCGCAAAGGCGAGCTCGCGCCGGTCCTCCGCGGGATCCAGGAGGCGCTCCGGGTCGGCCTCAAGCCTGTCAAGCTGAACATGGTCGTGTTCAAGCAGACGCTCCCGCACATCCCGCGGATGATCGAGTACATCTCCGACGGCGATGGGCTCAAGCTCCAGCTCATCCAATTCATGCCGGAGCTCGTCGGTCAACAGGATTGGATGGTCGACATCGACCGTCTCAAGAAATGGCTGGAGAGTCGGGCCGACAAAGTCCTGGTGCGCGAGATGCATCACCGCCGGATCTACCTCTTCAACCGCGCCGAGGTCGAGGTCGTCGACCCGGTGTACAACGCGGAGTTCTGCATGAACTGCCACCGGATCCGCGTGACGCATCAGGGGGAATTGAAAGGGTGCCTGAACCGCAACGACGACCTCATCCCGACCCGCGGCCTGGATGATGACGGTCTGCGGGACGCCTTCCGCCGAGTCGTCGCGAACCGCGTTCCCTACTACGGCGCCTACGTGAAAGAGTTCCCGCGGCGCGATCCCAGGACCGCGGTCCCGATCGAATTCCCCGCGATCCCTGCCGGCTGAGCCTTCCGTGAGAATCCTCAAATAGCCCTGCGGAATGCGTCGCGCGCGTGAAGGTTTTCCGGGGCCTCGACGTCATCGTCGCCGAGTACAAGGCGACCGACCAAGTACCCACCGAAGCCCGCGCGTTCACCGGCTGGGATCAGTTCGCCCTCTGGTTCGCCGCCGCTTCGTTGCCGGCGGCGTGGTTGTACGGCGGCTACATGACCGGCGCGTACGGCCTGCCTGGCGCGTTCGCGCTGATCTTCCTCGTCTCCACGATTACGTTCATCCCGTGGGCCCTCATCGGCTACATCGCGGCGGACAAAGGCGCGTCCTCCGTGTCCCTCCTTCGACCCGCGTTCGGCTTGCGCGGGAGCAAGTTGCCTTCCCTCTTCTACCTCTTCTTCGGGTACGGATGGGCCGCGGTGAACGTGTTCATCGCCGCAATCTCGATGTCGTTCGTCTTCAACCTCACCCTCGGCTGGCCCGATGCGTTCCACACTCCCGCGGGCTTTCCGATCAACTACTATCTCATCCCGTCGATTCTCCTGATCTGCTTTCTGCAAGGGTTCTTCGCGACCGCGGGGCATCGCGCGATTCGATATCTGAACTGGGTCTCCACGGTCGCGCTCGTCGCTTTGGGCGCTTACGCGTCGTATATCGTACTGAAGGACTTCGACTTCGCACAACTCTGGGCATGGCGGCCCGCGCGACCCTTGTCATTCACGTTCACGGCCGGGGCCCTGGGAACCGGATTCACGTACACCCTCACCTTCCCGCTCCTGCTCGACCTGCTGATCGCCTACAATTGGACGTGGGAGTTCATCGGCGACTTCAGCCGTTTCGCGCGATCTAAGAAAGCCGGCACCTGGGGACCGTTCGCGGGCGCATCATTGGCGCAGTACTGGTTCTTCTCCGTTGGCGCGTTGATGACCGTCGCGTTCTTGGTCACCGCCCCTCCCGGCGCCGTCAACTTCGCGGCGATTTCGGATCCGAGTTACAAGGCGACCCTGCTCGGGTTCGGCGTCGGGGCGTACCTAATCATCCTCTTCGCCACGATCTCCACGAACGCGGGGAACATCTACGCGTCCGCGCTCGGCATTACGAACATCGCGACGCGGTGGAAAGCATCGATGCGGAGGCTCCTTCTGCTCTCCGCGGTCATCGTGGTCCCGCTGGCCCTTCTCCCGCTGTTCGAGACGAACTTCGTCTTCACGTACATCTTCTTCCTGGACTTCCTGGGCGCCATCGTCGTGCCGCTGTGGACCCTCACCTTGGTGGACTATTTCCTCGTGAAGGCGCGTCGGTACTCCGACGATCTCTTCGCACAACAAGGTGGCCACTACTGGTACCGCGGCGGATGGAACTGGCCCGCGGTCGTGACCCTCCTCAGCGGAACCGCCCTGTACTGGATCATCGCGTTCGGCTTCCCGACCCTGCGGGAAACGATTTCCGCGGCGTTGCCCACGATCGCCTTCGTGGTCGTCGTGTACTACTTCTGGGGCCGGTCGGCATGGGTGAAGCACCTCCGCGTCCTCCGGGAGGCACGGCTGGTCGAGGCGTCCGGCTGATCCGCACGCCCGAGCCATGGAAAGCCTATATTCCCGTCTCCCAATCCCTCTTCGTCGGCGAGCCGTACCGGTCTCGCCCGGGCCACGATACCATGGCGAAGCGCACACCGAAGGATCTCCGCGGACCGAAGATCGTCGCGGTCCCCCCCGGACCGAAGTCGAAAGCCGCGATGGCGCGAAAGGAGAGGTTCATCACGAACGCCGTCAAGGTCGCCCTCCCCATCGACGTGACGGCCGCGGAAGGACCGTTCGTCCAGGATGCCGACGGGAACGTGTACATCGACCTGGGAGGCGGCATTGGCGTCCAGACCGCGGGCCATCGTCCGCCTTCCGTGATTCGGGCCGCGAAAGACGAACTCGACCGGCTCACCCACATTTCCTTCATGGTCGCGACCTACGCGCCGTACACGGACCTCGCGGCGCGCATGGCGGAGATCTGCCCGCCCGGACTGACGAAATCGATCTTCCTGAACTCCGGGTCCGAGGCGATCGAGAACGCGGTCAAGATTTCGCGCGCCGCAACGAAGCGGGCGTGGCTCGTCTCCTTCAAGACCGCGTTCCACGGGCGCACGCTCCTCGACATCAGCCTCACCGGGAAGGACAAGCCGTACCGCGACGGGTTCGGTCCGCTCGTCCGGGAGGTGATCCTCGCGGACTACGCGTACCCGTACCGCGACCCGCAGGGACTTCCGCCCGCGGAATGCGCGAAAGCCCGCGTCGAGGAAATCGAGCGGCTCATCAACCAGCCGGAGGCCGCGGGCCGCGTCGCCGCGATCCTCGCGGAGCCGGTCCAAGGGGAAGGCGGGATGATCGTCCCGCCGAAGGAGTTCTTCCCGCTCCTCCGCAAGCTGTGCGACGCGCACGGCATCGTGCTCGTGGACGACGAGGTCCAGGCAGGGATGGGCCGCACCGGGAAGCTCTGGGCGATCGAGAATTGGAACACGGTGCCGGACATCCTGGTCAGCGGGAAGGCGGTCGGAGGCGGCCTGCCCTTCGGCGGGGTGACCGGCAAACCTGCGGTCATGGATCGACCGGGACCCGGGAGCCTCGGGGGCACGTTCGGCGGCAATCCCGTCGTCTGCGCCGCGGCGCTCGAGGCGATCGATGTGATCCAGAAGGCGCTTCCGAAGACGAAGAAGCTTGAGGCGCTCATCCGGAAGCGGTTGGACGAGATCTTCGACGGTCACGACCGCGTGGGCGAGGTCCGCGGGATCG
>VBLZ01000082.1 GCA_005878515.1 Methanobacteriota archaeon | reverse complement strand
GACATCGCGCGGAAGGTGCTCGAAGAATCGATGCCCGCCCGGGATGCGGCGACGAACCTCGTCCAGACATACACGTTCGAGTCGTTCATCGTCGGGGAGAGCAACCGGTTCGCGCACGGCGCGGCGGTCGCGGTCGCGAAGCAGCCCGCGAAGGAATACAATCCACTCCTCATCACCTCGGGTCCGGGCCTCGGGAAGACGCATCTCCTGCACGCGATCGGGAACTACATCTTGGCCCATGCGAACGAATCGAAAGTGCTCTACCTGACCTGCGAAGCGTTCGCGTCGAGCCTTGCGAACGCGAAGGAGGTCGGCACCCTCTCCGCGTTCCGAGACCGCGTTCGTGGCATGGATTGCCTGATGATCGACGACATCCAGTTCCTGAGCGGTATGCCGGAGATTCACGAGGAACTATTCCACACGTTCAACGATCTGCACGACAAGGAGAAGCAGCTCGTCCTGGCGAGCGACCGGCCCCCAAAGGCGATCCCGAACCTCGACGACCGCCTCGTCTCCCGGTTCGAATCGGGCCTCGTCGCGGGCATCGAGCCTCCGGACCTCTTGATGCGGGTCACCATCCTCGAACACCGCGCCCGCGACGAGAATGTCTCCATCGAAGGCGAAGTCTTGACGTGCATCGCGAATCTCGTCGACAACAACGTGCGAGAGCTCGGCGGGGCGTTCAACCGAGTCGTCGCGTTCTCCTCGTTGATGAATCGCCCGATCACGCAGGATCTCGCCCGCGAAGTCTTGTCCGGTGCGACCGCCGAGCCGTCCGCGGAACCGATCGCGTCGCCGGTGTCCGAGCGGATCGCGCCGGAGGAGACGGCCCGGCCGACAGTCTCTGCGCCGGCGAACCACGAACTCACACCAGGCCGCAGCTACCTGATAGAGGAGGAACGACCCGCGAAGGCGTTCCGACTCTTGACGGATTTCCTCGGTGGCGGGGGCGGCGGCCTGGTCATCAGTCGGACGAACCCGAAACGGGTCCGGCAGGCGCACGACCTTCCGACGGAGCGCGTCCTGTGGCTCACGGACCGCGAGGGGTCGGCGGAAGAGACGATCGCGCCGACCCTGGAGCGGATCGTCTACGAGATCGAGGACTTCATGGGGAAGCAGCCCCGAGGCGCGATCCTCCTGGACGGGATCGAGTACCTCGTCTCGAACAACTCGTTCGACGCCGTCCTCATGTTCGTCCGGCGGCTGCTCGACGCGATCTCCGAGAGCCGGTATGCGTTCATCATCTCCCTCGGGCCTGCGACCCTGAAAGACCAGGAGCTCAAGGTGCTCGAACGGGAGATGGAAGTGATCCGCTATCCGTAATCGCGAGCGGGCTAGCCGAGGCCCTGAACGGCCTTGTGGAATTCGCGGATCTGCCGGAGCGCGTCGCCCCACGCCTCCCGCTTCACGTAGGCGCTCGCTTCTTTGAGGATGCCGATGGGTCGAGAGAGGTCGTTGCCGCGCACCTTCAGGTCCAACAGTTCGTTCCGCGCCTTCCGCATCTGGTCCTGGACGAACGCCGGCACGTCCCGCTTCATCCGTTCCTGCGCCTGCTGCCCGAACCGGAGGGCGCCTGCCACATCCCGCCGGTCGAGCGACTCCCGCCCTTGCCGGAGGAGCCGCTCCGGGTCGCGGAGGTCCATGCCCATCGACCGGACCTCGCGCACGGTCCGATCGCCATCGTCGATGATCTTGCGCGCCTCATGGAAGTCTTTCGCCTCCGTGTGGAACGTCCCGAGCGCCCCTTGGAACCGGTCCCACGCGGCGTCGTAGTCGCCCGCCTCCATTCGGCCGACGGCCTCCTGGAGCTTCGGCGTGGCCGCCTGGACGCCCGCGTCCCCTTTGGCGGCTCGGAGCTCCTGCATGACAGTGTCGATCTGTCCGCCGATGAAGTCGACAAACGCGACGTCCAACGTTCGACGCGCCTCCGCGATGAGCGTGACCGCGCGTTCGATGTCGCGTCCCTTGCCGGCCTGGATCGCGTCGTTGATGATCCGCTTCCCCTCCTCGATCTCGAGCCCGATCCGCTTCGCGGAGACCAGGAGGGGCTTCACCTCGTTCACCAATTTGGGGAGTTCGCGGTAGAGGAGCTTTCGGTCACCCGTCGGGATCCGGCGTTCTGATTCCCGTCGGGTTCGGCGAAGTTGGTCGATCCGGTTTTGGAGGGGAGACCGCGTCGGCTTGCCGCTGGCGGCGGGCGTGGCGAACGACCGCGTCGGAGGAGCCTCCGTCCGGACAGCCTCGACGATCGGCGGCGGTTCTCGGATCTTCCCCATCCGCGCCGTCGCCGTCTGCGGGTCTTCGGCGAAGCGGACTCCGCAGCTCGGGCAAAGATCCGCATCGGCCGGGACCGAGGCCTTGCAGACCGGACACTCGTACTCCGTGGCCTCGCCCTCGGAGAATTCGGCCCCGCAACCCGGACAGACGGTCGCGTCCGCCGAGACGAGCGTCTCGCAGACGGGACACAGGAACTGCTCGCCGAGGTCGGCCGCGGCCTCCGTCGCGGCCCGGGGTTTCGTGGCGGCGTCGACGTCGGCCGATTCCGGCGTTTCTCGGGCGACGTTCTTCAGCGTTTCGAAGATTTCCCGGTGGTCCTCCTTGCCCTCCATGATCGAGGCCAGGATTTCGTCGATGCTCCGTCCGTCTTTCACGGGCGTGTCGGTCGGGTCGAGGCCTCCGCCGATGTCGAACAAGGTGAGGTCCGTCTGGCACGAAGGGCACACACGCGCGTTCGCGTCGATCGGTGTGTCACAGACGGGACAGACTTTCGTTTCCTTCGCTGGCGTAAGCCGACACCTCGAATTCGTCGACGCGTTTCTATCTTGAAGCAGCGTACAAAGACTTTCCGGACTCAGTTCAGAGAATGATAAGTCCTCAGCCCAGATAATCACCTCAAAACGATTAAGTGAGCCTTGCCCCCGTGTGATGCGTATCCGGCGCGGCCATGGCATTTCGCAGTGCAATCGAGGGTCTGGACAAAGTGATTCGGAGCGACATTCTCCCACCGAAGGTCATCCTCGTGACGGGCCCGCCGGGATCGATGAAGACGTCCTTCTGCTACACGCTCATGTCGCGCTACCTGAAGGACACCGGCGAGTTCGGGCTGTACACCACGCTCGAGGAGACGGTCCAGTCGCATCTGAGGAACATGGAGTCCCTCGGGGTCGAGCTCTCGATGAACATGCAGATCAGCGACTTCACGGATCTGCGGGAGATCGACGCCGTCGTCGGCCCGGAGGACCAGACGGACTACTTGGCGTTCATCGAGCGGATGATCGGCCACTACCGCAAGGTGCACGGTCACAAGTTCAAGCTCTTCGCGCTCGATTCGCTCGGCGCGCTCTACTCGCTCATGGAGAACACGACCAACATGCGAAAACGGATGTTCTACTTCTTCAAGATGCTCCGCGACAACGAACTCACCTCCCTCGTCGTCATGGAGCGCGCGCCGAACGGCGAGAGCCAGCTCCTCGGGAACGAGGGGTTTCTCGTCGATGGCATCGTGATTCTGGGCCTCGACCGATCCCGCGGCAAGCTCGTTCGGTATCTCCAGGTGGAGAAGATGCGATCGGTCGACCACTCGATGGAGAAGCATGCGATCGAGGTCCGGAAAGGCGGGCTGACCGTCCTCGGACCGATCTTCGAGACGGGAGGGAATTCATGAAACACGTTTGCACGCCGACGCCTGGGAGGCTCGGCGCCATGCACCAACATCGGAGGGCACTGTAGATGGCCGACGGATCAATCCTCGACGCGCTGGACGCACTGAAAAAGCTCGAAGAAAGCCTGAAGTCCCGGGACGCGGAGTTCCGAGAGCGCGAGGCCGCGCTCCAGGAACACGGGTCCAAGATCGAGGAAGACCGGCGGGTCCTCGACCAGGAGCGGACCTCCCTCGCGGACGAGCGGGATTCGCTCGTCGGCCGGGAGAAAGGAATGCGCGCCCGCGAGAAGGAACTGGAGCAGAGTGAACGGGCGATCGCGGACCGGGAGCAGGAATTCGAGGTCACGAGACAACAGGTGCTCGCCAAAGAGAACTCGCTCGTCTCCCGGGAGCAGGAACTCGCGAAACGCCTCGACTCCCTCGTGAGGCGGGACGAGGAGATTGGTCGGCGCGACACGGAAGCGGTCACGCACGCGAAAGACATCGCGGCGCGCAAGACCGAGATCGCCGCGCGGCAGGAGCAGATCGTCAAGCTCCT
The DNA here is from genome assembly GCA_005878515.1 of Methanobacteriota archaeon. GTDB lineage: Archaea > Thermoplasmatota > Thermoplasmata > RBG-16-68-12 > RBG-16-68-12 > RBG-16-68-12. The sequence goes on along the minus strand of VBLZ01000082.1, from coordinate 11,402 downwards.
CGAAGATCAGAAGGCGACGCTCGATGCGCAGATCGGTCGGAACCGCGAGCTCATGGAGCGCGAGAGGAAGCTCGCCGTCGAGGAAGAGAACTTCGCGGCAGCCCGCGCGAAAATCGCGGAAGAAGGGAAGCGACTCCTCGATCGCGAGAAGGCGCTGCTCGCCCAGGAACAGTCGATGAAGGCAATGGCGGGGGCTCCCGCTTCAATGCCTGCCGTTTCCGTGAAAGTCGTCCCGACGACGCCCGCACCCCAGGCAGGACTGCGGCCCCAACCGGTGCCGTCCAACCCGGCTCCCGTGGCCGCGAAGCCCGCGGCCCAAATGCCCGTCGCGGTCGTGCAGGTGGCCAAACCCGTCGCGAAGGTCGTGGTCCAAGCCGAGCCCGCTGCCGGCGGCGAATCGGAGATGGCGTGTCCCGCCTGCGGCACGATGATCTCGTCCGATGCGATCATGTGCTACGCGTGCGGCCACCGTCTGCAGGATGAGACGGCCGCGGAAGAAACCTCCGAGACGGAGGGCGAGTCCGAGATTCCCTGTCCCGCCTGCGGCACGATGATCTCGTCCGATGCGATCATGTGCTACGCGTGCGGCCACCGGATGGCGTCCGATGACGACAAGGCAAAGAAGGCCCCGGTGAGCGTGAAGAAGGTCATGAAGAAGAAAGTGATTTGAGCCGGCGGTCGGGGCGACGCTAGCGTGCGCGGGACCTCCGTCCATCCGGCTTTTCATGCACTTTTTGGTCCATTTTCATCGACTTTTGCTCATTTCTATATTCACGAAATGATAAAATGTTTTCCTCCATATTCCGGCGTTATTCTTTCGTGTGAGAACAGGTGCGTATCGGGATAGATAATCGCGCGGTAACCTATTTATAAAGAGGCCCCGGATGGCCCGCGCAACATGCCCACCGGTCGTAGTCCTCCGGATACGTTCGGCCGACTCGACCTCAGGAGGTCTTGGGTTGTCTAGCCGATCCGAACGGAATGCAAAGGCCCTGACGTGTTTGATCGTTTGGTCCGTCGCCCTGGGTGGCCTCTTTGCCGCCTTCGTCGCACTGAGCCCGGCCGCGCGGGCCGGAACGTGCGACCAGGTCGGTGGCGTCATTACCGGAGACTGGACGATCACGACGGCCCAGGTGTGCACGGGCACCGGGACCCCGTATACCGTCGACGGCACGATCAATATCAACGCGGGCGGAAGCCTCACGCTGATCAACAGCGGCCTGAGCTTCGCCAAAGACACTTCGCATCAAGGCTACGCGCTCAACGTGAACGCGGGCGGCGAACTCATCCTCGACCACTCGATTGTCACGACGCAAACGGACGCCATCAATCCGTACCTCAAGCTCGCCTTCACCGTCTCCGGAGCGAACAGTCACTTCGCGATGAAGAACGGAGCGATCCTGAAGTTCCCCGGTTGGTTCAACGCGACCGGCGCGACGATTGACATGACCGGTTCGACGATCACCGGTTTCTCGTCGTCCGAGCTCTTCGGCCTCGGGGTATACGACGATGACAACGACGACAGCCCGCTCATCTCGTGGGCGTCCACGACTGCGAGCCTTTACGGATCGCGAATCGAGCGGATCTACGAGAACACGACTGCGAGCAGCGGCAACGCCACGGGCCCGATTGAAGGCAACGTGGCCCTGACCGCCTCAAGCAACCTCTACGCGTACGACTCGTACATCGGTGTCGACTTCTCCAACGTCGTCGGCTTGCACAATGCGCTTCGGGTCGACGGGACCTCGAACGCGTACCTGTACGCCGTCACGATCGACCGATCGGAAGACCCGGTCCTCAAGTCGACCTGGCAGCCGGCCTACGATCCGCTGGCCGCGGGCGGGAGCGTGTTCCTCCTGCGGTGGCTCCGCGCCTCCGTGGTCGACTCGACTGGATTCCCGGTGAGCGGCGCCTCGATTTGGTCGACCCTCAGCCCGAGTGCGGCGACGGCCCAGTATCCGGATAACGGTCTCTCGTCGACGCCCAGCGCGCGGACCCTCGCCTACCTCGGCCGGGCCGCAAGCGGGGCGAACGCCTGGAACCATACGGATTCGAACGGCCTCGCCGTGATTCCGCTGTACACCGACGTAATCACGACCGCCAGCCTGCCGAATGCGGAATCGTTCGGCAACTATCAGCTGATCGTGACCTTCGGGGCGACGACCGGGCCGGGCGGCGCGGACTTCGACCCGTACCCGGCGATCAGCGCGGGCAACAACACGAAGTCCGTCACCGTGTCCCTCGCGGTCCAGGTGCGGACCGGTCCGGACCTCACGGTTGCGCCGGCGAGCCCCGCGATGACCGTCCTGCAGAACCAGCCCTTCACCGTGTACGCCCTGATCTCGAACCAGGGCCAGACCACGGCGACCGGCGTCTCCGTCGCGGCGTACCTTGATGGAAGCCGCGCGGTCACGTACGGCCGAGTGGACAGCCTCACGGTCGCCACGTCCCTGAACCAGACGATGACGATTCAGGGCGTCGCCACGGTCGGGAGCCACACGCTCGAGCTCATCGTCGACCCGGACAACACGATCAACGAGGGCGGCGCCGCTCAGGAGAACAACAACTTCGCGAACATCACCTTGACCGTCCAGCCGCCTCCGGCCGGCTTCACGGCGATCCTCACGCCGACCAGCGGCCAGTCCGTCGTATCCGGAAACGCAGTGAGCGTCACGGGATACGTTCGGGACTCGGGCTCGAACGGCATTGGAGGCGTCGTCCTGAACATCGAGCTGCGCAGCGGCGCCACGGTCCTCGCGAACACCTCGACGATGTCGGATAATAACGGCCTATTCGTCGGGACGATTGTCGTGCCCTCGACCACCCAGGACGGGCAGTACTCGATCGTCGTGACACCGGCAACGACGCTGATCCAACCGGACTCGACCACCATCGCCGTGCAGAAATCCTCGTCCTTCTTGTTCCAGAAGGTCCCGGTCCTCGGCATCGAGTGGTGGCTCTTCCTGGTCATCCTCGCGGCCGCGGCGGCCGTCGCGATCGGCGTGTCGCTGTACTGGAAGGTCTACGGCCTCGGCAAGATGGTCGAGTGCGGCGAGTGCGGCGCCTTCATCCCGGAGGACGCGACGACCTGCCCGAAGTGCGGCGTCGAGTTCGAGCGGGACATGGCGAAGTGCTCGAACTGCCAGGCCTGGATCCCGGTCGACGTGAAACAGTGCCCGGAGTGCGGCGTCGAGTTCGCGACCGGTCAGCTGGAGATGGCGGACTACAAGGAGAAGATGCGCCTCCAGTACGATGAGGTCATCGCCCGCTTCAAGCAGGAAGCCTCCCGACAGCTGGGCCGCAGCCTGAGCGAGACCGAGTTCCAGGAATGGTGGCGCAAGCAGCCGACCTTCCTCACCTTCGAAGACTGGCTCCGCGAGGAAGAGGAGATGCGCAAGATGGGCTCGAAGCCGTGCCCGACCTGCGGGACCCTCAACTCCGTGACGGCCACGGTCTGCCACAAGTGCGGATCCTTGATGCGCGATCAACGCCCACCGAGCGGTGGAGCGGTCGTCGCTGGCGCTCCGGCGCGAAGAGTCCAGGCCCGCGGGCCGATGTCCCCGCCCGGACCGACCAACGCGCCCGCGCCGATCGTCCAGAAGCGCGTCATCAAGAAGCCGATCGAAGGCAAAGAAGGCGAGAGTTCGGAAGGCCAGAACGGCGACGGGAACTCGTCCGACGATCTCTGAGCCGGCCTTCCCCCAACCCCTTTTCGTTTTCTCACTCTCAGGCCGAACCTTCCGCCGCCCGCGTGGAGACCGTTCCGGCTGATGGCGAACAACCCGATGACGCGACGGCCTCGAGTCGCGCGGGTCCTTTCTGTTCTCACCCTCAAGGGCGTGCCAGCGAGTTGACCAGAGGACACACCGAAACCCCACCTCACGATGTCGATTGTTGTCGGTACGCCTCTGGATGCGAGCGCCCGGGTTCGTCCGACGGTGTCCTGCGGGCTGAGAGAGCTGATGGCTCGGGCCACTCCTCCCCAGCGACCCTCGGGAGGACACGTCAGTTCTCCGCATGAAGTGCTTTGCTGCACCGCAACGAAGATCGCACCAGGCCACCGCGGCGGCTCGTTGCGTCGATTAGCCGAACGGCGGCGGGCTCCTGTTCGCTGCTTCGATCACCCTCTCAGTCACCGCCATCCCAGCGAAGCTCGCAGCCGCGACCGACTCTCGCGGCTTCAGACTCCCGCATCAACATCGCCCCTAACGGATGGTCGCGGTCGCCAGCCGAGATTCATGCGCCCGGAGTCGATCGAGGACCCGGTGACCAGACCCGATGGTTGAGCCCAGGCGCCACCGCACATCCGCGACGATGCTCTCGAGCATCTGTTCGTCGTGCCCCACGGTCGCCTAGGGACGCTCCGCCCCGAGGCGACTACCACCAACGCCCGTCGCCGAGCCGGCTGATGACCCATTCCTGGTCTCCGCTCTCAGCCATTTCGGCCAGAAACCTGCCAATCGCGTGGTGTAGCGGCTCGTGAGTGAAGACATGCACGAAGACCTCGCGCCAGGAGATCGTCGTCGGGAGCGTGTCCATCTGCCACAGGTGGACTGCGGTCGTACTCTGGTATTCACGGAAGCCAGGGTCCGGAAAGCCGAATGTGACCGCGAGGCGCAGAAGCCTTCCCCGCTTGGCCCGCGAAACGATGGCGAGCTCCCGCGGAGGCACCTCCGAGCGTCGGAAATAGAACACCCACGTGATCCCGCCATCCCGCAGGGGATGTACCTCATTCGGATCGGACATGTGAACACCGCGGATCCTCTTGGGCCCTATTCGACCCGTGCATTCCCGGCAAGCGGGCGACGTTGTTCAACCTTCTGCCCGGGAGGTGCCGGACCATGCGCGGAGGTCTCCGCCTCGACACCCTCGCTCGGGTACAGTACTCAGATTGGCTCCGGAGCGGATGTCCGTCGGCTTGGGGGAGTGCACCCGAAACGCGGAGTGCGCGCACCCGAGAGCACGCGCCGGTCGGTTGGCGAACGAGCGCGGATGGTTGCGTCACGCTTGGCGGCTGGGTTACCCCCGATCCCGGCTTCGCGAACTAGTACACGACCATCCCGATAAACGGAATCACTTGGGCGTACCACGAGGTCCGGCACGCCGTGATCGGGTCGGTCAGGTGGTTGAAGGGGTTGTACGCAGGTCCGAGCCCGCCGCAGCTGTTCGGGTTGGCTCCGATCCCGGTGAGTTGCGCGTACGTGTAGTTCGAGGGACCCGCCATCCCCGAGACGAGGATGCTCATGAAGAAGGTGGCGGAGCCCCAGACATTGGAAGAGCCCGTGGAGAATGGTGTCTTCGCGTACGCTAGCATCACGTACGGGGTGCCACCGGTGTCCTGGTTGAACGTGTTGATGTCGAAGACCCCGATAGGACTCGTCACGGAACACCCGGCCGGCACGCCGGTGTGGGCATACTGGAAATCGTTGATGTTCCCAGCCGTGCCGGGGTACGGTGCGACTCCGCCCGCGTTTGCCGCGATCGCCGTGCTGCACGGCGCGACAATGAAGGCGACGGCGCCGCTCGCGGACTGGGTGTTCTGGAAGAACGCTTCACTCCATCCATCGATGAAGATCGTGGTGTTGCCGTGGTTCACCATCTTGTAATGGAATAGGGCTCCGCCGTTCCCATTCAGTTGGGCTCGCGTGACCCGGTACGGCTGGTACGTGTTCGGCGAGTTGTACGGACTGCTCAGGTTCGACACCCAGACCTCCCCGGTCCGGATCTGGACGTAGCCGATGTATTGCCACAGCTGGCTCGGGATCGTCCCGCTGTTCCCACCTCCGCCGGTGAGGGGCGCGACCACGTCCAAGACGAGGCGGGTCGTGGTCTGGTGGCCTTTCGAGTCGGTCGCATTAAGCAGGATGATCGATCCGGCCCACGTGAGGGCGGGATACGGTGGATTCGTGCAGGCGCTCCCTCCCAGGGTGAAGATCCGGTCTCCCGCGATGCGATCCGGAGAAATGCCGTTGTCCTTCATCTGTTGGGGCAACGCGCAGGAGGTGCCCGAGCCGTACCAAGCGGTGATCGTCGCATACACCGAATTCACGTTCAGGTCGTTGTCCGGATCGGTGACCTTCGCGAAGATATAGAACCCCTGGGTCGCCTGGACCGGGTCGATCTCCTCCGTGGCCAAGACCCCGTCCGTCCACTTGTCGACGAAGACTGGGGGACGGGTGCCGACCGGCGCGTTCATGGGGCCGGTCCACAGGACGATGCTCTTCAGGTGATCGACGATGATGATCGTGATTTGGTCCGAGGATAGGAGCGGGCCGAACGAGGCCAGGGAACAGTAGAAGCCGGGCAGGCTCTTGTAGTTCCATCGCTCGCCGATGTCCCAGACGCTGTCGGTGCCGTCCAACAACCCGTTTCCGATCACTTTGTTGTACGTGTGGACCAGGCAGACGTCCGTCTGAGGGTTATTCGAGCCTCGCTGCGCGATGACATAAATGATTGTCGGTACAGGGAAGAGCGCCTCGCCGCCTTGATGCGTGAGCGTGATGTTCACCCCGATTTCCACGCCCAGCGCGTTGTAGATCGGGTTCATCTCGGACTGGATATCGGTCCGAGCCTGTGCGCTCGGGGTCGGGATATTCGTCACCCAGACGATGATGACCGAAAACAGCACGACGGTCATTGCGAGGATCAGGATCGTGCCGACGACCTCGGACACACCCGACTCGTCTTGGCGGAGGATGGTTCTCATGGAGTGGCCTCCCGGTGGGCTCAGGGAGAACACACTCGCACCCGACCCGACGATATATAAATTGTTCGTGGTAGTTACCAACCCGTGATAGCGTGAGAATCACGAGGCGCGCGTAGACGTGCCTGCCGCGGAAGGCGCACCCAAGACCGCGAGTCGGGACGCGACTTCGAACGGGCGTCCGGCGAGCTTGGGACAATCGTGCAACGGAGGCGAATCGCGGTCGCTCGCGCGCCATTAGCCGCACGCACGTGATCGGGCCGCGTCGACGCTGCTGCACATCCGCGCGATTGAACCGGTTCTTTATTCAGGAATTGAAATAGAAATCGCGACCCTGGCGGAACCGGATATTCTCCGACGTGAGAACGGATACGTATCGGGTTGGATAATCATCCGAGAACCTTTTTAAGAATCGGTCCTGGATGGGTCGCATATCATGCCCACCGGTCGCATTTCTTATGGGGTAGCCCGGTGCCTCAACCCGCGGGGTGCCTCGGATGTCTAGGCCCGCCGAACGGAATGCGAGGGCCCTCACGCTCCTGATTGTTTGGTCGGTCGCCCTCGCCGGACTGTTCGCGACGCTCCTCGCCCTGACACCGGCGGCACGCGCCGGGACCTGCGACCAGGTTGGCGGCGTGATCACCGGTGACTGGACGATCACGAACACACAGGTGTGCAGCGGGATTCTCTACTCGGTCGACGGCACGATCAACGTGAACTCGGGAGGCAGTCTGACGTTGACCGACGGCGGCCTGAGTTTCTCGAAGGACACATCGCACGCAGGCTATGCGCTGAACGTGAACGGGGGCGGCGAACTCATTCTCGACAACTCGATCGTCACGACGCAGACGGATTCGATTGCTCCCTTCCTCCGGCTCGCCTTCACCGTCTCGGGCGCGAACAGCCGGTTCACGATGAAGAACGGCGCGATCCTGAAGTTCCCCGGTTGGTTCAACGCGACGAGCGCGACGATCAACGTCACGGATTCGAAGATCACCGGCTTCACCGATTCAGAGATTTCCGGACTCGGCATCAACACGGATGACAACAACGACGCGCCTCTGATGGCATGGGCGACCACGACCGCGAGTCTGTATCGATCCCGGATTGAACGACTCTACGAGTACACGGGCGGCACGGCGGGCAACATCCTCCTGACGGCGACGAGCAACCTCTACTCCTACGACTCGTACATCGGGGTGGACTATTCCAACACGCCTGGAGTTCACAACGAGCTCCGTGTCGACGGGACCTCGAACGCGTACCTGTACAACGTGACGATCGACCGAACGCAAGACCCCGCCGCGAAGGCGGATTGGGTCCCGGCGTTCCGTCCGACGGCCGCCGGCGGGAACGTGGACTTCATGCGGTGGCTGCATGCGACCGTCGTCGACTCGAGCGGAATCCCGGTCAGCGGTGCGACCATCTGGTCGACGCTCAGCCCGAGCAGCACGACCGCGCAATATCCGGACAACGCGCTCGCCACGACCCCGACCTCACGCACCCTTTGGTACCTCGGCCGGACCGCGAGCGGAGCGAACGCCTGGAACCGGACGGACGCGAATGGGCTCGCCCTCATCCCGCTCTTCACGGACCAGATCACGACGGCCAGCCTGCCGAACGCCGAATCCTTCGGGAACTACCACCAGCAAGTGACGTACGCGGCCTCGAGCACCACGGGCGACGAGTTCTACGACCCGTATCCCGCGGTCAGCGCTGCGAACAACTCCAAGTGGGTCACGATGTCGTTCGGCAACCTTCAGGTATGCCCGACCGGTGTCACGACGTGGTCGTTCGACCGGCAGATCGTCGGCTCCGTATCCGTCTCCAGCTGCCTCGAGATTTCCGGATCTATCTCAATCACGGACGGCGGTCTGTACGTCGATCAGGGGTCGGCCAGCAACTCGCGGGCGTACGTGAAGATCCTCTCGGGCGGTCAGCTCACCCTGGTCAACTCCACGGTCTGGAGCAACTATCCGCTCGCCTTCTACGTCTCGAACGGCGGAACCCTCGTCGCCAGCCGAGGGAGCGCGCTCACCTTGACGGCCCAGGGTTCCCCCGGCATGCTCCGCGAAGAAGGTCCCACGTCGAGCGTCGCGATCTCCGATTCGACGATCGACGCGAACGTCACCTTGTTCGGCGGCAGCGCCACCCTCGTGCGCGATTCATTCCTCGGTCCCGGCTTCTGGATCGACACGGTTCAGACGACGCACCTCTGGGACGCGACCCTCACCGGCGTCACGACCCTCGCGTTCCTCACGGATGACGGCAACGCGAACACGGTTGACCTGGACATCCGGAACACGACGTTCAACCAGGTCCAGACGTCCCAACTCATCTTCGGCGGCGCGCAGAATGTGCAGCTGACCTCGGTCCAGACGTTCGATCCGAACGGTTCGTGGTGGGTCGGCATGATCACGGGTGGCGCCCAGGTGAGCCGCTACTGGTGGCTCCATGTGAACGCGGTCGACGGGACCGGGACGTCGCTCGCGGGCGCGAACGTACACATCCTCGTTCAACGCCTCGACCCGAACACCCTGACCCCGTTTACGGTCCCGAACCCCGCGGTCGATGACATCTACCTTGCGAACTCGACGACGTGGCCCGTCTCCGCTCCGAGCGGCTCGGTCGTGTATCGGGCGTTTGAAGAGACCCGTACGACCTCCGCCCGCGTCCTGAACAACTCCTACCTCGCCACCGGATCCGCGGTCGTCGACGTGACGACGTACCAACCGGATTCGCCGGCCTCGCTCCTCCTGACGGCCGACGCGGTCGCGCAGCTGACGTTCTCGAGTCTCACGCCGGACCTCAGCATCACGGCCGTGACCGTCCTCGGAGGCAACGGGGCGTCGGCCCTCCAGCCGGTCAACACGAACATCCAGGTGACGGCGAGGATCCGAAACGCGGGCCAGGTCGACGTCCACAATGTCCGCGTGAGCTTCTTCGAGGACAACGTGGACCGCAACGGCGAGGGCGTGATGGACTTCACTCCGTTCGACTACATGGCGGCCGGAGTCTGGATCAACGACACGGTCCTCGCGCTCGTCCCGAAGAACGCGACCACGACGGCCACGATCATTTGGCGGCCGAACGGCGCCCTCGAATCGAGCCGCACCGTGTCCGCCGTGGTGGATCCGCCTCTGTTCTCGGTCTCGGACGGCGGAGCGATCCGCGAGACGAACGAACTGAACAACATCCTCCCGCGGACCTTCACCCTCTTTACATGGCCGGACCTCGCGATCACCTCCGCGGACGTCCAGTTTGCAACCGACCCGGTCCTCAACAACGACGCCCAGGTGCGCGTGGTGGCCCACAACGTGGGGACGAACCGGGCCACGGGGGCGATTCTCGAGGTCTGGGAAGGGGCGCAGCGGGTCGGCGGACCGGTGACGTTCGACATCGGCCCCGGCGTCGACACGACCTTGACGGTCCTGTGGCGGCCGACGTCCACCGGAGCCCATCTTCTGACGTTCAGCCTGCGAACCCCGACGACCACCGACATCCGCAACAAGGACTACGTCCTGGGCAACAACAATGCGACGTTCTCTGTGAACGCGCTCACGCCGCCAGACCTGGCGCTCCATCAGAGCGACTACCCCGGCGTGAGGACCGTGACGCAGAATCAGCCGTTCACGATCGACGTGCTCGTGTACAACGCGGGCCAGACCGCTGCGCTGAACGTATCGGTCGCCGCGTTCTTCGGCGCCCTCCAAGTCGGCCGGGTCGACGGCCGCACGATCGGGACCTTCCTGAACGTCTCGCTCAATGTCAGCGGCATCCCCCTCACCGGCAACCAGCAGATCATCCTCAAGGTCGACCCTAACAACCGGATCAACGAAGGCGGAGCCGCGCAGGAAGCGAACAACACCGCGACGGTCACGCTCAATGTCTTGCCGCCTCAGGGATACATCGCGATGATGTCGCCGAGCGCGGGCCAGACGCTCGAGCCGGGCACCTCCCTCGGCGTCTCCGGATTCGTCCGGGATCTCAGCACGAACAACGGAATCCCAAGCGTGGCCCTCACGATCGAGCTGCGTCAGGGCGCTGCCGTCAAGGCGTCGAACACGACTCTCACCCAGGCCGACGGATTCTTCATCGGCACGCTCACCGTGCCCTCTGGTCTGGCGGACGGGTCCTACGACGTCGTTGTCACGCCCTCGTCCAGCATCATCGGGCCAGGGACCCAGTCGATCACGGTGAAGAAAACCCTGCCGTTCCTCAGCAGCCCGGTCCCGATCCTCGGCGTCCCGTGGTGGCTCTTCCTGGTCATCCTCGGCGCGGCGGTCGCCATCGCGGCCGGCGTCACCGTGTACTGGAAGGTCTACGGCCTCGGCAAGATGGTCGAGTGCGGCGAGTGCGGCGCCTTCATCCCGGAGGACGCGACGACGTGCCCGAAGTGCGGCGTCGAGTTCGAGCGGGACATGGCGAAGTGCTCGAACTGCCAGGCCTGGATCCCGGTCGACGTGAAACAGTGCCCGGAGTGCGGCGTCGAGTTCGCGACGGGCGAGGTCGAGATGGCCGACTATGAGGAGAAGATGCGCCTCCAGTACGACGAGGTCGTGTCGAAACTGCGACAGGAGGCCTCGCGGCAGCTCGGGCGCGACCTCTCGGACCGGGACTTCCAGGAGTGGTGGAAGAAACAACCCACCTTCGTGACGTTCGAAGACTGGCTCCGCGAGGAAGAGGAGATGCGCAAGAT
>VBLZ01000065.1 GCA_005878515.1 Methanobacteriota archaeon | reverse complement strand
GCCTGCGATCCCACCGCCGCCACCTCCGTTCCATCTGTCGCCAGAAGTTCAGCGCCGCCGGAAGCAGATGCTGTATTGGTCATATCGCCGGGCGCGGCCGATCTGGCTGGCTAGTCTCGGCCTAGGAGCCCTTCTTTTCTTCGTCGGGCGCACCGAGTCGAATCCTGCCATGGGATTTGCCTTGCTCCTCGTCGGGGGCATTCTGGTGTTGACGGGCTTCGTGGGCTTTGTGGCCTTTGAGGCCGTCATCTGGCGGGCCCGGGTGGCCTTCGGCGCCCTATCTGCCGCGGGGCCCGCGGCTGTCGGGCCAGTCATGAACCCAGTCAGGTCCTGCTGGCACTGTGGCCAGACCATCCCTGCCGGCTCGATCTCTTGCCCGAGTTGCGGTGTGAAGCTGGGCTGAAGAGGGCTGGAGGACGTTCTGCTCTAACCTAGATTGCAGCTTTCATCGTCGAGCCTGGAATCGGATTACGGTCCTCTCCGCCCCAGGATGCGGCCATGGAAGGCGTCAGGGATGGCGGGGGGCGCAGTCGCGGAGCGCATCCGATGTCACCACGTAATCCTGCGTTCGGACGTCGTGGCAGTCTTTGCTCATTTGTGGCACGACGAGGCGCGGTGGCCATGTGGGTCACAGTTGTCTCCGATCGAGTTCGTTTTGAACGATCGCGATCGCGTGGTCCGTGTGCAAGGCTAACGGACCGAGTCCGAGGACGAGGACCCCCCGATCGGTCAGGGCCTGCTCCTCCGCCTGGGTGAGATCCTGGTTGTCCGAGAACACGAAGGTTGCGTCTGCGGGGAGACTCGCTTGCCGGATGTCGGTCCCGCCCTCCTTGGCGTAGACAAATGCCGGACCGAGGCGATCGAGCGCCTCCTCGAACGTCGTCTTTGAACCGAACACGCCCGGAGAGGTCTCCCGTTCGATTCGGGAGGCATCCTGAAGCGCGCGGCGCACGAGTGCGGCGTTGCTCCGGATGTCCGGTTGGTAGCTCCGAAGCCGAAACCCTTCGAGGCGAACGAATCGCGGCGGATCCGGAGGACCCAAGAGGAGGAGACCGACTTCCACCTCGCGGCGTAGATCATGGGCGACGAGGAGCGCCGCGTTTGCCGCGTTCAGGAGGATGTCCATGCGGCCTGCTGCACCGGCCAAGTCATCCAGTGAAAAGGCAGGGTCCGTGGAGGCACGATGGCCGACGATCAGGAACCGTCGCACGACAATCGGATGGCTCGTTCCCGCTTAATGGTTCGGGGCTGATATTTATCTTACTATCTTGATATTATCCGGTGCTCTCGAACGACTCGGTTCCCGCCAGCGCCTCGATTGCGTCCCGGTGAAACGGCACCAAGGGAAGCCGCATCGCCTCTTCTCGGGGAATCCAGCGGACCGACTCGGTCTCCTTCGGACGTCGAATCGGCGAACAGCGGTAGATCGATCCGGACCACTTCCGGTGGGAGAAGGTGCGGTCCACGTGCGTCCACCGCGGCCCCACGCGAACCTCGACCCCGGTCTGGGACCGAATCGAACCTTTGAGATCCGCTTTCTCCGATCGCCCGCTTCGCTCGCCGCCGGGAAGGGCCCACAGTCCACCGAGCAGTTGGCCACGGGGCCGCCGGACAACGAGGACGCGGTCATCGGCGGTCACGAGACCGAAGACGACGGGGACGACGGGCGCGGACCGGGGCCGAGATGAAACGGGCAGGTCCTGTTCCTCCCCGGCGGCGCGCGCCAAGCAAAGCCTCTCGAGGGGACACTTGGGACATGCCGGCGCGAGTGGCGTGCAAATCGTCGCACCGAGCTCCATCATCGCTTGATTGAACGTGCCGGGCCGGTCCGAAGGGACGAGTCGAGCGGCAATCTCCGCGATTCGCCTCCGAACCGTTCCCGTCGTCACATCCTCGCGAATCCGGAAGACGCGCGCGATCACCCGGGTGACGTTGCCGTCCACCGCCGGCACCGGAATCCCGAAGGCGATGCTCGCCACCGCACCGGCGGTGTACGGGCCGATTCCGGGGAGCGACGCCAGTGCATCGTGCGATGGAGGAATGAGTCCGCGGTGGTCCTCGACGATCGCCCGTGCGGCCGCGTGGAGATTCCGGGCCCGGCCATAAAAGCCCAAGCCTTCCCAAACCGCGAGGACGTCATCTAGGGGCGCCGCGGCGAGATCCTGAACCGTCGGAAACCGTTTCAGGAACCGCTCATAGTACGGCGTGCCGCTCTTGATCCGAGTCCGCTGAAGGAGATACTCGGCGACCAAGATTCGATACGGGTCCCGGGTCCGACGCCAAGGTAGGTCCCGTCGATTCGCGTCGTACCACGGGGGCAGCCGCGCGCGGACGTCGTCCGGGGAAGGTTCTCCCATCCCTCGCGCGATGCGTTGAGCCGCATATCAGGATTCGGACCATGGAGCGGTTTACCGTGACCCTTCAGTCAACCTTGAATAAGGGTTACGAGCGAGTTTCATTCACTTGAAGATCTCACCCGTTTCGCGGCTCCAGAAGATCAAGTCGAGTGCGGCCATCGGGATCCCGATTTCTTTCGAGAACCGCTCGATCCGTGTCTCGATGTCCAAGTATCGCCTTGGGGTCAAGGTCCGCGGCAACCGCCGGAGGACGCCGTGACGGATCAAGTTCCGGAGGATGTGACGGTCCAATATCGCGAGGTCCTCCCCGCGGCCCGTGTTCCGGAGAAAATGACTGGCCTCCTTCAGCCCCAGGCCGCGGACTTCGCGGACGAGCCACCCGCGAGCATCCTTCGAAGACGGGAATGAATCTATCATCTTCGCGAGTTGTCCATGGCCTCGCGGGAAGAATTGCTCCCTGGCGCGAACGATGAACGTCGCTTTGTGATTGTGGAACCGAGTCCGATGCCGCAGGAACGCGGCGATCTCCTCCGGCCCACCGGACCACAGGAGCTCGGCCTTTCGGAGTGCCGCGACCGCTGCATCCGATGTCCGCGCTCTGGACTGGATCGCAATCAAGCAGAAACAAAGCTCCTCGAAGAGACGTTCGTCCCCCTCGCGTCCGGTGCGACGGAATTCCTCGAGGCGCGCCTCAATCGCGGGCTGCTTGGCCCCGTATTCGATTCGCAGCGTGTCGATGTTGCGAAAGGCCGGCTTCAAGGATTCTGCAATCCGGTTGCGGACCATAAGACTGGCGGGAATCTCGAGCAGTGTGCACCCGGGAACTTCGCTGTCCGCCGCACGTTTAAATAACCGAATCCGCTACGAGGCGACCATGTCACTGCTGTACCTGCTGGCCCGCTGGCTCGACCGGATTTCTCCGGCTTCGATCGCGTACGCGCATTGCGACATCCCCTGCGGCATTTACGATCCGCATCATGCGCAGCTCGCGGCCCACACGGTCGTTCGCATGGTCGACCTGATCAACCAGCTCGAGAAGCCCGGGGCCAGCTCGACCCCGGAGCAGCGCCAAGAGTACACGAACAAGCTCACGCGGTACATCGCGACGAAGGAGCAGCACTCCGAGATTGCCAAGAACGAAGTACGCATCTTGTGGGGCGACTACTTCAAACCGGAGCACGTGAAGACGTTCCCGGAGCTCCACGAACTTGTGTGGAAGGCACTGAAATCAGGCTCGAAGGCGCGCCAGGAGATTAGCCTCCCGGCGGCCGAGGACCTGCTGAAGGCGACGAACGATATCGCGTCGATCTTCTGGAAGACGAAGGGATTCGAGACGATCACCGCGAAGGCGCCGTACCCGACGGAACGCCTGACCGTCTACCCGAAGTTCAAGTGATCCCGTCCGCGATGTTCCCGCTCCGCCGCTTCCGGGTCGAAGACGACAGCATGCGGCCCGCCTTGGAACCGGGCGATTATGTCCTCGTGAATCGGTGGGCGTACAAGTTCCGTCCTCCCGCGAAGGGCGACCTCGTCGTCGTGCGGGATCCGGAGACGCCTCAACGATTTTTGGTAAAACGGGTTTCGGATCTCCCAGATGCCACGCAGATTCGCGTGGCGGGCGACAACGCGGATCGCAGCCGAGACAGTCGCACCTTCGGACCGATCGCATTGCGAGAAATCGTTGGAAAGGTCTGGATCCGGCTGCGTTAGCGAAGCCGATCTCAGTCCCACTTCTCGAATCGCACGTACGCGAAGCCGAGGCGCTGGCAGAGGTTCTTCACGTCCTCGACCATGTCGTGCAAGCCGCAGATGAAGACCTGTTTGTTTCCGTAGTCGTGGATATCGTTCTCGATGACCTTCTGGACATAGCCCACGCGGCCTTTCCAATCGGGCGTCTCGGGACGCGAGATCGTCGGGTAGAAATGGAAATTCGAATGCTCCCGCTCCCATTTCTCGATGAGGCTGCGGTAGATCAGGTCGTGCACGTATCGCACGCCAAACACGACATGGAACTCGTGGCCCGCGTCGAGGCCGTTCGCCCAGATGTGGCCCATCATCGCGATGAACGGGGCGACGCCCGTCCCCGTCGCTACGAACACGGTGTCGTATCGGATCGGCTCCGGGATCACGAAGCGACCGAGCGGGCCGATCGACTGGAGCCTCGTCCCAGGCGAAACGTGGTAGAGGTAATTCGACATGAACCCGCCCTCCACGACCTTGATGCAGAGTTCCAGGTAGTCCTTGTTCTCCGGCCAGGAGGCAATCGAGTACGGGCGGGAGATGCGCTTGCCATCTTTCTCCGCGAAGATCGAGATGAACTGGCCCGGCTCGAAGTCGAACACGGGCTCATTTTCGAAGGTGAAACGGATCAGGTAGGTCTGCGGAAACTTCGGGGCGATGTCGAAAACTTCCTTCACGATCACGGTGTGCTTGCCGGATCGGAACTTCACG
>VBLZ01000064.1 GCA_005878515.1 Methanobacteriota archaeon | reverse complement strand
CCTGCGTCGGCATCCCCGGCTGTTGCAATTGTACGCGTGGTCCGTGACGTTCGACTACTTCCTCGGCTACTTCGGAAAAGTCACGCTGTCGAAACGGATCCTTCGCCGCACGGTCCTGTCGGATCGGTTCGCCTGGGATACGCTCGTGGACCTGGGGCTCGCCTCCGGGGTCGACGAAGGGTTCTTGGATCTGCCTCCAGGGCGGATCTTGCTGGACCTGGCGAAGAAGCACCGGAGCGTGCTCGTCACCGCATCGAGCGAGGAACTCATCCGACGCAAGCCGATCCTTTCGCTGGACCCGCGGCTCGCGCGGCGACTCCGCCTCTATGCCTGGTTCGCGGACCGATTCGGATTCGGTCAAGTCGACAGCGGGACGACCTCGGAGGCGGAGAGCGTTTCCCAAGTTTCGGAATACCTCGGGATCGGTCCCGAGTGACCGGGGCCCCGAGGAAACCCCCGATGCCTCCGATACTTAACACTCATATAGAGGCGCGATAAATATCTTCCAGCGCAGGAGGGCGACGCGTCTCGTCGAGGCGCGCGGGGCCGCTGGGTTCGGGTTCCGCGACGTCGGGGACGCGAGGTCCTGAGCGGCGCGCACTGATTGACAAATCCGGAACGGGAGGGACCAAGAACGAAGATCGCGGTGGCGGCCCCGGAATTCGGGCGAATCTGGGGCGGGATCGGGACGTACCTCGGGCAACTCCTCCCCGGCATCGCACCTCGACACGACGTGACGATCCTCTGCGGCCAGACGCCGTCGTCGGACACCGGCTATCGCACGGTACCCCTCGCCAACGGCGGCGGCATGATGGCGAACTATTACCGGTTCCAGCGGGCGCTCCAACGACGATGGCCGGACCTCGTCCGCGAATACCGGCCGGACCTCCTTGTCGTCCACCACGCCCAGATGCCCGACCTCTGGACCGATTCGACGTCGTGCCCGACGGTCGTCACGACCCACACGACGATTCTCGGGCAGGCTCGCGGGATCCAAAGCGCGGTCCGGCACGGCGGCCCACTGGACGATTCGGAGCGGACGACCCTGGCGGTCCTTCCGGCCCTGCTCCCGATCGAGCTGTACTATTGGAACCGCGTCCGTCACGTCCTCTTCGTCTCGAATGCGGTTCGCCACGAAGTTGTCGGCACGTACGATCCGCGGCTCCGGACCTCGGCGCTCATTACCAACGGACTCGCCCTCGACGAACTCCGCGCGGCGGGCGGCACTTCGGATTCCTCCGAGGAACCGGGGTTCATTCTCTACACCGGACGTCTGCTCGGATGGAAGGGATTGGCGGTCCTCCTTCGTGCCATGGTCCACCTGCGGCGGCCGGAACGATTGGTCGTGACGGGGAGCGGGCGGGTCGACGCGTGGCGTCGGTACGCCCGGTCGCTGGGCCTCGGACCGGACCGGGTCGAGTTCCTCGGAGCGATTCCACGATCCGAGTTGCTCTCACGGCTCCGGCGTGCCACGATGGTCGCCCTCCCGAGCTTCATGGAGAGTTGTCCGTACTCGCTCATCGAGGCCATGGCGTTTGAGAAACCCGTTGTCGCCACCGCGATCCCGGGCACCGTGGACATGGTCGAGGACGGGGTCTCCGCCCTGTTGGTCCCGCCGGGTGACGCGAAGGCCCTCGCCGAGGCGATCGATCGCCTCCTCGGAGACGAAGCGATGAGACGGCGCCTCGGCCGGACCGCGGGCGCGGTCGCTCAGGAGCGGTTCTCGTCCGCTCGCATGTGCGCGGAGACGCTCCGATATTTCGAAGACGTGCTCGCGGCATCGTAACACAAGGAGGATCGAGCGGGTGGGGGGAAAGGGGTCGGTGGTTCGGAAACGCATTGTGCATTCCCGCGTCAACGAATCGCGGGAGGGGATCTGATGCGCGTCCTCTTCATTGGAGCCCACGTCGGCAAAGGGGGAGGCCTCGCCCTCCAGACGTTCCAGGTGTTCATGGGCCTCCGTCGTCACATCGATGTCGACCTGCTCTGCCTCGACGCGCTCGGGGTCCATCGGTCGATGGCGGAGATCCCCGGCGTCCGTTTCGCGGGGCCGTTGGTGTTCCCGAAGGGCATCACCTATCTGGAGCGGGCGGTCCGCGCGGTCCGGGATGAGTATGACCTGTTCCAAGTCCTTGATCCGTACTTCGCCTTGCCTGCCGCATTCTGGGCTCGCGTGTTCCCCCGAGCGGTCTTCTTCGGGACCGATCCTCGGGCCGAGGTTGGATGGCGGTACGGTCCTCACATGAACGCGTTCATGCGCCTCGTCATGGCGCCCCTCATTTCAGGCACCCCGCTCATCGTGAACTCGCAGGCCCTCGCCCAGCGGTTCGGGCGGTACCACCCCCGCATCATCCTCGGCGGCGTGGACACGCGCCGGTTCGACCAGCTGCCGTCGAAAGCCGAGGCCCGTCGTTCGATTGGGATTCGGGAGGGCCGAACCCTCCTCGTCACCGTGGGGAAGGTGATCCCGGTGAAGCGGTTGGAATGGCTGATGGAGGTGGTGCGGCGTGTGCCAGGGGTCGACGCGATGGTCGTCGGCGGATACACGGAGGAACACTACAGTGACGAGTACTATCGAACGTTGCTCGCGACGTATCCGGATATCCGGGATCGAGTCACCTTCACGGGCGAGGTGACGTGGGATCAGGTGCCCACGTATCTGGCCGCCGGCGACGTCTTCGTCTTCCCCTCGAAATTCGAAGGAATGCCGAACGCGCTGCTCGAGGCGATGGCCGCGGCGCTCCCCGTCGTCGTTTCGGACATCCCGCCGCACCGCGAGCTGATCCAGCATGGACGAACCGGATTCCTGGCGCGGGATCCGATGGAGATGGCCCATCAGGTTACGACCCTCGCGAACCACGAGGACCTGCGACACTCCGTGGGCGACGCGGCGCGGGTATATGTCCGGGAGCACCTGGACTCGGAGGCGTGCACCGCGGCCTTCCTTGAACTCTACAAAGGTCTCGTCGCAGGCGAGCCGGATCGCGGCGCGCCAGCCGACGAACCGGTCGAGCGTTCGAATACTCACCGCGACTGAGCGACCAGCGCGGACCACATGTCGACATACTCGTCCATCGCTCGGTCTACGGAAAATCGCTCCACTGCAATCTTTCGGGCTCCGTCCCGGAGTCGTCGCTGCAACGCCGAGTCCGCTTCGATTTCCAGGAGGCGTCCTCGGGCCTCCTCGGACGAACGGACCGCAAAGCCGCTCTCTCCGTCGACGACGGCTTCGTCGGTGCCCGGGGTGTCGGTGGTCAGGATCGGGATGCCCATCGCGAGCAGTTCGGGCCAGACGAGTGGGGGTGCGGCGATCGACCGAGGATCCTGGATCGGGCAGAGGAACACGTCCGCGGCCGTGCACGCCGATCGGAATACCTCGGGGGCGTTCACCACGCGGATACCCGGCCGCTCGAAATTCCGGAACTGCGGTTTGAAGTGTTCCGGCTTGAAACAGAAGATGAACTCGAGCGGACGACGCTCGAGCGTGAGGGTCGCAATTCGGATCGCCTCCTGCAGGTCTGTCTCGTTCGTCTGCTGGGTGAAGCCCGTCCACAGGACGACGAACTTCCCCCGTTCAAGGCCGAGGCTCGCCCGTGCGGCGGCCCGCTTGTCGTCGGTTGGCGGCGAGAACCGGGATATGTCGATCCCCCAGCGGATGCGGCGGATGCGTCCCGATGGAAAGCCGAGCTCGAGGAGGCGCCGACGGTACGCTTCCGAAAACGGTACGATCACGGCGAAGCTCGAAAAGCTCGCCAACAACATGGCGTCATACAGGGGCCGATTGCGATGATACGTGGGCGCGGAAAGGGTCAGTGGGACCTTCCGGCTGATCGCCCGGAGGACCACGGTCGCGGGACCGAAGTTGTCCGCGAAGTGAATCACGTCCGCGCGAAACGTGCGCTGACGCCGTCGGACCTCTCGGAGGATGATCGGCACGTTCGTCGTCTTGCTCACATAATTGTTCACGCCCCCGAACTGCGAATGCTCGGCATTGAACCGGGCGTCGGGTCGAAAGTAGATCGGGATCTGGGGAACATGGCGGATCGGGAGGCCGTCCCCCGGCGTCGCTTCGATGTCGACAGACAAGGCCTCGACCTCGTGACCGGCCTGGAGGAGTCTCCGAATCATGTCGAGCCAGAAGTTCTTGTCCCCGGCGTGGCGGAACGGCAGGATCCGTTCGCCCACGATCATGATTCTCAGCGCGAGGTCACCGATTCGCTTGACGTCTCCTATGTATTTGAAATCCGTGCACGCGGGTGACCTCGGACTCCGGGACCGAGCGATCTCGGCGGACGCTCTCGCGTTTTCACAGGGGTCGACCGGCTCGGTCCGCGTCGAAACCGTAATCCCGCGAGTGGACCATAGGTAACAGCCAGCGGCAATCCTTGGGGCGGTGGGTGACCTGGCGGAGAAGCGCGTGAGCGGGGGCCCGGAGACGATCCGGTTGGACGATCTCTCGCAGCTGAGCGACATCCGGGACGAGTGGGTGCGGCTCATGGCCCAGATTCCTGCGACATCCTATTTCCAAACCCCCGACTGGGTCTTGGCCTGGTGGGAGACGATCGGTGGAATGCCACCGAC
>VBLZ01000081.1 GCA_005878515.1 Methanobacteriota archaeon | reverse complement strand
CGAGGTTGATCCAGAGAAGTTGAACCGGCGCGAAGAACGGGAGGAAGTTGGGGTCCGCGATGGCAAGGGTCGCGATGAACATGATTAGGACCTCCCCGGCGTTCGCGGACAGAAGGAAGGCGACGAACTTCCGGATGTTCTCGTAGATGCCGCGGCCCTCCTCGACCGCGGCCACGATGGACGCGAAGTTGTCGTCCGTCAGCACCATGTCGGCGCTCTCCTTGGCCACATCCGTCCCGGTGATCCCCATCGCCACGCCGAGGTCGGACCTCTTGAGCGCAGGAGCGTCGTTCACGCCATCGCCGGTCATCGCGACGATGTGCCCCGCCTTCTTCCAGGCGTCCACGATGCGCATCTTGTGTTCCGGGGCGACCCGCGCGTACACGCGGATCCGCTCGACCTCCCGCACCAACTCGGCGTCGGACAGTTTCTCGAGCTCTTCTCCCGAGAGGGCACGGTACCCGTCTTCGAGAATCCCCATCTCCCGGGCGACGGCCATCGCGGTGAGCTTGTGGTCTCCCGTGATCATCACGACGCGGATCCCCGCCTTCTTGCAACGGCGAATCGCATCGATCGCATCGGACCGCGGTGCGTCCATCATGCCCGCGAGCCCGAGGAAGGTGAGGTCGATCTCGAGGGTTTCCTCCGTGAGCGGGGGCACCTCGCCCTGGAATTCACGGACGGCAAATCCGATCACCCGGAGGGCCCGTGTGGCCAACTCTTGATTCCGGAACAAGTACTGCTTCCGATCGTACTCGGACAGCGGCTTTCGCTCGCCGTCGACGACATGATGAGAACAGGCCGCGAGGATCTGTTCGGGTGCGCCCTTCACGTGCAGGACCGCCACCACGCCCGCG
The DNA here is from genome assembly GCA_005878515.1 of Methanobacteriota archaeon. GTDB lineage: Archaea > Thermoplasmatota > Thermoplasmata > RBG-16-68-12 > RBG-16-68-12 > RBG-16-68-12. The sequence continues at coordinate 14,899 of VBLZ01000081.1, read as the reverse complement.
AGCCGCCGGAGTCGCACCGCCTCGGACAACGCGAGAATCTCGCGAAGCTCCGATTCGGACAGTTGGGCGTGGAGGGTCGACATCTTCTTCCGCTCCGACGTGAACGCGATTTCGGCAACACGCGGCCACTTCGCCCGTACCGCCTCCGGATCCATGCCCGCGCGCCGCGCGGCGACCAGGAGGGCCCCTTCCGTCGGATCGCCCTCGACGACCCAGCGGGGACCTTCTCTCTTGAGGACGGCGTCATTGCATAAGGCGCCGCATTCGAGGAGTCGCTGCAAGCCGGGATGGGCTTCGGGACTCGCGACCCGACCAGCCGTCCGGACGAGCCCGGATGGATCGAAGCCCTCTCCGACGGCCTCGTACTCATGAGGACCGACGAGGAGGGCTCGGACGTTCATTTCTCCTTTCGTGAGCGTCCCGGTCTTGTCGGAGCAGATCACGGAGGCGGCGCCCAACGCCTCGACGGCCGGGAGTTTTCGGATCAGCGCGCCTCGTCGGATCATTCGTTGGAGGCCCAGTGCGAGGCTGATTGTCACGATCGCGGGGAGCCCCTCGGGAATCGCCGCGACCGACAGCCCGACCGCCGTGAGGAAGAGAAGCTCGACATGGCCTGGCTCCCGGAGCACGCCGATCACGAAGATGAGGCCGGCCGCAAGCAGGACCGCGACTCCGATCTGCCTTCCGAGGCGGTCCAACTGCTTTTGGAGCGGCGTCTCCTGCTTCGTTTCCTGCTGCACGAGTCCGGCGATCTTGCCGAGTTGGGTCGCCATGCCGGTCTCAACGAGGACGGCCTTCCCTCGCCCGCCGTCCACCGTGGTCCCCATGAACACCATGTTCTTGCGGTCACCCAGGAAGGAGTCGCGAGGCTGCGGCTCGACGGCCTTGCTCACGGGGAGCGACTCACCGGTCAGGGAGGCCTCGTTGACGCGGAGGCTCGCCACTTCGAGGAGCCGGGCGTCCGCGGGGACCCGGTCTCCCGCCGCGAGGACGACGACCTCGCCAGGCACCAGCTCGCGGGACGGCACGGCAACAATCCCGCCTTCCCGGAGGACGTGAGCCTTTGGCGCGGCGAGGCTCTTGAGGGCTTCGAGCGACCGTTCCGCCCGATACTCCTGGACGAAGCCAAGGATCGCGTTCATGATCACGATCACGATGATGAGCACGGCGTCGTACAGGTCGGCGGTCTCTCCCTGGAGGAGACCTAAGGTCGCGGAGATGACCGCGGCGATGATCAGGACGATCACGAGCACATCGATGAACTGGCTCAACAGGATGCGAAGAGGACTCACCTTCGCGGTCTGGACGAGCTCGTTCGGGCCGAAGCGGGACAGCCGCTGAGCGGCCTCTCGGCTCGTGAGCCCCAACGGGGAAGAATCCAGTCTCTGGAGGACGGCCTCCGCCCGAAGGGCGTGCCAGTCGTCCGCCATCGTGCGTCCCAACATGCGCATTCATAATAAAGCTCGTCCCGGACATCCGTCGGAGCGGACTCGCCGTCCGAAGCGAGCGGGGCGAAACGCGTGGGGCACGAGATCATCGACACCGCGCGGGCTCGCAGGCATCACGAAAACGAATCGTACTGAAGGTGAATCGTCTCGGGAAGATCGTACAGGATGACATCCGGACTCGGGGTGACGGCTGTGCCGTTCACATGCATCGCGGTCGGGCTGCCGAATGACTTCCCCCAGACGCGGAAAAAGTCTCCGATTGAGTAGAGGCGTGCGGTGTCGGACTCGATGTGAATCCGACCAGTCGCGTCGTGCGTATGCAGGGGCTCGAGGCAGAATGCGCCAATTCCGATCCCGGCGGGAATCGAGACGGACCCCGCCGCCGATGAGATGCTAAGGTCTGAGTGCCAATGATACAAGAGCCCGCCTTCCTGTCGGATGCACGGGAGGGCCTGTTCACCGGAAAGCAACGGCGGCAAGGCCACCGCCCCAACACCGCCAAGGACGATGATCACCACGAGGGCGACCTGCCACCAGCGAACGCGAAACGGCCGACCGGCCTGCCGCTTCCGAATCCGACCGGGTTCCTCCTTCAGTTTCTCCAGGAGGCCGGGCCGGTCCGGATGCCGCGGATGGTTGTCGTTCAGGTGGCGAATGAGGTTCTCGGGCTTCACCGCAACATTGCAGATCGGGCAGCGGTCCATCTTCGCCATGGCGACCTCGTACGCGACGGGGTGATAGAGAGGGGAGACGTTCGTATTAATGCATGCTGCGAACGCCGGGCCGGTTCGTGATGCAGAACACCGGAGAACGGAATCGGGTTTGTCAACGGCTGGTCGACAAGACAACAGCATCTTTTTGTAGCGTGAACCGCGATGCGCGGCCGGGATGGGAAACTCGGTTCTCCTACGGAGAGCGTCAGCGCCCGCGCTCCAGCGACACACCCGCCTGGATGCGTGCGTGCATGGTTGAGACGACCTCGATCATGTTCGACGTGGGCGTCATCGCCACGATGGGTTTCATCGGAGCCGCCTTCGCATCCCGCGCGCGTGTGCCGATCATCATCGGCTACATCATCGCGGGTATGCTGATCGGCCCCAACATCCACCTTCGGCTGTTCGGCTGGTCGTACGACGGAATTCTGGCGGACAGCGTGTTCCTGCAGAGCATCTCGCAACTCGGCCTGGTCCTGCTCCTCTTCTTCGTCGGCCTGGAGTTCAGCATCACGAAGCTCATGCGGACGAAGGAAGCCGCCGCGGTCCTCGCGGTGACAAACCTCGCGGTGAACATGTTCGCAGGATTCGTCATCGGCGCGTGGCTCGGATGGCCTCTGATCGACACGATCTTCATGGCCGGGGTCATCAGCATGTCGAGTTCCGCGATCACCGCGAAGTCGCTGATCGACCTGAAGCGGCTCGGGAACGCGGAGACGGAGTTCCTGCTTGGCATGGTGATCCTGGAATCGTTCCTTGCCATGTTCCTCCTCACGCTCGTCAACGGAATGATCGTCCCGTCCGACGCGCCCGTGAACGTCGGCGTCCTGTTCGGCGGGGTCGGGTTGTTCATCGGCTTCTTCGCCCTCTTGGCAGCAGTCGTGGTTCCACGGACAGCCGCAATCTTTGAACGCATCAAGAGCGAGGAGCTGTTCGTCCTCTTCGCACTCGGAACGGTCTTCCTGGCGGCGTCCCTCGCGGAGGCGTTCCGGATCCCCGCCATCGTGGGCGCGTTCTTCATGGGGATGGTCTTCGCAGACACCCGCATCGCCGGTCGGATGAAAGTCAAGATGGAGTCCCTGCGAGATGCGTTCGTCGCGATCTTCTTCCTCACCTTCGGGATGTTGATCGACCCGGCGGCGCTGGGCTCCGTCCTCCCGATGCTGCTGATCGCGGTGCCGTTGATCCTCCTGAACGACCTGTTCTTGACCGCGAGCCTGGCCTACTTCATCGGCTTCTCCGGTCGCGCATCGACCGCGATCGGCACGAGCCTCATCGCCCGCAATGAGGAGGCGATCCTCTACGCGACCGTGGGTGCGCGGGCGATCCGGGCGAACCCCCAACTCTCGAACGATTACGCGGGCACGTACCTGACCCCCTTCGCGGGGATCCTGTGCATCGTGATGAGCTCCCTCGCACCGATCCTGATGGGTCGATCGAACCGGATTGCTGGGTTCTTCGCGAACCGCCTCCCGAAGTCGGTCCGCTTCGGCGCCGAGCTCGTCAAAAGGACGCTGAAGACCGTCATCATGCCGAACTTCTTGCCCATCTACCGGCGGAAGAGGCTCTTCCAAGCGTCCCTGATATTCTACGCCGCATGGATCATCGACCTGACGGTGACAACGGGTGCGGCCCACCTCGCGATGTCCCTCCTCACCCCGATCCTCGTGCTCGCGGTGTGGGCATCCGCACGGCATGCGTTCCGCGAACCCGTGCGCCACACGAACTACGGCGTCGACGGCGGACCCTTCAGTCGATCAACAATCGAGACGTTCGTCCTGCGCATCGTGGTCGGCGCGCTCGCCATCGTCGGGCTCGTGGCGATCGTATGGCAGTACTATTGGCCCTTGACCCTCGTCATCCTCTATGCCTACTTCCTCGTCGTGGTCTTCAGCATGAAAGTCGTCTACCGCCGCCTGGGCCTGGGCATCAGCCGACGGGTCGCCCGCGTCCGCCTGGTGCGTCACATGCCGGCGGCGCGGAGTTGGCGGGCCGCGAGTGGCGTCCGCCGCTGATCAGACGACGGGGTACGTGAGGTCGCTGATCCACGTCTCATCGCCGATCGTCGTCTCCGGCCCGTGGCCCGGGTAGACGTGGGTGTCCGGCGGAAGTTCCTTCAATCGGCGGAGGGTGAAGACCATCTTCGCGGGGCTCCCGCCTTGGACATCCGTCCGGCCGCACGACCCTGCGTACAGGGTGTCCCCGGTGAAGAGGGCGCCCACCGACTCGACATAGAAGCAGGCGCTGCCCTCCGTGTGGCCCGGGGTGTGAAAGGTCGTGATGACCTCATTCCCAAGCTTCAGTTCCGAGCCTTCTTTCAGAAGCATGTCTGCTTTGATCGGTGAGGGCGGAGCCGGGAGGAACCACCGCGACCCTCGCGCATTCTTCTCGAGCCGCGGGGCGTCGACCTCGAAAATCGCGATCTTCGCCCCCGTGGCGGATCGGATCGATTCGTCGTCGGCGATCGAATCCGGATGCCCGTGGGTGTTCAGGATGTAGACGATCTTCACGCCGAACTTCTCCGAATTTGCCAGGAGCGCTCTGCCGGCCAGCGCGGGATCCACGACCGCGGCCAGTTTGCTCGTCTCGTCGAACAAGAAGTACGCATTGTTGTCGAGCGGGGGCGAGACGACCTTCTCGACGCGCATGAACGACCGGGGAAGGACGAGACTTTCATAAACTTGCCGGGAGCGAGCGCAACCTTAAGTCCGCTCGGGGCTTCGAGGCACTCGCATGACGGTCGGCGGCCTGAACTTCAATTGCCCGCGGTGCAACAACCCGCTCTTCTTCACGTTCAAGTTGGCCGACGAGGGCGATGCGATGCGCCGCGAGGTGAACTGTCCCGGATGCCGCACGGCCTGGGTCGTGGCGCTCGACATCCGACCAAAATAGGCACCCTTATGGTTTCCCGCGGGATGGCTGCCGAGCGTGCGTGTCCCGCTCTTCCCGCTCCATACGGTCCTGTTTCCTGAGACCACGTTGCCGTTGCACGTGTTCGAGCCTCGATACCGAGAGATGATCGGACGCTGCCTCGAGCACGATGAGTCGTTCGGGATTGCCTTGATCCTCGATGGCGACGAGGTCGGCGGTCACGCGATTCCCCGCCGGATCGGCACCGAGGCGTCAATCATCGCGTGTCAACGAAACGCGCACGGCGAGTACGACATCGTCGTGGAAGGCCTGCGGCGTTTCACGATTCGGTCGCTCGACCGAGGCCGCGCGTACCTGCGGGCCGACGTCGATTGGATGGACGAACCGCTCGGCAGGGACGTGGAGCTCCTCGCGGACGCGGTCGCCCGTCTCCTCGCGGGATTCGTCGAGATCCTCGAGAGGGGAGGACACGGGATCGTAGACGACACCTGGAGGGAGATGGATCCGCGGACCCTCTCGTTCCGGGTCGCAGCAGCCTTGCCGGGCGCGGTCGATGTGCGACAGGAGCTCCTCGAGACGCCGGATACCGCCTCGCGGCTGCGCCGAGAGGCTGAACTCCTCATGGCGGTCCACCGGGTCGGAGCGGAGACGGGAGCCGCGTGATTCGCGGGCCTTGAAATATCCGCCGGACGATGGCTGCGGGCTAGCGAGTGCCACCGATGGACGTACCACGACTCCTCCGTCCGTTGTCCCGCGTGCCCCGATGGGCGATCTTCGCGTTTGCGCTCACGGGCTTGCTTCTCCAAGCCTTCGGACTGTATTGGGACATCTGGCGCCATGTCGTCGTGGGCCGGGAGAGCTTCTTCACACCGCCGCATCTTGTCCTCTATGCGGGATTCGGCTACGTCGCTCTCGCGGGAATCGTCGGATCCATCGCCGGCGAGAGCGCACCCGGATGGACCGGTCCCCGTGTCCGCATCGTCGGCCTCCTCGTGCCGATCGAATTCTTGCTCATCGGGACCGGCGCGCTCTTCCAGGCGCTCGCGTTCCCGTGGGACGAAGCGTGGCACCGCCTGGTGGCCGAAGGCCTCGTCACGGAAACCTTCTGGAGCCCGCCTCATGTGATGGCGATCGCCGGCGGAATCGTCAGCACGTTCGGGTTCTTCGTCGCGGTCGCGCTGGAGCGCATCCGATGGAACGGGGCGAGATCGGGCTTGGGGCTCTTGGCGGTCGGGATCGGCGCGGGCCTGCTCCTCTTCGGCCTCCAGGTCCTCCTCGGGCCGATGGACTTCGCGACCACGTTCAACGGTCAAGTCCTGAGGGACGCGATCGCGTATCCGACCGGCGTGTCCCTAGCGACCCCCGCCGTACTAATCCTCGCCGTGCTCGCCGGACGTCGCGCCGGTCTCGCGACCCTTTCGGCGGCGGCGTACACGGGCCTGCGTTCCCTGATGATCGTGGGCCAGTTCGCCCTCCCGCCCCCCGTTCTTTTCCTTGCGCCGGTGGTGGATCTCGCATTCCTCGTCCTTCGACCCCGGAGATTCGGACTCATCGCGGCGACCTTGACGGGGGGCGCCTGGGCGGTCCTGTTTTACGTCGTCTATCTGATTCTTCGTGGATCTGCGATGGATCCCCTCTTCGTCGGCCTCTTCTCCTTCACGGTCTTCATCGCGGGAGGCGTGAGCGGGGGCATCGGGTTCGGAGTCGGACGCATCGTGCAGAAGCTGGAGAGCACCGCGGCGACCTCGTCGGCCGGTGCCGTCCCGGTGACCGCGACTCCCGCGAGCTAAGCTGCAACGATGTGCGGGGCGCGGGAATCGAACCCGCGTTAGAAGCTCATTCCGGCCCGCATCCGGCGGTCACGAGACCGTGGGAAGCTTCTGTCCTACCATTAGACTAGCCCCGCTCGACGGCGACAGAAGCGCTGGAGTATTTTTTGAATTCGGATGCTCAAAGAGCGCGAAGCGCAAGGAAAACCAGGACCAATCCAACCAAGACAGGAAGTTCGCCAACCTCCAGGATTCGGACTGCGCGCAGAAAACCTCGCTGACCGAGATCTCGGACACGGTTTGAGAATCCTGCGGCGACCGGAAACGCAATCGTGCCGACGGCGAACGCCTGGAAGCTGCTGATCGCCCCCGCCAGAGCGGAATCCGAAGGCGCCGGACCACCCCCGAGAGTCGAGTTTACATTCCCGAGGAGCAACAGCATCGAAACAAGTGCGAAGACTATCGCAGTCGTCGGCACAGCAGAGAGAATGAATACTCGGCCGAACCCAGGCCCTAAGAATTCCCGGAGCCGCCTTCGCACAATCCAGGTTTGCGCGGCGATGGCCGAGCACGAAGCAACCGAAAAGGCGAACGTGGCCCAGAGCAGGACGGGCTCCAAGCGCACATTGGTTCCGGCGCCGAGGCCGTCGATGACGTCGAGAACGGGCTTGGCCAGAACATACACGATGATTCCGAACGCGATCGGCGCTCCTGAGTTTAGTGCGTAGACAAGAATTCGCTCCGTCGAGTGTTCCCGAGCAGCCTCCGCCGGCCCCTCCGGTGGCGGTGCTCGCCGGGCAGTCCGGAGCGAAAAGAGCGCGAGCAACCATGCGATTGTCGGTACGCCGATGAGCAGGATGGGCGCGAGCAGCCCCGCCACGGCCGATAATCTGAGTGCCGAAGTTAAGCCTACTTGACCGTCTCGAGCTGCGAAATCACGTTCCAAATGAGGGTCCGGCCGTGGAGCGGGATGTTCGGATCGTTCGCGAGATCGTCCATGATCATGATCGCGCTCGTGACGCGGAGGTCGAGCGCCTCATTCTTCTTCGCGAGGCGAGCCTTCGCTTCCGCCGCCCCGCGCCGGATGTTCCTCGGGACCGACGTGTCTTCGGCGATCTGGTCGAGGACGTCCATGATTTGTTTCAGCTTCGCTTCGGTGTCCATCTGACCATCTCCCGGCGTGGTGCGTCGCCCTCAACTTTGCGCCCTCGATTGTCCGCCTTCCTTGTAGGTCGTGACGACCATCAAGGTTTTCGTGTCCTTGATCCCCGGAATCGGCGCGAGGTTCGAGAGCACGAAGTCTTTCAACCCCTTATAGTTCTTGAATCGCGCTTTCGCGATGATGTCCGTGTCCCCCGTCACCAGGAACACGTCTTGAATCACCTCGAACTTCGCGATTTCCGTGGCGATCCGGTCCGCCTCTTTCGTGTCCACTTTCAAGGTGATGACGGCAGCGACTTGGTCCTCCCCGTACAGGGCGGTGAGGGCTTGTTCCATGTCGCTTCCGATCGCCATATCGCGAGGGATGGGAGGCCCTCGTAATTAAGGTTTATCCGCGCACTCTCGGAAACTCATTGAGCAACGGGCGTCCCACACTTGGGGCAGTACGCATCGTCAGAAAGAAGGCTCGCGCCGCATGAGCTGCACGCCGCCAGGGCGAGGCGTGCACCGCACTTGCGACAGAACATGTCGTCCTCGGCAAGCGTTGCCCCGCACGAAGGACATGTGCGACCACCGGGCGTCGGAGGCGATTGCGGCGCAGCCAGGGCGATGGACACGTCGACTTGTTCTCCTGCGGCTGCGCGCTTTGACTGCCGGGCAATCGTGAGCGCGGAGGCGTAGTCCTTCGCATCGAATCGGGTCTTTGCCGCCTCCAGAAGTTGCGTAGCTTGGGACACATCGCGCCCGTTCAGACGCCCTTGTTCCACCGCGGTACCAGCGACCTCGATCGAAAACTTCGATTGGAGCATGTTCGGGGGGATCTCCTTCTGCAACATTTCTTTGGTCGTCATCTCGTCCGTCGAGCCTCCCAAGGAGAGCCGATCCAGCTTCGCCAGGTCTCCTTTTGAGGCCTGTGCCGCCTTGAGGGCGAGCAGTCGGTCTTTCGCCTTCGCGGTCAGGTCCATCGCCACGCGGTAGTTGTGCCGCGCGTTCGCCGTCTGCGCCTCTTGCAGCCAGGCGTCGGCCTCCTCGCTCCGGATCCCCTGGCGCTGGAGGCTCGACACGATCGCCTTTGTCGTGGTGATCACGTTGTGCGCGTTATCCTGGAGTTCGTCGTCGCGCTTCGCCGTCCGAACCCGTCGGTTCTTCATTTTCTTGCGAAGGTAGCGGGTCTCGAGGTACGTCGCGATACCCAGCGCGACAATGAGGAGGATCACCCCGACGGTCACCTCGTCGGCCATAGCTGGCCGCGCATGTTGGGCGATGCCATAAAAGAGTTTCCACGCTCTTTTCTAGGATGATTTCGTGCCTGATGGAAGCTCGCGCCTCAGCTGAGGACGTCCGCCAGACGTCCTTGTTTCTGGGCGACTCGGATCTCCCTCGCGATGCGGCGGCCCGTCGACATCCCGGGCTCTGCGAGGTCGGCGTACGGGGATCCACCAATGAACAGGTTCGTCCCGGCGACGATCCGCGTCGAGATCTCGAAGACTTTGAACTCGAGCTGGTCAGAAACGATCGTCTCCAGGCAGAATGGACCGATCATGCCGCCGAACAGGGCGATCGATCGCTCCACGGTCCGCTCGCCCATCTCGAACGCCTTCGGCAGGAGCGACTCCCGCAAGACGACCGGCATGTTGCCCGTCACGACAAACGTTGGGAGGAGGCCCATCTTGCGCAATGCCTCCTGGGCCCCGAGCTTGTACATCTCGTCGATATTCGCCTCGTCCCGTCGGTCCACTCCGAGCATCTCGAGGCCCCCTTTCGAGAGCGTGTAGCCCGACGTCGCGAATGGCGAGTAGAAGTAGTGGATGTAATACCGCGTCCCGACGACATACTCTTGGATCGTGAATTTCATCCCGGGCTGGATCGACTCCCTGAAGTCCTCGTAGTTCTTCGCGATGAAGGAACCGCGGCCACCCTTGGCCCCGTAGTACTTCACGAACACGGGGCGATCGATGTCTTTCGGGTGCTCGATCTTCAGCGGCATCGGGACCCCCGCCGACGTCAACCATTCCCGTTGCTTGTCCCGGTCCGATTCCCATCGGAGGACCTCGCGATTTCCGAACGTCGGGATGGGCAGCTTCGCGAACACGTCCGCGCCCATGTATTCGACGAACGAGCCGTGGGGGACCGTGACGGCCTGCCGGGCGACCAGGTCGTCCGCCTGGTCGAGGATGTCCGCGTACGAGTCGACGATCAAGAATTCGTCCGGCTTGGCCAGGGGAAATGCGTCGTAGAACCGGGGCCGTTGGCCGATCGCAATCCCCAAGGTCCGGAAGCCTTCCTGCCGGGCGCCGTGGAAAATCTGAAGCGAGGAATGAGAACAGACCGTCGCGACGACGATGTCCTCGTAGTCCTCGAGGATCGACGCGATGGCCTTCCGCGTTACCATTACGATACGAATCGTTTCGATGGTTAAAGCTTTTCACCGCGAAGTACGGCGTCGGCAACCCTCATGGCCCGGACCGTCTCGCGGACATCATGGACCCGGACGATACGGGCTCCCTTCGCCACCGCGAGTGACGCCGCCGCGATGCTCCCGGAAAGACGCTCGCCGGACTCGCCGCCGTCGAGCTGTTGAATGAACGACTTTCTCGACACGCCGACGACGACCGGGTGGCCGAGCGCCACGATTCGATCGAGATTCCGCAGGAGCGCGAGGTTGTGCTCTCGGGTTTTCCCGAACCCGACTCCGGGGTCCACGGCGATGGCCTCGGTCGCGGCGCCCGCCGCTTCGAGGGCCCGAATTCGCTCAACGAGAAAGGAGGAAACCTCCCCGAGGACATCGTCATATTGGGGGTGGGTCTGCATCGTCTTTGGATTGCCGAGCATGTGCATCACGACGGCGCCTGCGCGGCTTCCCGCGACGACCTGCACCATGGCGGCCTCCCTCATTCCGGAGACATCGTTCACGATCGAGGCGCCGGCGTCAATCGCCTTCGCAGCGACGTCCGGCTTCATCGTGTCGACGGACAAAGGAATGTCGACCTTGTTCGCGAGATCGTGAATCACCGGTCCAATCCGGCGCCACTCTTCGTTCGCGGTCACGGGGTCCGAGCCCGGCCGAGTCGATTCGCCGCCGACGTCGAGGAGATCGGCACCCTGTTCCACCATCTCGAGGCCGTGGCGCAATGCCGCGTCGGGATCGAAGTAACGGCCCGCGTCGGAGAATGAGTCGGGCGTGACGTTGAGGATCCCCATCACGCGCGTCCGGTCGAGGGTGATCTCCCCGGTCCGATGACGCCACACCCGTGCCGCGTCCCCCATTTCGGACGAAGAAAGGCGGATTCCTATTTCACGGTGCGCGAGGCCCGGCAGGAGCTTTATACCCACGAACGATAAGCGGGCCACCATGCGGGTCCTGTTCCTCCACGTCGATTACCTCGAGTACGAGGTGAAGGAGAAGGCGCTCAAAGGAGTCCCGGACGTGCCGTCATCGAAGCGTCACGGTCGGATCGAGGAGGCGCTGGTCTGCTTCATCAGCGCGGAGAAGCGGGACGAGGCGAATCCGGCGAGCACCGCGAGGGCCGCAGCCGCGACCGTCGCCGACGTCGCGGGCCAGCTCCACACGAAGCGGACCGTCCTCTACCCGTATGCCCACCTGAGTTCGTCCCTCGCCGCTCCAGGCCCCGCGCAAGAACTGATGGCCTCCCTTGAAAAGGAACTCGTCGCGCGCGGTTTCGACGTCCATGCCTCGCCGTTCGGATACTACAAGTCCTTCCGGGTCGCCGTGAAGGGCCATCCGCTCAGCGAGCTCTCCCGCGAAATCGTCGCGGAGGCGACCGCCGAGGGCAGGGAGGAACTCTCGACGGCCGTGAAGGCGGAGGCGAAACTTGTCTCCCATTGGCACATCCTCGAGCCGAACGGGGCCGTCCATCACCTGTCGATCCAGGACGGAAGGGTGAGCGGTTTCCACTTCGAGGGTCACGACCGGCTCCGGAGGTTCGCGACGTACGAGATGGCGAAGTCGCGGGCAGCGAAGGAGGAGCCGCCCCACGTCCGTCTAATGCGCGAGCTCGAACTCGTGGACTACGAACCCGGCTCCGACCCCGGGAACCTGCGCTACTATCCCAAGGGGCGGTTGATCAAGGGCCTCCTCGAGGACTTCGTCACGGAACGGCTCCGGGAATACGGGACGATGGAGGTCGAGTGCCCGGTGATGTACGACTTCGAGCACCCCGCGCTGAAGTCGTACCTGGATCGCTTCCCGGCCCGGCAATACGTCGTCCAGACGCCGAACAAGCGCGCCTTCCTGCGGTTCAGCGCGTGCTTCGGGCAGTTCCTGATCATGAAGGACATGGTGATCTCGTACAAGCAGCTGCCCCTTTCCCTCTACGAGATGACCCGCTATTCGTTCCGGGCGGAACAGCGCGGAGAGGTCGCCGGTCTGCGGCGGTTGCGGGCCTTCACGATGCCGGACTGCCACGCCCTCGTCTCCGATGTCGGCATGGCGAAGGAAGAGCTCATGGTGCGCTTCGAGGTCGCATGGAACCTCCTCCAGGACTGCGGCCTCTCGATCCCCGACGACTTCGAAGTCGGGGTGCGCGTGACGAAGGCGTTCTGGGATGCAAACAAGGACTTCGTCGCGGCGTACGCGAAGCGCTGGGGCAAGCCGATCCTCGTCGAAATGTGGTCCGAGCAGTTCTTCTATTTCGTCATGAAATACGAATGGAATTTCGTCGACGCGAACGACAAGGCGGCGGCGCTCACGACGGACCAGATCGACACCGAGAATGCGGAACGATTCGGCATCACGTTCGCGGACGAAGCCGGGGTGAAACGCCACCCGCTGATCCTGCACCTGTCTCCGAGCGGAGCGGTCGAACGCGTGCTCTACGCACTCCTGGAGAAGGCCGCCGCGGCAACGAAGGCCGGCCAGACGCCGATGCTGCCGATGTGGCTCGCGCCGACCCAGGTCCGCATCGTCCCCGTACGCGGTGACCAGCTTGCGTACGCGCGATCCTTGCTCGACCGCCTCCCTGACGTGCGAGCCGACCTCGACGACTCCGACGACACGCTCGCGAAGAAAATCCGGACCGCGGAGAAAGAATGGATTCCGTACATCGTCGTGGTCGGGAAAAAAGAGATCGAGAGCGGGAACCTGAACGTCCGGGTGCGGGAGACGAAGGAGCAGACCGAGATGTCGGTCGACGCCCTCCAAAAGCAGATTGTCGCCAAGACGAAAGGCCTCCCGTTCCGGCCGCTGGCGGAGCCGGCTCTCCTCAGCGCGCGACCGATCTTCCGAGGATAGTGCGTATTCTCCTTTCTCGAACTTGAGAACTGAGGCGCCCGGCTTTATGGACCTCGTCTCCATCGAGCGCCCGGATGGCCTTCCTCAAGCGGGAGCACGTCGAGCTGCTGATCGGGATCGGCGTCCTCGCCCTCGGTCTGGGCCTGCTTGCGTTCACGTTTTCTCACGCCCTGGCCATCGCGACGGCACCGGGCGACTTCTTCCGCGGTCAGATGCCGCAGCAGACCTCCGCCGGCCCCAGCGCGTCGTTCACCTGGGACACGAACGGCGCCAATACGACGACCGTGCAGGACACCTCCCGCCAAGGCGATGTCGCGATCACCTCATGGAACTGGAATTTCGGGGACGGGACCCGCCTCTCGGGCCAGAATCCCGGCTCCCACACGTACGCGAATGCAAGCGTCTACCAGGTCAGCCTGATCGTGCGCGACAGCAACGGGAAAGAGAGCCGGGCCGTGGCGCAGGTCGAGGCCGTCCCGATGCAGCCTCGATCGGGTGACAGCCTCGGCGACCCGACGGCGGGCCTCCAGCTCAGCTTCGATTTCGGCGGCATCCTCCAACCGGTCGCCATCACGTTCCTGACGTTCGGGATGTACGTCGTGCTAGCGATGGTCGGTGGCGCGGTGACCCGAGCTGGTTGGAACATGATCAAACCGAAACCGGAAACAATCCGCGTGCGCCTGAAGCCGAAGTACTTGACCCAGGCAGTCGAAGAGGACGCGCCATCGGTGGTCATGCTGCCGCCACCCCCCGCCCGCTGAGATCAGATCCGTCGCTTCGCCCGGGGAGACTCGTTCTCGACGGTCCGCGGAGTGCTCCCGTCCGAGACGACGTCCGCGATCGAGACGGATTCGTTCACGGCCTCGACGAGCGGGGAACGGACGCCGGTCATGATCACGAGGACGCGCAGGATTCCGCTGTACTTCCGATCCACGCGGACGCCGAAGATGACGTTCGCGTCGGGGCGCATCGCCGCCGTCAGCCCTTCGACGACCTCGTGCGCGGTCCGGAGCGGGAGACCTGGGCCCGCGCTGATGTGGATGAGCGCGCCATTGGCCCCGCGGTAGTCGACCTCGAGAAGCGGGTTGCCGAGGGTGTCCCGGACGAGCCGGTCGGGATCGTGGTCCTCGTTCTCCCCGTAGAAAACCGTCGACGTGCCGCCCGACTGGAGGATCGTGCGCACGTCGCTGAAGTCCAGGTTGATCAGCGAAGGGACCGTGATCGATTCCGTGATGCCCTTGACCACCTCGCCGATCAGATGGTCCATCACCGCAAAGGCCTGCTCGACCGGGAGGTTCGGGACGAGATCGAGCAAGCGGTTGTTGTCGAGGAGGATCAGCGAATCCGTCCGGTCCCTGAGCCGTTGGATGCCCGCGCGGGCATTCGCCATCCGGCCGCGCTCCGCCCGGAACGGCGTCGTGGCCAGGCTGATCACGACGCTCCCTGCCGCCTGAGCCAATTCCGCCACGTGGGGCGCGACCCCGGTCCCCGTGCCGCCGCCCAGTCCGACCGTGATGAACGTGAGATCCGCGTCCCCGATCTGGTTCCGGAGTTCTTGCTCCGAGATCTCGGCGCACCGTTCTCCGATTTCCGGCCGACCGCCGGCCCCCATGCCATGCGTCACGCCTCGGCCAATCAGGAGCTTGCGGTCTGCCTGGATCGAATCGAGATGCACCGCGTCCGTGT
>VBLZ01000186.1 GCA_005878515.1 Methanobacteriota archaeon | reverse complement strand
CTCCGCGAGGCGGATCCACCGGGCGAGCGTCTCATCGCGCGGGAACTCGCGCAGGACGACGCTGTCCGTCTTGATGATGTCGTCCGGATTCCCGGTCACCGCGACCCATCGGAACGGACCGCGGCCCTCCGCGAAGAGCGGGCGGATGAACAGCGGCACGAAGCCTTGGAAGGCGAAGGCGTTTCCGACGCCGGCCTCTTTCGCCTGACCGCGAATGTTGTTCCCGTAGTCGAAGACGACGCTCCCGGCCCGGAGGAAATCGAGCATCGCCTGGACGTGGATGGCAATCGACTCGCGGGAGCGACGCACGTACTCCTTGGGATCCTTGGAACGCAGTGCGGTGGCTTCCGTAACGGACAGACCGCGGGGGAAGTATCCTCCGAGCAGGTCGTGGGCGCTGGTCTGGTCCGTTACGATGTCCGGACGAATCTGGCGCTGCACCATCTCGGGATGGACGTCGGCGCAGTTCCCGACGAGCCCGATCGAGAGCGGAGTCCCGCTCGCCTTCGCGTCGAGGGCCATTTCTAAGGCCTCGTCGAGTTCGAACACGATCCGATCACAATATCCGTTCGCCACCCGCCGTCGGATGCGGGCCTCGTCGACTTCCACATCGAGGCACACGCCTTCGTTCATCTTGATCGCGAGCGGCTGCGCGCCGCCCATGCCGCCCATGCCACCCGTCAATACGAGACGCCCCTGCAGAGAACCGCCGAAATGCTTCCGCGCGCACGCCGCGAACGTCTCGTACGTCCCCTGCACAATTCCTTGCGATCCGATGTAGGACCAGCCGCCGGCCGTCATCTGACCGTACATCGTCAGGCCGAGTTTCTCGAGTTCGTAGAACGTCTCCCAATTCGACCACTTCGGCACGAGGTGCGCGTTCGCGATGAGGACCCGCGGCGCGTCGCGGTGAGTCCGGAAGACGGCCACCGGCTTCCCGCTCTGCACGATGAGCGTCTCGTCGTCGCCCAGGCTCTGGAGCGTCTCCACGATCCGTCGGAAGGCGTCCCAGTTCCGCGCGGCCTTCCCGGTGCCGCCGTAGATGATGAGCTCGTCCGGTTTCTCTGCGTTCTCGAGATTGTTCTCGAGCATCCGGAGGATCGCCTCTTGCCGCCAACCCTTGCATCGCAGTGTGGGCCCGCGCGCGGCCTTGATTCGCTCCATGGGCACCCCTTGATACCTTCTCTTCCGGCTTGAGCCTTTCCCACCGTCGGAAAGAAGCGGTCTTGGCGAGGCGAGCCGGTACCTAGAGACGACTCGTCACGACGGCCATGGCCTCGTGACCAATTTCGTCCGATCGTTTCAGGAGGCGCTCTACGCGCACTTCGGTCTCGGTGCGGAACGTGTCGTCCCGAATCGATGCCAGGTTGATCGAGCAGTTCAGGCTGGCCCCCCGGATCGCCGATTCCGCGAGGAGGACCGCGACCGCTGCATCCGTGACGGCCCCGCGATTCCCCTTCTTCACCGCGGCCTCGGCCAGCTCGAGGGCCTCGATGCATCGTTCCATCGTCTCGAGCGGGACTTCCGTGGCCTTGCGGTACGCACGTTGCATCGCATCAACCCGGGCCGCCTTCTCCTCCTCTGTCGATTTGGGCAGGCGCATCGCCGCCATCACAGCCTCGTATGCCTTCGCGTCCTCGTCGATCAAGGCCTCGAGGCGCGCTTGAGTCTTTTTCGCCCGGACTTCGAGCTGCGTCAATTCCGACTCAACCGTCTCGTACCCTGCCTTGCCGCGCGCGAGGCCGGCGACCATCCGGCTCAACGCGACGGACAGGGCTCCGGCGAGTGCGGAGACGCTTCCCCCACCCGGAGTCGGCGTCGGCGCGGCCACCGCGGCGAGGAATTCCTCCAGGGTACGGTCCTTCATTCCCATAGGCGCGTCTCCAGGATTTGCTCGCGATGGAACCGGGCGAGCTTGAAGTATTGGGTCGCGGCGTCGACCAAGGCGTCGAGCGGCACGAGTCCGATGATTTCGCTCTCCTCGATGTCGACGCGTTCTTTCGCCGCGAGCGCCCGGATCGCTTCGAACGCTTGGACGAGCGACGTCTTGTGATAATCAATCATGTTCATGGACACCTGTACGAGCCCGCGATCCGCGAGTTCGAATCCTTTCGCCCGTACGGCCGGCAATCCGCCGTCGCTCTCCCGAATGGACTTTGCGATTCGCTTCGCGGTGCCCACGTCCGTCGTCCGGAGGTTCACGTTCCAGGCGATCAGGACGGGACGCGCTCCGACGATGCATGCGCCCGCGGTCGGATGGAGCCTCAGGGGGCCGAAATCAGGCCTGCGGTCCGGATTCGTCGCGATCTCGACCTTCAGACCCTCATATTCCCCACGGCGGACGTCCGGCAGAGCGCGACGGTCGGGACGGGTCGCGGCGGCCTCGTACAGGTAGACCGGCACGTGCAGCTCGTCGGCAATCCGCTTTCCGACCGAGCGGGCGAGGCCGACACAATCGTCCATCGTGACGCCCGCGATGGGGACAAAGGGGAGGACGTCGAGAGCTCCCACCCGCGGATGTTCGCCCTGGTGACGATTCATGTCGATCCGCTCCACGGCCTTCTGCGCACCTCGGAACGCGGCCTCGGCGACACCAGCGCGATCGCCAACGAACGTGATGACGGAGCGATTGTGGTTCGCGTCCATCTCCTGATCAAGGACTCGGACCCCGGCGACGGAGCCGATGGCCTCCGCGATTGCGTCGACGACATCCTTGCGGCGGCCCTCGGAGAAATTGGGGACGCACTCGACGATCTCCGCCATGGCGGGCCTGCGGAGGCGACGAACGTCCGGGTTCATTAAACCCTTTCTCGGCGCTTCCCAAAGCCGCCACCGTAAGGATATTATCGCAATGCCTCTTTGAAGGTCGCATTCCCATGCGGAAGGACGAAGAGTTCAGCGAGTGGTACAACGAAGTCATCGAGCGTTCGGAACTCAGCGACAAGCGCTACGCCATCAAGGGAATGAACGTCTGGCGGCCCTACGGATGGGCGATCATGAAGCTGATCGACCAGGCGATCCGAGACGAGTTCGACTCGACCGGGCACGGCGAGGTCAACTTCCCCGTCCTGATTCCGGAGTCCGAGTTCAAGAAAGAGGCGGAGCACGTCAAGGGCTTCGAAGGCGACGTGTTCTGGGTCACCCGCGGCGGCTTCAACGAACTCGACGTGAAGCTCGTCCTCCGGCCGACATCGGAGACCGCGATGTATCCGATGTTCAAGTTGTGGATCCGCAGCCACGCCGATCTGCCCCTGAAGGTGTACCAGATCGTCCCGGTCTTCCGCTATGAGACGAAGATGACGCGGAGCTTCATGCGGGTCCGCGAGATCCACTTCTTCGAGGCCCACACGGCCCACGCGACGTTCGAGGACGCGGAGCAACAGATCCACGAAGACCTGCAGATGAACGAGCGGGTCATGCGAGCGCTCGCCCTGCCGTACATCGTCTCGCGCCGGCCGAACTGGGACAAGTTCCCCGGGGCCCACTACAGCCTCGGCTCGGACACCCTCTTGCCGTCCGGTCGGGCCGCCCAAGTCGCGACGTTCCACCAGTACCGCGACAACTTCGCGAAGGTCTACGACGTCACCTACGAGACGGAGACCGGCGAACACAAGTTCGTGCACCAGACGACCGACGGCATGAGCGAGCGCCTCCTCGGCGCCCTCATTTCGATCCACGGGGACGAGAAGGGCCTCGTCCTCCCGCCTGCGGCGGCTCCTGTCCAGGCCGTCGTCGTGCCGATCCTCGAGAAGGGCCGCCAGGAGGAGATGCTCCTCGAGGCCCAGCGGCTGTTCCTCGAGCTGCGCGAACGGATGCGCGTGAAACTGGACGACCGGGACATCCGGCCCGGGGAGAAATACTACTATTGGGAGGCCCGGGGGGTGCCCCTCCGGGTCGAGCTGGGTCCACGGGACCTCGCGAACCGGGCGGTCACGGTCGTGCGACGCGACACCGGGGAGAAGAAAGAGTTGCCCCGGGAGCTGCTCCCGGACCGCCTACGGACCGTCCTCGAGCTCATGCAGGTCGCCATGTGGAACCGGGCCGAGAAGGTCCTCCAGGACAACACCTTCACAATCACGAAGCTGGAGGACGCTCGCGACGGCTTCAACCGGATGGGCTGGTGCGGCAAGGAATCGTGCGGGAAGGCGATCACGGAGCGCACCGGGATGAGCGTCCTCGGGACGCCGTTCTACCCGGAGCCATTCGATGGAAAGTGCATCGTCTGCGGAGAGAAGACGAAACAGCTCGTCTACGCCGCCAAAGCGTACTGAGTACCGTCCTATCGCAGGGTCCCGCTGTACAGGACCACGTTGGAGGAAATCAGGACCTAGTAGTTGGTGGGATGACGAAAGCTGGCGGGCCTATTTTCGATAGAGCAGCATGCCGACGATCCCGAACCCGACGAGGACGATCGTCACCGCGTATGCTCCCACCCACTCGGGCCTCAAAAGGTTCCACGAACCGTACGATAATCCCCAGATGAGGTAGAACAAGATCCCGGCGAGGAAGGCGAGGGCGTAGAACCAGAACGCGACCGCCCGGGGAAAGGCGACTTCGGCCACGCGCGAACAAAGGCCCACCGAGTAAAAACCTTTCCCGTCACGGCTTCGGCGGCCTGCGCCGATGGAGCGGAGCGGTGGTCCGCGCGATCCGCCCACGGGTCCGCGCCCACCAGGCCTCGACCCGCGGGTACGATCCCGGGTTTTCCTCGACCCAGAACAAGAATGCGAGGACGAGGAAG
>VBLZ01000080.1 GCA_005878515.1 Methanobacteriota archaeon | reverse complement strand
CGCGAACGTGAGCCCGACGAGCGGCGCGGCGACCATGTACACCACGATTTGGACGAGCCCTTTCAGGAGGATCTTTCCGAGGATGACCGCCGGGAGGAGTCCCGTGAGAAGACCGGCCAGAATCGTCGTCCCGAGTGTCGGCCGGTGCCTCCGGATGATGACGTCATACGCAAAGTAAGAGGCGGCGCCGAGCACGAACGCCATCCCTGTCACGAAGAGGAAGAGGAGCATGTTCGTGGTGCTCGGGAGGAGGATCGACCCGGGTCCGGCCGCGAGCGCCGACGCGCCGATGAGGCCACCGATCAGCGCGTGACTGCTCGACGTCGGGAGGCCCCAAACCCACGTGATCAGGTCCCACACGATCGCGCCGACGACGCCCCCCATGATGATGGCCATCGAATGGAAGAATGCGGCGTCGCTCAGCGGTAGGGCATTTACCCCGAGGACGTTCGTGTCGATGATCCCCTTGCCGATCGTTTCCGCGATGGCATTCGTGATGAAGACCATCCCGACGAAGTTGCCGGCCGCCGCCATGGCGACCGCCTTCGTCGGCGTGAGGACTTTCGTCGCGACAATCGTCGCGATCGCGTTCGCGGCGTCATGGAACCCGTTGAAGAAGTCGAACGAGAAGACGACGAGGATCGCGACGACGAGGATCGTGAAGAGATCCGCCATTCCGGGTCCGTGCCTCCCCCGCGTTCTACTTCCTGCCGCGAGAGCCCTCCGGCGACTCACTGATTCTTCGCCACGATGTCGCTCAGCACGTTGGCGACGTCCTCGCAGTGGTCCGTGGCCTGCTCGAGGACCTCGGTGATCTCCTTGAACTTGATGATCGTCACGGGATCCTCCTGACGGAAGAGGGCCGCGACGGCGTTGTTCATGAGGTCGTCGGCGACGTTCTCGAGGCGGTGGACCTCGATGGAGATCCGCTCGACCCCGTTGGCCTGTTTCATGTTGCGGATCATCCCGACCGCCTCCTTGAGGAGCCGCGTCCCGTCTTTGATTACATTTCCGAGCTGCACCATCGCCTCGGTCGGTCGATCAATTTCATAGAGGCCGATCCGGCTCGAGGCGGCCTCGATCATGTCGAGGACATTGTCGAGCTCGGTGGCGAGGGCCTGGATGTCCTCCCGGTCGATCGGCGTGATGAACGTCTTGTTCAATTCCTCGTAAACCCGATGGACGATCTCGTCGCCCTGGTGCTCCACGTCCTTGATCCGGCGGCACTTCATCGGCACGTCGCGGAAGTCGTGCAGCAGGTCCGCCAGCGCGATCGCACCCTCGTCGACCGTGCCGGCGAGTTTCTCGAGGAGGTCGAAAAACTGCCGCTCCTGCGGGATAATCCATCCTTTCAAACCCATGGCCCTCGCTCCCCGTTAACGCGGTAGTCCTAGTACACCATTAAGGTGTCGTATCGGAGTGGTACGTCAGCCGTCGTCGATGTCGACGCCTGAAGCCTCGAGCTGCGCCATGAGCTGCTTCCGCATCTTCCGGTTCCCAGCGAAGCCCTTGATCGCCTTGCGGGACATCTCATAATTTCGAAGTAACTCCTTCACGTCCCGCGGTGCCACCCCCGCACCGCGCGCGATCCGTTGCACCCGGGAGGACTTCACCAGTTTCGGGTCCTTCATCTCGTCGTCGGTCATCGAATCCATGATGATCTTGAACCGACGAAGGCGCGCCTGCGTGCTCTCCATGTCCGCGTCCTTCATCTTCCCGCCCATGCCAGGAATCAACGAGGCGAGCTTCCGCATGGGCCCCATGTCCGTCAGCATTTCGATCTGTTCGTACATCTCGTTCAGGGTGAACTTTCCCGCCATGATCTTCTTCGTGAGCGCCTCCGCCTTCTGCGCATCGATCGCTTCCTGCGCGCGTTCGAGGAGCGTTTCGAGGTCGCCCATTCCCAGGAGGCGCGAGATGAACCGCGGCGGCTCGAACTTCTCGAGGTCGTCGATCTTCTCGCCGACGCCGATGAAGACGATCGGCGCCTTCACCTCGGCCACGGCAGACAGGGCGCCGCCCCCTTTCGCCGTTCCGTCGAGCTTCGTGACGATGACGCCCGTGATCCCGACCGCGTCGTGGAACGCCTTCGCCTGCGGCCCGGCCTGCTGCCCCACGGTCGCGTCCAGTACGAGCAGGCGTTCGTCCGCCTGGACCGCCTTCGCGACCCCCTCGATCTCGGCGATGAGGTCCGGCTCGAGGGCGTGACGACCGGACGAGTCGACGATGATCACGTCGCTCGCGGTGAGCGCCTTCACCCCGGCCTTGGCGATCTTCACGGCCTCTTTCGCCCCCGGGTCGCCGTAGAACGGCGCGTTGATCTGCTCCGCGAGCTGCTTGAGCTGATCGTACGCCGCGGGCCGGTGGACGTCCGCCGCGACGAGGCCGACCGAGAGCCCTTTCTTCTGGAAGAACTTCGCCAGCTTGCCGGCGGTCGTCGTCTTGCCTTGGCCGTACAGCCCGACGAGCAGGATCCGCTGCTTCTGGAGCGGGACCTCGCGGGTGCTGCCGAGGATCTTCACGAGTTCCTCGTAGATGATTCGCACGACGTGCTCGCGGGGGCTCATGCCCGGAGGCGGCTTCTCTTCGAGCGCCCGCCGCTGGAGCTGTTTCGTGATCCCGAGGGCGAGCTGAACGTTCACGTCCGCCTGGATGAGGGCCCGCTGGATGTCGCGGACGATTTCTTTGATGAGCGACTCGTCGACGTAGCTGGCGCCCGCGATCTTGCGGAGCGCCTCGCGGAGGGAGCCGCCGAGTTTTTCGAGGACCATCGGACGTCTCCTAAGAACGGAGGCAGGTTAAGCTTGGCGGTGTGAACGGCGCTCGCGCACGCGGTCGTTTTAGAAAAAAGGGAAGGGAGGGCTAGCCTTGTCAGAAGGGATGGGATGCACTCTAACGAACTAGCCCAAAATTCCCCCGGAATCGTATTCGGGATAGGCTACTTAACACTTTGTAAAATCTGAGAAAGCGGATGGCGGCCGGGGACCGGACGGAATCCGGGCCTGACAAAACCCGTGCCACCCCGCTCGTCGCCACCGACCAACGTGCTATACTAAGTATACTCAGGTTCCGGAAGCCATCCCCGCGGGAGGCCGCTCCAGTTCAACAGGCCGAGCCGAGCGACTGGTCAGAGGTATCCGGACTTCTGTAAGGTCAGGAGGTCCTCGGTCGACAGCTTCTCGCCTTTCTTGAACCGTTCGAAGATGAGTTCCGCCTCTTTCTTCGCGTCGACCTCTTCGGCGACTTCCTCGGTAACGCCGCGGCTTTTCATCCAGATGCCGTGGATGATCTTGTCGTAGTCGTGGACCTGGCGGATGTGCTCGATGTGCTTTCGGTGCTCCTCGTCCGCGAGCATCTTGGTCTTGATGAATTCCTCCTGTGCCCGATCCGCCTCGCGACGCAGGTTGTCCCCCTGTTCGTACAGCGCGGTCATCTGATCGTGCTCCGCCTGGGCCTTCTCCGCAAGCTCGGAGACGCGTTTGTGGGCGTCCTCCGCAAGGTCCCGCGCGGACTTCAACTCGTCCCTCATCTTCCGGACGTCCTCGTTCTCCTCGAGCGACTTCTCGAGCTTTCGGACCTCCGCCTGGAGCCGCTGGATCTCGTCGATCAAAGCGCGCTCCTTGTCCACGGTCAGCACGGACGTCATTTGTCGGAACTCGAGGCGCTTCAGCTCCTGCTGGAGCTTGCCGAGCGGCACGGCGCCCCGAGGCAGCTTGCGCCGTTTCAGCTCCGTGAGTTGATCCTGGAGCTCGTTCACCCGCCGGTTGTACCGGTCGCGTTCTTCTTTCGCGGTCTTGACCTGCGCGTTCAGCTCGTCCCGTTGGATCCGGTGTTGCGTCGCCTCGTCGACGAGCGCGCGGACCTGCGCGTTCAACGCGTCGCGCTTCTCGACCCATTCGCGCGTCTTGTCGTTCAGCTCGTCGCGACGCCGGCGGTGGCGTTCCGCCTCTTGGTTCTCTCGCTCCCGCTTTAGCTGTAGCTCATCCAGCACCGAAACCCTCTCGAAACCGGCTGGTGGGAAGTTGCGAAGAAACCCTCGGCTTATAAAACTTCCCGCGCACGTTCTCGGAATCCGGAAGGAGCCGATGCGATAACGGCGTCGCAAACTCAAATAGCGTCAGGTTCATAGTAACCGGGGTTCCGTGAGCCGCCTCGCGTTCGTCGGGTTCCTCATTCTCCTGGCGGTTGCCGTCGACACCGCGGCGCCCGCGCTCGCGGGACGCAGCGCGTCGCCGTCTCCGGCCGCCACGACCTACACGCTCGCCATCGCAGCGGACCGTCGCTCCGCCGAACGGAACGAGACGATCACGTACACCATCTGGGTGAACGTCTCGGGAGGCGGCTCCCTCCAGCTGGTCCGCGTGAACTTCACCCTCGATCCCGACCTCACGTTGGTCGCCGCGGCGCTGACACTCCCGTCCGCGTGCGGCACGAGCACCTCCAACGCGACGTTCGCCGAATGGCAATGCAGCTTCCTGCGCTCGGGTCGTTCGTACCGCTTCACCGCGCCGGTCGTCGTCGATGCGAACGCGACTCGAGGCCGGTCCCGGGTTGCGACCGCGCAAGCCATCGAGCTCGGCGCTGGAACCGTCACGCCGCGGATCGCCCGGGTAGCGGTCTGGATTCTGATCGGCGTGCTCGAGCTCCAGGTGACCGCGCTTCCCTCCTCGGCGCCATTGCCCGGGAGTCAGATTTACTTCAACGTGAACGTCACGAACATCATCCGCACGGTTGTCGACCCGGCCGACGTCCAGAACCTGACGGCATACAACGTGCGCATCACGATTGGGATTAGTCCCCTCCTCGATGTCGGGACCACGACCCCTCGGCTCCGCACCCTGCCCTACCTGGCCCCGAGCGAGAGCTACAGCGTGAACTTCACCGGAATCGTGAATGCCACCATCGGGGACCCGATTTCCGTCAACGCCACGCTCCTCTACGATGACGTGGCCAACCGTTCGATTGGACCGAAGTTCACCGAATGGGTCGACGACGTCCAGGCGCCGCCCCCGCTGCGCAGCGATCTGACATCGGTCCTCGCGGTGTTCTCCTTCGCCGTCGTCGCGATCGTGGCGGCGATCGTCATCGCCCCGATCCTCGGCGAACGGAGTCTCACGATCGATGAGGTGTTCCTCGTGCACCGGAGCGGCGTCCTGATCCAGCATCTCCGGCAAGGATCGACGCCAGATTTGCGGAAAGACGACGACCTCGTCGCGTCGATGTTCGTCGCGATCCAGGATTTCGTCCGCGATTCGTTCCACACGAAGGCGACGCTCGACGAGCTGTCGTTCGCGGGTCGGAAGGCCGCGGTCCTCCGAGGCCGGTACCTCATCCTCGCGGCCCTGGTCTCGCGCGGCAACCCGCGGTATCTCTTCCCGCAGATGAAGGCCGTGGAGCGGGCGATGCAGCGGGCGCACGGCGCCGCGTTGGTCGATTGGGACGGTCGGGTCACGAGCCTCGACCAGGCCGGGCCGATCCTCCAGTCCTTCCTGGCGGGCGGCTTCCGGCGGATGCGTGGGTGGCGGCGATGATGTCCAGTTCGGATGCACGGCCCGCACCCGGGGGGTGTTCCCCTGGCGATTGAGCGTCCGGACACGGCATCGCTCGTCCGGCAGCGCCTCATGGCGAACGCGGACGACGTCGATGCCCTCTTCGTGCTCGCCGCCCTACGGGCCCAGGAAGGCTACTTGGAGGAAGGCTTGACGATCCTCGACCACGTGCTCCGCATCGACCCGCGGTACCCCGGCGCCTGGCGATTCAAGGCGAAGCTCCACGGAATGCAAGGGGAAGCGGCCGCGGAACAGTCCGCACGACGGCGCGCGGAAGAGATGGAGAGATGAAGATGCCCCTCGAAGTCGTCAAACTCAAGATCTGCATGGCCGGGGAAGGCGCGGTCGGCAAGACCTCGCTCATCCGGCGATACGTGCTCGACCAGTACGACGACCGATACATCGCGACCTTGGGCACGAAGATCACGAAGAAGAGCCTGACCGTCGCGAATCCCGCGGGCTCAGAACCGCTCCAGGCCGACGTGATCCTGTGGGACATCATGGGCACGTCGACGGTCCGCGAGTTGCTGAAAGAGGCGTATTACCACGGCGCGCAGGGGATCCTCGCGGTGGCGGACCTCACCCGACGCGACACGTTGATCGCGCTCGATGAATGGGCGCGGTCCATCCGTTCCGTCGCGGGCGACATCCCGACGTACGGCGTGGTGAACAAGGCGGACCTCGAGAGGGAGCGCGCCCTCCCGCCGGCGGACGTCGAATCGTTCTTCCGGGAGCGCGGCTGGCCGTGGTCGTACGCGAGCGCGAAGACCGGGGCCGGCGTGCACGAGACGTTCGTCGGCATCGTGAAACACGTCCTAGGGAGCCGGGCGTGACCTAGGCGATGCGCCACCGGCGGTGGGCCTCGGCCCCTTCGGTGAAGCAATAGTGGACCGTGTTGAATTCCGTGCGCATCGCGCCGACGTCGGCGGCGACCTTCTCCGATGGTTCATGCTTGACCGCGACGCGGGCGAACAGCTCGGCGACCTCGTCCATCTGGGATTCCCGCATGCCGAGGCGCGTGAGCTCTTGCGTCCCCAGGCGCACGCCGCTCGGCTTCACGGGAGACGTGTCCCAGGGCAGAAGGTTCTTGTTCGTGATGATGTTCGCCTTCTCCAGGTCCGCCGAGAGCTTCGCGCCGCCGCCGAGGGCCGCCACGTCGAGGGCGACCGTGTGGCTCTCCGTGAATCCATGTTTCTCGGCGAGGACCTTGATGCCCCGTTCGTGGAGCGCCTGGGCGAGCGCCTTCGAATTCCGGACGATCTGGGCGGCATACTCCCGGCCGAATTCGACGAACTCGGCGAGGGTGATCCCGAGGGCCGCCATCGCATGGAGGTGGTGGTTCGAGACGACGCCCGGGAACACGGCCCGCTGAAGGCGCTTGATGAACTTCTCGTCGTCGGAGTCGGACAGCAGGATCCCGTGCTGCGGCCCGGGGAGCGTCTTGTGCGTCGATCCGGTGACGACGTCGGCCCCCTCGTGGAGGGGGTCCTGGAATTGCCCGCCGGCGATGAGCCCGAGTACATGGGCGCCGTCGTACCAGACGGTGCAACCGGCCTCCTGGAACGCGTCGCGCAAGTCGGCCAAGGGGGTCGGGAACAGGAAGACGCTCTGTCCGAACGCCGCGACCTTCGGCTTCACGAGCTTGATCAGCGTCGCCGTCCCGTCGACGTCGATGTTCATCCGGTCCACGTCGAACGGATAGTTGACGTTGTTCACGCCGCGCATCCCGGCGGCCCCGAACTTCGCGGAGCTGATGTGCGCCCCGTGGCTCAAGGCCACCGACGTCATGATGTCGCCCGGCTCGAGGAGGGCGAAGTATACGGCCATGTTCGCGACCGTGCCGCTCGTCAGCCGGGGGTCCGCATGGCGCACGCGGAAGATCTTCTTCGCCAGCGCGACGACCCGGTCCTCGACCTCGTCGACGAACGTGTTGCCCTGATAGTACCGTTCGTGTGGGAGGCCCTCGGCATAGCGGTCGCCGAAGTCGGTCAGGAGCATCTCCCGCGCCAGCGGGCTGATGATGTTCTCCGACGCGATCATCGGGAGGCATCGCGCGAACCATGCATGGTGGCGGTCCACCGCCCCTTCGATGAAGGCGACGTCCTCGTTCATGCCGACCGCGAGGGAACCGGCGCGGCGGATAAATACGTTGACTCGGGCGCTAGAAGCAGTGGACCTTCCCGTCCACGATGCGCTCCGTCATCTTGTAGATCTTCTCGAGTTCCTCGTCGATGAGCGCTTCCGCGTCGCGCTGGAGGGAGCTGAGGTGCGTCCCCTTCTCCGGGATGATCTGGGCCGTCGCCGCCTGCGGCTCGTCGATCGGGTTCCCGATCTGGGAGACGATGCGGACCCAGACCTCTTTCACCTTGCCCTCGTGCTCGCGGACGAGGCGGTCGGCGATGTCGAACGAGAGGAGGTTGTACAGCTTGCCCACGTGGGTCACGGGATTCTTGCCCGCGGCGGCCTCCATGGACATCGGCCGGTACGGCGTGATGAGGCCGCTGACGCGGTTCCCGCGCCCGACGCTGCCATCGTCCCCGTTCTCCCAGGAGAGCCCGGTGACCGTGAGATAGAAAATCCCAGAATCGTAATTGTCGCCCGTGTTGATGTCGACCTTCACGGTGCGGTCCGTGAACTTCACCGCGTTGTCCAGAAGCCGCTCCCGCAGTTCCTCGACCACGCTTCGGTAGTGGTCCTTGTCGGGAACGTATTTGTCGACGAAGGCGGCGGCGATCGTGAGTCGCATCGCGTCGTCGTGCCGGACCCCCATGACCTTGATGTCCTGCCCGACCTCCTTCAGGTCCTTCTTCAGCGGTCCGTTGATCAGGTGCTCCGTCTCCAGGACGACCGTCTCGAGTTCGGAGAACGGCGCGAAGCCGACGCCGAACGACGTGTCGTTCGCCAGGTGCTTCTGCGTGTCGTACAGGCCGCGGAGATCGACGGAACCCTGGCCGATCTTGCAGTCGAGGGTGACGTCCGCGTCGACGTTCAGGTTCGTGCAGTTCGTCGTGAGGTAGTCGTGGGCCGCTTGGATCGCGACCGTGCGGTACGGGAGGCGCTCGCCATTGACCATCGTCGTCGCCCGGCCGACCAAGAGGATGTACGCGGGCTCGAGGAACACCCCGCCGCCGAACTTCGGCGCGCTCTGTCCCCCGACGACCTCGACCTGGTCCGTGTTGTGATGGAGGATGCGCCCGAACCGTTGGAGGTACATCTTGGAAAGGGCCCGCGAGACGATCTCCGCGAGTCCGTCGGCGACGCTGTCCGGGTGGCCGACCCCCTTGCGCTCGACGATCTCCGTTCCCTGCTGTTCGATCGGCGTGTGGATGAGTTCCTCGACGTAGATATTTCGCGCCACGGAAGTCCCCCGACGGCTGTGCGGCGTGGATGCGGGGGTGCATATATGGCTTTTGTCGCCGCGTCGCGCCGAGCCGGTACGGCCGCGAGCGATTCCATGGCCGGTTCGCCAGCCAATAATATGCAATCGCTTTGAAAATTCCGGTAGGAATATGTACCCCTGGCCCATTGCCGGCGAAGATGATGCCCGATCTGGAAGAGGTCCCGCGGCTCCGGAAGGCCCTCGGGCTCACGCAGACCGCCCTGGCGCGACTCTCGAACGTCAGCCAGTCGACCATCGTGAAGATCGAGAAGCGGCAAATGAACCCCTCGTACGACGTCGTCCGCCGGGTCATGGCATCCCTCCAGGCCGAGCTGAAGCGGCAGGAGAAGAAAGCGCTCGTCGAACAGATCCAGACGCGGAAGGTCCAGTACGTCGAGGCGAAGATTCCGCTCGCCACCGCCGTGGACGAGATGCGCCACTGGAAGTTCTCTCAGATGCCCGTAATGCACAACGGCCACCCGGTCGGCTCGATCTCGGACAAGGTGATCAACAACCTCATCCTCTCCGGCAAAGACCCGAAGGACCTCGCGCGGATCCGCGTGGACGAGGTCATGGAGCCGGCGTTCCCGCAGGTCGACGCGAAGGCGCCGGTCGAGCTCGCCGCGAGCCTGCTGCGACACTACAATGCCGTCCTCGTGACCGCGAAGGGCGACGTCACCGGCATCGTCACGAAGTCGGACTTGATGAAACTCCTATGAACGGAAGTGCGCGGCCCCTCTCTTCGGGCTGGCGCTCCCGTGCGAGGGCGGAATTACATAACGGGTCTGCCGCTCCGGTCAGCCTGTGACGGAGTAGATATCCAACGTGACGGCGCCATAGTCTTGGTAAATCGTCATGGCGAAGTAGAAGTAGAGCGTCGCCCCGTTGAAGTACTTCGACCCCGTCGTGAATGTGACGAGGTTCGTGCCAGAGGTGCAGGAACCGACGCTGTCCCAACCGTCCTCGGCAGTCAAACTGATGTTGGTGCCGGCGGAGTGCTGGCAGGTTGCTCCGCTCGCGTGTACCTCGTAGACAATGTGCGCGTTTCCGACGTAGCCGTTGGGTTGAGCGGAGACCGACACGTTCTTCGCGATACCGACGAACCAGGTAAGGGAGGTCCCGTTGGCCCCCAGGGTCAGCGCCGTGACGACGACCGGCTGGCCCGCAACCTGGGTGTTTCCAGGGTACTGAAGGATGTTTGAGATGATGGCAAGGGATCCTGTCGCCGCCCCCGCGATCATAAGGACCACTAGGATTCCAGCGATCCTGCGATGGCCACGCAGGTACGTCCGCCACCTTGAGACCGTCGTCAAACCATTCCCTCGGGGTTCTTCATTGAAGCCCGCTCTCATCAAGGTTTCGACCGGTTTCGCGGCGGAGCGGGACCACGACTAGGGCTTCATTCTGTCCAGACTGCCTCGTGGGGCCCCGTACCCCGTACACGCCTTGGAAACGACGGAAGGAAATAGGTTCGCTGACCCCATTGTTATCGTTAAATAACGATAACGGCATTGAATCCGTTGCAAGACAAAGGTGGTCGTGCGATGATGATCGGTTGCGGCTATTGCGTGAAGACGATTCGACGAGGTCGATACCTCTATTTCTGGCACTACGAAGAACGAGGGGGTCGCCGAGAGCAACTGGAGGAATACATCGGGCCCACCACGGATCCTCGGTCGCGGGAAGTCGTGGTGCGACGGGTCGAGGCCTACGCGGATCGCGCCCGGAGGGAGATGGAACGGTTTGTGCAGCGTACGAAGACCGAGATCGCGAGGACCGCGTGAGGTTCGTTATCGTTGTCCGACGATAACGCGCAAATCGGCCTTCAAAGCGTTAATCAGGATAGGGGACCTCGATTTCCAGGAAGTCCTCGGCCACCCGGACGTTCTCGAAGACGTTCTTCGCATCGTCGAGGATCCTCGTCGGGTCCTCATAACGCGGGCTCAGATGCGTGAGGACGAGGAGCCCGACTCCCGCCTCCTTCGCGACCTGCGCCGCCTGCCGCGAGGACGAGTGCCCATAGCGATTCGCCTTCTCCTCGAGCGCAGCATCGGAGGTCGCGTCGTGGATGAGGACGTCCGCCCCTCGGGCGACCTCCACAAGGGCGTCATGGGGCATCGTGTCGCCGGTGTACACGATCTTGCGACCGCGCCGAGGCGGCCCTAGCACGTCCTCCGGCTGGACCGTCCGACCGCCGATCGTGACCGGCTCGCCGGCCTGGAGCCGGCTGTAGAGCGGCCCGCTCGGGACCTCGAGGGCTTCCGCGCGATCGACGCTGAACCGGCCCGGGCGCGTCTTCTCCTCGAGGACGAAGCTCACGCACGGCACCGTGTGGACCGCCTCGAACGAGCGCACGACGTATTCGCCGCCGTCGATCTCGCCGCCCGGCGGGAGCTCTTTCGCGCGCACCGCGAATCCCGGCGTGAAGTAGCCGAGGGACAGCAACTCGCCGACGAGCCGCTCGATGCCGCGCGGGCCGTACACGTCGAGGGGCGCCTCGCGTCCGTTCATCGACATGCTCTGCACCATCCCCGGCAGCCCGAGGAAATGGTCGCCGTGGAAGTGGGAGACGAAGATCCGGGAGACCTGCATGAAGCTCAGCTTGCTCAGCATGAACTGCCGCTGGGTGCCTTCGCCGCAGTCGAACAGGAGGACCTCCGGGCCCCGCTTGACGGCGACCGCGCTCACGTTCCGTCGCGGCGTCGGCCACGATCCGGAGGTGCCGAGGAACACGATCTGCATGAGACGGGTTCCCGAAGGCCCGCGGATGCTTAACGGCTTGGACTCCGCGTGAAAGCTTTATCGCGGAACCGGGATGCCGCGGCGGTCCTCCATGCGTTCGATCGACGGACGGTCGCTCGACCTCGACGACGTCGTCGCGGTGGCCCGCCAGGGCGAACGGGTCGCGCTGGCCCCGGCCGCGGCGAAGCGCGTGGACGCCAGCCGCCGGGCCCTCGAGAAGGTCATCGCGAAAGGCTCGCTGGCCTATGGGATCAAGACGGGCTTCGGCGAACTCGCGAGCGTCGAGATCTCCGACGCCGATGTGCGGACGTTGCAACTCAATCTGCTGCGGAGCCACGCGATCGGGCAGGGCCCGCCGCTCCGCCGCGATGAGGTCCGCGCGGCGATCCTGCTGCGCGCGAACACGCTCGCGATGGGCTACTCCGGCGTCCGGCGGCTCCTCGTGACGCGCCTCCTGGACTTCCTGAACCGCGGGGTCCATCCGGTGATCCCGTCGCGCGGCTCGCTCGGCGCGAGCGGCGACCTCGCTCCCCTCGCGCACCTCGGCCTGGTGCTCGTCGGCGAAGGCGAGGCGGAGGTCGGCGGCCAGCTCCTCCCCGGGGCGAAAGCCCTCGCCACGGCGAAGCTCGCTCCGTTGTCCCTCCAGTCGAAGGAAGGCCTGGCGATCATCAACGGCACCTCGGTCATGGCGGGCGTCGGCGCGCTCGTCGTGAACGACGGCCTGCGCCTCCTGAAGGACGCGCAGGTGGCTGCCTCCCTGTCGTTCGAGGCCCTCCGCGGGTCCCCGAAGCCGTTCGACGATCGCCTCATCGCGTTGAAGCCGCAACCCGGCGCGCGCGAGGTCGCGTCGAACCTGCGACGCCTCCTGCGGGGAAGCGAGATCGTGCCGTCCCACAAAGGCCCGCACAAGGTGCAAGACCCGTACACGCTCCGATGCATCCCGCAGGTCCTCGGGGCCGTCCGGGCGGCCCTCGACGGTGCGGCCGCGTGCCTGCGGATCGAGATGAACGCCGCGACGGACAACCCGCTCATCTTCCCCGAGGGGACGAGCGTCAGCGGCGGGAACTTCCACGCGCAGTCGCTCTCGATGGCGCTCGACCATGTGGCCTTGGGGATGGCCGTCCTCGCGGGCTTCTCGGAGCGCCGGATCGCGCGACTCGTCGACACGCGACTGAGCGAGCTGCCCCCGTTCCTGACGCAGAAGAGCGGCCTGAACTCCGGGATGATGATCGTGCAGTACGTCGCGGCCGGCTACGCGAGCGAGAACAAAGTCCTCGCCCATCCAGCGTCCGCCGACTCGATCCCGACCTCCGCGAACCAGGAAGACTTCGTGCCGATGGGGATGGCGGCCGCCCTGAAGGCCCGGCAGTCCCTGGAGAACGCGGCGCGGGTCGTGGCCCTGGAGGTCCTCGCGGCCGCCCAGGGCCTGGAGTTCCTCAAACCGCTTCGTCCGGGCGCGGGCCCTCGGGCCGCGTACGAGTTCGTCCGCTCCGGGGTCCCCCCGCTCGTCGAGGACCGCTCGCTCGCGCCGGACGCGAATCGGATCCTGGAATGGATGGCGACCGGCCAACTCCTCGGGGCCGTGGAGAGCGCCGCGGGCCGCCTCGCCTGATCACTCGACGGCGCCTTGCAGGGAGCGGAAGCAGACCGGGCAGCGGCCCACGCGGCTCGCGCACAGCTCGTGGAAGTCCCGGCCGCAGCCGCAGCGGGTGACCTTGAAGCCGGTCTTGATGAGTCCCTTGCAGATCGGGCACCGGGTCTCGAGGTCCGCGACGAGTCGCTTCGCCTTCTCCTGGACACGCTCGGAGACGTCGATCTGCGCGATCATCTCCTGCGTGTACTCCTTGTTGTCGAACACCCGATGGGAGATGATCTGGATCGCCAGCGGCACGGAGCCGGAGGCGGTCATCTTGAGTCGGAACCTCAGCGCCTCCGAGCGGTGCGCGCCGACGGTCGGGAGTTCGGCCAGGTCCTCCGTCTCCGCATCGCCGAGGATCCGCACGCGGACGTCTTTCGCGAGTCCCTTCCCGATGTTCTCGACCGTGAGGGTCGCGTCCGCCCACTCGTTCAATCGGACCGGGCCGACGTCGACGTAGGCCTTCATGCTCGGCGCGAACTCCTCGGTCGCCTCCCAGGCGACGCGGTACGCCTCCTCCGCGGCCTTGATCGACTCCGAAAAATCGGATTTCCGCAGTTGCATCGCCTGGGCCAGCTTCCCTTCGGCGGCCTTCATGTCGATCCCGAACTTGCGGCCGTTTCGGATCGTCGTCTCGGCCTTGTACGTGAGGTCGATGAACCGCTTCTCGACGACCTTCGCGGACTCGACCCGTTCCAGGGCGTTGTTGACCACGTCCATCGCCCTGTCGAATTCGCCTTGGAGGATCTGCTCGTTCGCCTGCCGCAGGAGCGCCTCGGCATCCCGGGAATCCGAGCCGAATTTCTTCGCGTGGGCGAGGTTCTCCGCGGCCTCTTGGATGGCTCGATTCAGTTTCCCGGAGAGGGCCGCCTGCGCGGCATCCCGGCCGGACCGGATGAGCGCCAGCGCGTCCCGGAAATTCTCCGCGTCGATCAACGTCCGGGCCTCCGAGAACTTGTTCTGGATTGGCGTGGGGTCGACCTCCATCTTCCGGCACGTCTCGACGAGCGGTTCGGCCCTCGCCAGCTCCTCCCGCGCGTACGACTTCAGGAGCCCGAGGCCCCAGTCGATGCTGCCCGCGAATGCGGAGCTCGCGCGCTCGACCTCCCCGGCCTCGAAGGCGACCTCGCCTTCCTGGAAGAACTTCTCGAACTTCGTCGAATCGGCGCCGACCTCGTAGGCCGTCTGCAGGAGCGCCTGGGCCCGGTTCCGCACATCCTGGGTCTCCTCGAGGAGGATCCGGAGATCGGCGATCGCGTCGGACGAACGGATCGCGGTGTCGAGCGCCTTCACGTAGTCGCCGTCGTTGAACATCCGGCGGGAATCGGACACGAGCGAGGTGACGCCGACGGGGCCCTTGCCGATCGCCCGGAGCTTCCGCTCCACAGACTCGACGGCCTGTTTCGACATGCCCTGCTGGAGGCCGACGCGTTCCGCCTCTTCCTCGCTCTGCTCGGCGGCCGCGATCGCCTGGCGGTACTTCTTCGCCCGGAAGAACTCGCGCGCCCGCTCGAACAGTCGCTCCGCGGATCGGGTGTCGGTCCCGTCCATGCGGGCCCGCTTGAGGGTCTCCTCGAAGCCTCGCATCCGCACGCCGATTCCGCGGTCGCGTTCCTTCGACGCCTCGGCCTCCGCCTGCGCGGCGTGGTCGAGGGCCTCGTCGAACTGTCCCATCTTGTATGCGCGGTCCGCGCGCTCGAGCAAGCCGGTCGTCGTGGACAGCGGGAGGTTCATCGCGTCCGCGTCGGCCACCATCTCCCGGAGCCGGCGCAAGGCCGTCGTCGCCTCGTCCCCCTGCCGCTTCAAGACGTCGAGCTGCTCCCGCAGCCGGAGCGTGAGGTCCGCCGCCTGTTCGAGTTCGCCCGCGTCGAGGTGCTGGCGCGCCTTGACGATCGCGTCGCTCGATTGCGCGAGGTTCACGCCCTCCACGGAGCCGAGGACCGCTTCCGCCGAAGTCAGGGATGAGGTGAGCTTCTCCTGGATCAGCGCGGTGAACTCCTGCTCGGCGCGTTGCGCGAGGGCGAGCGCCTTCTCGTATTCCTTCGCCTTCATCGCCTCCTTCGCCGCCCCGAACACGTCCCGGAGATGGGGGGCGTCGATCCCGATCTTCGCCGCCAGGTCGAGGCGCCCGCGCGACGAGAGGATCTTCTGGGCCGAGGAATAGAGGACCGTGAGCTTGTCCGTCTCCGCACGGGCCGACGAGGCCATCTGCAGGGCCTGCTCGTAGTCGAGCCGTTCGAACGCCTTCTTCGCGTCGACGAGCATCTCGACGACCTTCGAGACGTCGACGTTGCGCTTCTTCGCCTCGGCCACGAACGCGGCCCCGCTCGCGATCGCGTTGTACGCCTGGCGATGGAGCGCGGTCATCTTACCGGCCCGCTCGTTCGCCTCGTTCAACAGGCGAAGGCCCTCGTGGTAATTCTGGACCCCGAAGGCGAGGCGAGACCGGCGAGCGAGGTCCGACATCTCGTCGACATCGATCTTGAGGCCATGCGCGGTCGTGATGCGCGCGCGGACGAAGGCGAGCAGTTCCTCGGACGCGCTGCCGAGCAGCGCCCTCGCCTTCTC
>VBLZ01000185.1 GCA_005878515.1 Methanobacteriota archaeon | reverse complement strand
TCTTGCTGGTGAGCGCACTCCTACGAGTCACGAAAACCTCCCCCTACAAACCGTGACATGGTCCGTGATAACGTGGACTCACTTAAAAGGTTCGACGCGCGGATGAAGCGAAGAATGCCATGTCGCGGTTGGCGGCCTCGCCCCATCCCCGCGACGCGACCGCGATGATTCCGATCGGCACGTCCTGCGGGAACAGCGCGAGCCCCCGATCGGCCGCCCGCTGGGGCGAGAGCCCGTCTGCGATGCGGTCGTAGACGAACTTCGACAAGACCTGCTTGATAATCTCCTCGCCGATCCCGGTGACGGAGACCGCGCCGCGAGGGCCGGCGTACAATCCCGCGCCGACGATCGGAGAGTCGCCGACCCGGCCCGGGAGCATGAACGCGACGCCTCCCGTCGATGAGCCGGTGGCGAAGCGACCTCGCCGGTCCCGCGCGACGGCGCCGACCGTATCGTGGATCGCGACGCCCTTCCACTTCCGCGCGTATCGCGGCAGCCGTCCGTTCCGGATCTTCTCGAGGCTCTCTTCGAGGTGTCGGCGGGATTCCGGGGTCGACGGATTGTATCGCGGGTGGCCGTTCGACCGCGCAAACTCGACCGCGTCGGCGCCCGCAAGGAGGATGTGCGGCGTCTTCAGGACATCGTACGCGACCCGGATCGGGTTCTTCACCTCCTCGATCGCGGCGACGGCGCCCGCTTCCCGGTCCCAGTTCATCAGAGCCGCGTCCATCTGGATCCGACCGTCGATGCGCATCCGGGACCCAGTCCCCGCATTCAAGCGCGGATCGTCCTCAAGGATCACAATCGACTCGACGACCGCGTCCAATGCACGGCCGCCGCGGGCCAAAACCTCCATGCCGCGAGCCCCTGCGACCTCCGCCGCATCTTGGACGGAGGGATCCGAGCCCGCGCCGCAATGCGTGATCAAAAGGGGCCGCACGCGGCCTGCACCGATGCAGGAGGTTTCAATCTTTTGCCCGCGGCCTCGTCGGTGAGACGACGGACGCTGGCAGACGCATCGAGAGTTCGGCGACGCGTCGGCGGAGTTCGTCGCGGATCGAGCGAAGCTCCTCCATCGTCTTGCCCGTGGCACCCGGAAGAGACCAATCTTCCGCTTTCTCGCGGGCGCCGAGCGGGCACCGATCAAGACACCCGAACGTCACGACTCGGGTTGCGCCTGCGATCATTTGCGGCGTGACGGTCCGAGGTTTCTTCGGACCAAGCTCAATCCCAATTTCTCGGAGCAACGGCGGCACCACGGGATTGATCTCGGTCGCTGCCTGAACGCCCGCGCTCTCCGCGCGCCACCCCGAGGGCGCGATCGCATTGAAGAGCGCCTCCGAGAGCACACTCCGGAACGTGTTCTCGACGCAGACGAAGAGGACAGTGCCCACGGAACAGGACAGACGTCCGCTTGGCAAATAGATTCGCGAGGACGCCTCGATAATCACGCGCCAAGACCTATATAACGCGGCCCGCGTCGGCGGCGGCGTGCCCGCGATCCAGGCCTCTCAGCTCACGAAACGCTACGGGACCGTGGACGCGCTGAAAGGGATCGACCTCGCGGTCGAACCGGGGGAATTCTTCGGCCTGTTCGGCCCGAACGGGGCGGGCAAGACGACGATGCTGCGGATCCTCACAGGGCAGCTCCGTCCGACCACGGGAGAGGCGCGCGTCCTGAATATTGATGTCGTCCAAGAGCCGCTCCAGGTCAAGTCGCTCGTGGGCATCGTGCCCGAGGTGGAATCACCCCCGTCGTATTTGACCGCCCACGAGTACCTGTACTTCGTCGGACGGGTGAGGAGGCTCGACCGGCTCGAGGAACGGATCGCGCACTGGTTCGAGTTCTTCGATCTGGACGAGGGCGGGACGACGCTGTGCAAAGACCTCTCGAAAGGGACGCGACAGAAGTTGATGCTCGCCGCGGCGTTCATCCACGAGCCGGCGCTCGTCTTCCTGGACGAGCCGTTCATCAACCTCGATCCGATCTATCAAAGGAGGCTCAAGGAGTTTCTCGCCGAGTACATCGCCGGCGGGGGGACCGCGTTCATGGCGTCCCATCTCCTCGACATCGCCGCGAAGCTGTGCCACCGGGTCGCGGTGATCCGGAGCGGATCGATCATCGCGACGGGAACCGTCGACCAGATCCGAGCCCATGACGCGGACCTGGAGTCCGCGTTCATCCGCCTGGTCGGAGCGTGACGATGAGCTGGTTGCTTCGCCTCATGCTGAAAGAGGAATTCCGCGTCCATGCGAGCTATTCCGGTCAGACGATGTTCGTCTCGTTCCCGTTCATCATCACGATGTTCAGTCTCTCGATCGCCGTCACGAGCGGGAGGTTGTTCGCCTATACCCCGCTCCCGGACGCCATCCTCCTCCTGCATGTCAGCGTCTTCCTGTACGGCCTGAGCGTCGGCGCGTTCGGATTCCTCGGTCGACAGTACCTCGAGCGGACGACGGGGACGCGCAACTACCTGGTCGCGATGCCTGGAATCCTCCCGATGCGCTTCCGCCGAACGTTCTTGGGGATGTTCGTCCGCGACGCGATCTTCTACATGGTCCTGCTCCTCGTCCCCGCGACCGTCGGCTTGGCCCTGTCCATTCCCGTGACGCATTTCCGGCTCACGAGCATCGGCGTGCTGTTCGGAGCCGCGCTGCTGTCGTTCCTCCTCGGTATGTCGCTGAGTTTCTTCGTCTCGACGGTGTACATGCGAAGCCGCGTGGGATTCGTCGCGGCGGTCGCGGGAGTTTCCACCCTGTTCGCGGCCGCGGGAGCCGCCCGCGCGATTCCGTTCTCCTGGATCCTCCCGAGCCTCGCGGCGCACGAACTCCTACCGCCCCTCGGTGCGGACGCGGGAGGAGCCGCGGCGCTCCTCTTGCTCGGGCTGGGAATCGTCGCCGCCCTCATCGGGGGAGCCGTCGTACTGGTCCCGGAGCGGTTCGAACCTCCGAGTGTGGCCGCCCGCAACGAACTCCCGGGAATCATCGCCCGGCTCGACCGGTTCGAGGGGTACAGCGCCCTCCTGGGGAAGGAGCTCCTCGATTTCCAGCGGAGCGGGACCTATGCGAAGATGTTCTTCTCCTTCGTGACGCCACTCCTCCTGTTGTCCTTCACGGCGTGGTTCGTCCGGTATGGGCTCCAGGTCCCGGTCGGCTTCAACACGGTCTTCTATGCGGGCATGGTCGGCTTCTTCGGGGTCATCCTCTATAATTGGATGAACAACGTGGACGCGACCGACTACCTCTCGACGGTACCCGTCTCCGTTCCTCAGGTGATCCGGACAAAACTGATCGCGTTTCTTCTCATGACGACTTGGATCGGCGTCGGGTTCGTCGTGATAATCGCATGGCTGAACGCGGACACGCGATTGCTGTGGCTCGCCATCCCGATCGTCCTCGTCACCTCGCTGTACATCGTCGTCATGACCGCCTACTTGACGGGCCTGCGGACCAACTCGTTCCTCTTCGACCCCGGCGTGCTCGCGCGGTTCAGCGTGATGTCGATGCTCCCGGATTTCGGGCTCACGATCCTCTCCTTCACAATCGATCGGGATCTTCGGCTCTCGGCCATCGGCATCGGTCTCGTCCTCACGATCCTGGGCGCGATAACGTATATCTTGCTCAAGGGCATTGACGCGAAATGGCGCGGCACGGAATTCGGCGAGTGATGGCCGCGGGGTCAACACCATGGACGGCAACGCCGCCTTCCGTCGAGCCATGCATATCGTCTCGCCGGTCTTTCTGTCATTCTATTTGCTTCCGGAGGATCTCCGACCCGGCAGCGGCGTCACCCGCACGAGCGTGACGCTCCTCTTTCTCGGGACCGCGGCCTGTATCGAGATCGCGCGGATCGCGCTCGGCGTCCGGCTGTTCGGAATGCGCCCGTACGAGGGCCAACGCGTCTCGGCGTATGCCCAGGGAGCGCTCGGCCTGGGGCTCGCGCTCTTCCTGTTCGGAGATCTCCTCGGGAGCCGGGCACCCTACTTTGTCGTCCCGGTGTTCCTCGGGATGGCGTGGATCGATCCCCTCGCGGCGCTCGCCCGGAGACGCTCATGGCCTCGGTCCCTGGTCATCGCTGCGTATTTTGTGCTCTTCCTCGCGACGGAATACGCGATGCTCGGGACTCGCGCGTGGAGCTGGCAGTTCCTATTCGCAGTGCTCGCGACCGGGTCCGCGATGATCGTCGAAGGCCCGAAGCACGCTCAGCTGGACGACGATCTGCTGATGCTCGTCGTGCCGCTCGCGGTCCTGACCGCGGTCGTCATCCTCTTCGCGCCGCCGGTCCTACCGTAGGACCTCGAGCTTGCCGTACCGGCCCGCGCTGACCTGCATGTTGCCCCGCCACTCCCGGACCCATCCGTTCGTGATCCGGATCCGGTCGTTCGCCTGGACCCGTTCGATCTCGTCGTTCCAGAGGCTGACCGAGACCTCTGTGCCTTCGTCGTCGACCGCCTTCGCGTCCGCCACTTTCCCGGTGGAGCCGCTCCGGCTTGAGAAATCCCGCGCATCGCCCTTCTGCCGGATCGTCAGCTCGATGACGTCGACCTTGCTCTCCGGGCGGAGTTCCTTGACTTTCATTCGACCCGCGCCACGAACGTCCCGGTTTCGCTTAAACATTTCCGCGGGCGACCGAGACGGGAAATCATGGAGAGGGAGCGATACGCTCATCGAGCGGAAGGGAAGGTCGTTCCGCTGTCTTCCTCTTAGCCGAGGAAATTCTTTCGGGCGCCGAAATAAAACTTATAACGGCACAGCCGGATATCGAGCGCGCGGGTTTCTTTGAATCGCATCAAGGTTGTGAGCGAGGTCGCCGAACTGGTTCCGATTCTCCGCGCGGTCGATACGGAGGTCAAGAGCGAGGTGTTCAAGGAAGTCTCCTCGGGCTGGAAGACGGCCCGGGAGATCGAGGAGAAGTTCGGGGGG
>VBLZ01000184.1 GCA_005878515.1 Methanobacteriota archaeon | reverse complement strand
CTGCTCCTGGGACCGGCCCTGTCGATCCCGGCTTGCCTGCTCGCATTCTTTTCACGGAATCTCGAATCGTTCGCGTTCGCAATCGGCTGGCTCTCGATGACCTCGGTGGTCGCGCCGTCGTTCATCTACACGATTCTCGTGGACCGCATGGAGGACTCGATCCCCGCGGTCACCGCGACGCGCGAGTTCATCTTGAACACGAGCCGGACGCTCGCCTTGTTTGCCGGGTTGATCGTGCTCGCGTCCGGGGGCGATGTCTACGCGCTGTACTTGCTCGTCGGCGGCGTGATCCTGCTCGAAGCCCTCGCGAAGTAAGTCGCTACAGGGGCCGCAGGGGAGCTTTCGGCACGATCACCAAGTGGATCTCAGCGCCGAGTTCAGGCTCCTGGACGGGTCCGCTCCCTGCGTCGGGCGCGGCGTGCCGTTTCCAATCGCCGCGGCGATACCGCTCGCGCTTCGCGAACAGTTGAACCATCGCGTCGATCCCGACCAGATCCTCGTTCATGCCGGACCACCATTGGAGGCGGTCTCCGTATCGCTCCTCGATATCCGCCAGGAAGTCCCTCAGGCTCGTCGACAGTCGATTTCGGATGGGTCCCGATCCGATTGCCGCGACGTAGACATGTTCGGAGCGCTCCAAGGCGACCGTCTTGTTTCCGATTTCGAATTGCCGGAGCCCTCCGATTTCCTCCTGGAACACGTCTTGCGCGAACGACATGATGGCCGTCAGCATGCCGGCGAGGATATCTTCGTCACCGTGCGAATCGCGGCGGCTCGTCGTGTGCGCAATCAGGAGGCCTTCGCCATTGATGAGGAAGAGGTCTTCCATTCGGAATGCGTGCTTCGCGGACCGGCGGAGGGCCAGGAACCCAGCCGCTCCGAAGGCCCCCACGACCAATGCGAACGCAGGCCAGATGATTAGGTCCCGTGGCGAGGAAGGAGGGATGACGATGGCGGGCAGGTCGACCGTTACGTTCGCGGTTCCTGTAATGGTTCCGTGCGTCGCCGTCACCAATCCCGTCCCCCGCTGGGCCGGCGCCTGGAGCGTCGCGGAGGTGTCGTTGGCCGAGACGATCTGTCCGATGGTGGAGGACCAGTTTGTGCCGGTGAGAGGAACCGGATTGCCATCCGTGTCCCAGCCGCCCGCCGTGAACACGGCCGTCTGGCCAACCAGGACGGAAGCGGTCGTCGGCGTCACCGCGATCCGTGCGAGCGTGCCCGGGATGACCAACCCAACGTTGTCGATCCAAGCCGTCATGGAGGGCTCTTCCCATCCCGTCCGATTGAGCTGAAGCGAAAAGACGAGGAGGAACGATCCGGTCGCCTGCAACGCGACGTCCCCGCTCACGTCCACATCGACGGTTCGCGTGCCCGCCACGGGAGTTCCCGACCACTCGACCCGATTGCCGATGGCCACGGCCAGGGTCGCGTCGACGTTCGACGACGCGGTCGCCTGCAAATCGAAGACCAGGCGAAGGGAGTTCGGACTTCCCCCGGTGGGGATCGCCTTCGTGAACGTCTGGGCAACGTGGGCGCTTTCCGCAAAGGTCGTCGAATTGAACAACACGATGTCGTCAATGTAGACCGTGCCCGTCGCGGCTCCCGTGCTGGCGAACGCGATCTCGACGGAGCTGACTCGAGTCAGGTCGAGGGGCGGCCCCAGGTCCATCGGGTAGCGGTACCATCCCCCCACGAGGGAGAAGAGGCCCCATGTGTTCTGTCCGTTCTCGTCCTGGACGTACACCCACGCCCACAAGGTGCCCGGCGTCGCTTTGTTCATCCAGATCGCTAGGCGGTCGTACCCGGACCAATTCCACGGTAAGGGATCGTCGCGAATTGCACCCGCTCGCTGGTTGTTGCTGACAACCGCGATATCGTCTCGCATCGATCCGTTCCCTTCCGTCCGGATCGCGGTCTCCTGGGAGAGATTGCTGGATACCTGCCCGTTCGACACCGAGCTGGTCCACGGATTCGCTCCGAAGACGTCGTCCATCGAATCGAACCGGAGGACCGGCGTCGTGTGGCCGAGCCGCGCCCGAGCCTGTGGGTCGCGGGATGCGGTAACGGCCCCGGTCGTCCCGTTCGTGTAGATCCAGGGCCCGGGGATCGCGTCGAACGTACCGTCTGCGATTAGGTTCGTCGCGTTTCGGACGACCTGGGGAGCGGAGTTCGCGCCCACGGCTCCGACGAGGGGCCTGGTCTCGGCCGACGCTCGATTCGCGGCGGGGTTCAATACGCCCGTCATCTTGAGGACGGTCGAGCCGAGCGGCGCGACGACAAACGGCACGAGGACGGCCGCGGCGAGGACGAGGAAGAGGGCTGCCGCGGGGTACTTCCTGGTGTTCACGGTCGGGTGCCTCGGAGGCCTCTCGACGAGGCCAGCCTCCCCAGGCCGAACGCGTCCCCCTCCCCCGCGGTCCGGGGGTCTCCATTCGCTCGTGGTGAAGGGGCTTAAACGTATCGGCCTCATTCCTACGGTTGCCAGATTCCGGCTGCCTCGGGTGGTCCGGGCGTTCCCTCAGGACGTGCTCAGGGGCGCGCTCACGGCCGTTTGACGCCGCGGCATTTTCATCTCGGGGGTCTCCGATGTCCCGCGCGATGGGTCTCACAAGTGATATCCGAGGGACGAAGCAGCTCCACCTGTCGCCGAGCGACCTGACGGAACTGATTGTCAGCCTGGGTGGGGTGAAATTTTGGATCGTCTCCGTGGCGCCGCTCTACATCGGATGGGTGCTCGCGCACGCCCCGGCCCAACGGCATCTGTTCAT
This sequence comes from Methanobacteriota archaeon, assembly GCA_005878515.1. Taxonomy (GTDB): domain Archaea; phylum Thermoplasmatota; class Thermoplasmata; order RBG-16-68-12; family RBG-16-68-12; genus RBG-16-68-12. Next base: position 2,189 of record VBLZ01000184.1, on the reverse strand, counting down.
CGATGACCTCCGCGTCGTGTTGGGCATCATCGTCGTCGGTCCGCTCCTCGGGACCTTTACGCTCCTTCTGAACGTGTATCATGACATGGGGACGACGGACCGCATCAATCCGCGGAAGAAATACGTCCAGGTGGTCGAGGAGCTGGTCGGGGAGGGCCTGATGGAGCGGGATACGCTCCTGCTCGCCTCGTTCGGTTTCGCCGCGATGGGCCTGGTCCTCGCCGCGTACATCTCCGGGAGTCTCGTGGGGTACAATCCTGCAGAAGCCGGCGGCGGGTTCACGTCTCTCGTCGGGAAGCAAGGCTTCCTCGTCCTGACGATTCTGATCATCGCGCTCTCCTTCGCCTACTCCGTCCCGGGGATCCACTGGAAAGGGGTCGCCGGACTGGACCTACTGACGAACATGGTCGGGTTCGGAGTCCTGTGTCCCCTCGCGGGATGGGTCCTGATCCGTCCGATCGAAACGGCACCGTGGTGGTTCATCGGGACGATGGCCCTGTTCCTCGGCGCGCTCTACGCACCGACGACCGCCTCGGATTACGCGGCGGACCGCGCGTTCGGCATCCGGACGATGGCGGTCCGCTTGGGCGTGAATCGCACGCTCCTGATCGGCTTCGTCCTCCAGGTGCTCTCGGTCGCGCTCCTGTTGTTGGGCTGGTCCGCGCGGTTGTTCCCGTTCAACGGAACGGCATACAACTCGATGGCGGACTTGTGGCCGTTCCTCGCGTTGCAGATCCTGTTCTACGCCGTCTTCATTCGACGGGCGACTGTCGGTCGCATCTGGGCGCTCCTGTTGCTCCTCTCGATCCTTCAAGCGCTCGGGGTGATCCTCATGTTATGGCGTTTCGTCGGCGAACAGACGTGGTCCCCTTGAGCTCGAGGGGATTTGGCGACACCCTACGGGGTCTGGAGGCGGACGATATGTACCTAAGGTTCAAGCGCGCGCGGGAGGTAGCGAATTCCGACCTGGCTGTCCGGAGGGATCGCGACGCCGGATGAGAAATCTTGGGAGAAGGGTGAGGGGTGGACCCGACGGGATTGGGTGAAGCTCGGCCTTGCGGTGGGCGGGTCGGCCGCCGTTGGAACCGTCGCGGCTGGCTTGGCGAGCACGCTGTTGCAGACTTCTCCCGCTCGGCCGGTTGATGCGACGCTGTTCTACACCCGGTTCAGCACGCCTCAGTGGTGGAACACTCTCGAAGGCAAGCCAATCAATGTGACCGACTTCGCGGAATGGCAAGGAGCCACCGGCGTCTGGGGCGGTGCGTTCGTGGACGGGAAATGGATTGCCGGGACCGGATATCCCGTCCTCGTGATTCGGGTGAAGCGCGACGACTCCGTGTTCTCCGCCCCGACCGACGTGCCCGTGCCGTCCGGTTTCGACCTCTACTACGACGATCCGGCCCGGGACATCCGCCTCGTGGTTGTCTACGATCGGTGCGCGCACCTCTGCTGCTATCCCGGATGGCAGGTCGTGCAAAATCCGCCGCCCGCACGCGACTATACGTCGCCCGCCCCGACATATCAGGTGTTCGGCCTCGACCCGATTTACTGCATCTGCCATGGTTCCCAATATGACCCGATGCTCCTCGTCAAGAACATCAATGAGAGAAACGGCGTCGAATTCGTTGGACCGTCGCGGGTGCACGGCCCCGCAGGGCGCGCGATTCCCGTGTTCGCGGTGCGCGCCGTCGACGATGTTCTCCACGCGGCAATGGTCGATCCTCGCTGGTACGAATATTGTTGACCACCGCACGCCTACTAACGCATCAGCGAGACGGCCGTGTCGAAAGACTCATATAGCCCGCTCCGGTATCTGTTGGAAGACTCGGAAAAGGCGACGAAACTATTCGAGTCACCGTCGCCCGAGTCCGTGGTGGCCGCCTTCGGCGAAGGCCCCGATTTGTGACGGGCCTCATTCTGATGTGGCCGACACTGTGGAGGTTTGAGAAACCCGTACCCTTTGCGGGGTGCGTGCCCTCTCGAACCCGACGCTCGCGATCAAGGCAGAGGTATGTTCGAGCTACCTCGCCAAGATTCCTTTAGATGGCAATAATGTGCGTCGTGCACGATCAACTCCGGTTGATCCTGCCGGCGGGCACCGCTATGGGAGTTCGCTTAAGACATGCGAGTCGAGAGGTGCAAGACCTCGGCGGACGGCTCAGTAACACGCGGATAATCTGCCCTCAGGT
>VBLZ01000079.1 GCA_005878515.1 Methanobacteriota archaeon | reverse complement strand
ATCTCGACGAGGCACTGGCCGCGTACGAGAAGATCGGGAAAGAACTCAAGGTCCTGGCCTAGACGCTTTCGCGACGTTTCTTTCGTGCATAGATGATCGGTAGGATGTCATATCCCTGAGATTCGAAGAATGCCTCCGACGCCTGATTCTCCGGTTCAATCAGGGCGGCGAACATCTCGAGTCCCTTCTTCCTCAGGACGAGCTCGCAACGCAGGACCAGGCGCGCTGCGATCGCCCGTCGACGGTACCCCGGATCGACCGCGAGACGGTTGATCCAGCCCTTCCGTGTGTCGTGCGTCCCGAGGACGGTGCCCACGAGCCGGCCTCCATCGAAGGCTCCAAGGTACGAATCTGCATTCCGACGAAGTTGCTGGGCGAACGAGCGAAGGCTATCCCGTCCATTGGTCTTCGGACTCAGGCCACACACCCGGAAAAGCGCGATCATCGCGTCGTAGTCGGATCGGCGCAGCGGACGGATTCGAATCGCCATGGACCTACTCCTCCCGGGAGATGAGGTGTCGGGTCGGTCGCGCGAAATGGTCGCGGACATCGCGGGGGAGCTCGTCGCGGAGGAACGGGGGCATTAACTTGACCCCGAAAAGACCTGCGAGCGGGAGCAGCCGCAGGCGAATGTGCGGTTCCCGGCTCAGGATGTACCCGGCCGAATCCGCCGCGGGGAACTCCGAGTTCAGATCGACGACAAAGTAGAACCCAATCTCGTGTGTCGTGATCCCTTTGATCGTGTAGAAATTCTCGTGTTCGTAGACGAGCTTTTCCGCTTCGACGTTGAGTCCGCTCTCTTCATAGAATTCGCGGCTCATGCACGCCGCTAGGCTCTCCCCGAACTCGAGGTGGCCGCCGGGCAGCGCATAGACCGGGCCTCCCCCCTCGTCGACCGCTTCCTGGACGAGCACGGACTGCTCGTGAATCAAGATGCCGCACGAGCGGATCAGGAATTCACGGCGCGGATCATGCGATCCGAGCACCGAGCTCTCCCTCCGTGTCGGGCCGGAGCAGGATCACCCGGCGGTCCGACTGCACGGCTCCGAGGCACAAGACCTCGGACATGAACGGGCCGATCTGGCGTGGGGGGAAGTTTGTGACCGCCACGACCGCTCGACCGACGAGATCGCTCGCCCCGTACCACGGTTGAACGGCGGCGGAAGACTTTCGTACCCCATGGAGGCCGAAATCGATCCGCAACTTGTACGACGGATTACGCGCCTCGGGAAAGTCCTCGGCGGCGACGATGCGACCCACGCGCATCTCGACTTTCTGAAAATTCTCGAACGTGATGGTGGCCATGGTCTCGAGCCGTGCGAACGGCCTCGGTCGATTTGACCCTTTCCGGTGCGCCGCTGGGGCTGATTCTAGTGGGCCCGGGAATCGGTCAAACGGACACCGAGCCGACGACACAGGCGTTCGTGTTCCTCGCGGCTCGTCCACTCGACCCGAAGATAGTCCGCGATCTCCCGGTCCGACATCCCGAGTTTGCGGGCGACCTCTACCGCGAATTTGTAGGCTTCGACCTCGGTCGGCCGATCTACGTAGCTGTAACGCCGATCCCAGAGCTTCTTTCCTTCGTGCCACTGCCGAATGTGGATACGGTCACTGGAGGAGTCGATGGGATGGTCCCACTTAAGCCTCACGGCGGCCGGCGGCCGACGTCATGTCGGCGCGTCAAAGGGGGAACCTGCGGACGCTTTGCGGGATGTCGGTTTCGGCATAGAGCCGCGCAATCCGTTCGGACGCGATCGCGTCACGCTCCCGTCCCAGATCTTTCAAGATTCGCGCGCGCAGCCACCAGACGCCCGGGTAATCCGGCGCCGCTGACACGAGCCGATTCAACAGGTCCAGGGCGTTTACCAGGTCGCCCACGATCTCGTCCCACGCCGCGACGGCGAAGAGTGCGTCCGCGTCCTCCGGATCCTCAACCAGCCGGCGCTGCGCGTCCAGTACGACCTCCCGGTCGGACGGCGTCGGGACGATCTGGACATGCTGCCGGATCGAGTGTTTCTTCAGCAACTCGTGGTTTTGCATGGACCTCACCGGCGCTCCGAGAGGCGGGAGAGGGGTTCTTCGAGGAACGCCGGGAGGTTGATTGGGAGCCTGCGTCGGGATCCGGGCATCGTCTTGGGTGGTTCAACGAAGTGGACGCGTTCAGCGCTAACCCGGCGACGGTGCGAACGGGCCGTCGGTGCATGAGCCGGGACCGACGGTTCGATCATCGTCATGCACTCCGAAACGAGCGGGGTCGAGCCCCCGTTCACCTCAATGCGCGTCCGAATCTGATCCTCCTCGAGGCTCACGCTAATCGACTGCAGCGCCGACCGATACAGCCGGGAGGGCAGTCCCCTCCTCTGCGGTCGGCCTTCCCGCGAAACGAGAAGCCCAAGGGACTCGAGCCTGCGCAACCATCGATAGCATCGGCCTGTCGACATCCCGCAACGGCGGCTGAGTTCGATCGCGGTCATCTCTTCCGTGGAACTTGTTCGGAAAATTTCCAAGGCCTCCGGATCCAGGAGTGCATGTGCGAGATTCACGTGGTCCCAGGCGAAGTCTCGGTGGTTTCCATTCCAGGCAGTTCCACTGATCTGGGGATTTTGCATAGAGGCACCTCTCTCTGACAGGTTTTTCGGATCGGCGCCTTCGCCGCCCACAGTGACTCGGCGTCTCGCGGCGTGGCGGACCAGGTGGGTCATGTCCGACCCAGTGTATCCCGCGTGGCGACATAGCCATCACGTTTGCAGCGCATCACATTGTGCGCGACATGATTCGGCTGGTCGAAAGTGATAATTGGACGCAAACATTCTTGAATCTCTCAGACCCCCTCCCGGTTTCCGCGTGGGATTCCGAATGCAAGGTCGAAAGACTACGACACGGGCATTTCGGATCGACGAAACGGTCGACCGCCAGCTCCGCGAGTGGGCGGAGCGGGAAGGAGTCAGCGTCAGTTTCCTGGCGAACAAAGCCCTCCGCCGGCTCGTCGAGTGGGACATGTACGCCGACCGGTTCGGTTTCATCGCGATGCCGAGAGAGGCGCTCTCACGAATGATCGAGCTCCTCTCCGAGGACGAGGTGCGAGACCTGGGCCGGTGGGCGGGAGCGGACGTCTATCGAGCGTTCACGACCTTCATGTTCAAGCATCTGGACCTCGAGACGGTACTGCAGGTCATGCCCAAGCTCACATCGAGATACACGAGGGCCTTTGAATACGAAGAAAAGCGAGACGGTTCGCGGACCGTCATCGTCTTGAGACACGGTAGCGGCCACAAGTACTCCTTGTTCTACGAGGAGGTGGCGCGCGCCCTATTCGCAGACCTCGGCGGCCGCGGCATCCGGACAGAACCTCAGGAGAACGCGGTGGTACTCGAGTTCTCCAACCCACCGAAGACGGTCGCGGCCGAAGGCGTGTCGGTTGGATCAAGGCACGGTCTTCCTTCGACTGACAAGGCCGCGCGCCCCCGAAACGTCCCGACGTAGCGGGATGCGTGACTCTTCGACCCGCCTCTTGTGTCCTCGGGGAGCGGCAGCTCGGTCAGTGTTTCCGCCGCTTTCCGACCGCCTCGACACGAGCCTCGATTGCGGTGATGCGGGCCCGAAGCTCCTTGTTTTCGTCCTTCAACTTGTCCAGCTCTTCCTGTTGTTCGACTTTCTTCGCCGCCTCGGCGTGTTTCTCTCGGAGCGTCGCAATCGCCTTCCGGGCGTTCGTCCGAAGGTTGCTCATCGGCTCTGCGTCCGCAATTCGTTCGAGCTCGTCCTCGGCCTTCGGGTACCCGAGCTCCCCAAGCCCCAACGTCGCCCCGAGCCGCGTTCGGTAGTTCGGATCTCGGACGAGCATCGACAGATCCTCGAGGACCTCGTCCCTCCGCGATTCGTGGAACGAGCCGAGCTTGCCGAGTGCCCACGCGGCCCCGTACCGAACCATCTCGAAATATTCGTCCGAGGTCCGTTTCACCAGCTGGGGGAAGCCTCGCTCGTCCCGCAGGTTCGCGAGGGCCATGCAAGCCCCGCGCGCAAGGATCTCTCCCTGGGAACGGCGATCCATGCCCTTCACGATCGTGTCGAGGGCTTGCTCATGCCGGGTTTCCGCAAGGGCGAGGGCCGCCGCATTCATCGGGTAGTACCAGCCATCCTCCCGGTACGCTTTCGCGAGCGCCTTGAATGCCACTTCATCTTTCCGGAAGTTGCCCAGAGCGCGGTACACCCCCCGCCGCACCCTACTATCCTTGTCCTTCGCCCCGCCCAGGAGCGCATCGCGCGCGGCCGCCGTCCCGATCTCTCCGAGGGCCACGGCGGCGGCTCGCCGCACGGCCCAGAACTTGTCTTTCTTCAGGGCATCCTCCAGGCCTTCGATCGCCCTGGGATCTCCGACGAGCTTGCCAAGGTCGCGGCACGCTTCGATCCGCGGCCAAGTCAAAACCGCGTTCGCGAGCTGCCACAGAAGCTCGTCTCGCGGTTTCTTGAAGGTCACTTTCTTGAGGATCGCGTCCTCGGGGTCAAACAAGACCGCGCGGGGGCGCCGGGGCGCGTCGAACCGGAACACCTGGTCCGCCTTTTCGATGCGAATCGATTCCTTCTGGATCCGATCGGGCCCGGCCAGTTCGACGGAGGTGGACACCCGGAAGAGGGGCACCGGATCCTTCACTTCCTGGGTCTGCTTCACGCGAAGCTCAACCTGTTTCGCCGATTCATCCCACGACCACGCGACCTCAAACTCCGGGTGCCCGGCGTGGTAAAGCCACTGGTCGAAGAAGACGTCGAGGTTCCGGCCCGTGGCCTCCTCGATCGCCTCCTTGAAGTCGTTCGTCTCGACGTTCTGGCCTGCGAACTTCTTCATGTACTGCCGGATCGCTTTCCACCATAGGTCGTCGCCGAGTTCGTTGCGCATCATGTGCAGCACGTTCGCGCCCTTCTCGTATGTGTGGCGGTCGAACATGTCGGACGGCTCGACGAACTTCATCGTGACGATGGGCCGCTTGTAATTCTTGCTCGCTTCCTCATAGTAATTCTCCCGGTCGGCCTCGAGCTCCATGAGCGCGGCGTCTTTGCCGAAGAAGTGTTCCCACCAGAGCACCTGAAAATACGTGGCGAAGGATTCGTTCAACCAGATGTGGCCCCACGCCCGGCACGTGAGGAAGTCCCCGAACCATTGGTGGGCGAGTTCATGGGCGAGGAGCCCTTCCGGCCGGTAGTCCTCGTACGCCTTCTCGTCCGTGAGGCAGTACTCGGTCAGGGTCGTCATCGAGGTGTTCTCCATGCCGCCGACGACGAATTCGGGGACGCAGACCTGGGCGTACCGAGGCCACGGATACTTCTGGCCGGTCACCTCGCCGAAGTACCGCACCATGTCCGGCACGTTCTGGAACGTGCGGTCCAAGAACGGACCGAGCCCTTTCGGCACATGCGCGAGGACCGGCACGCCGTCCGCGTCCCATTCCTTCGACTCGAATTCGCCGACCGCGAGGGCGATCAGGTAGTTCGAATGCGGCTGGTCGAGCGACCAGTGGTACGTCTTCGTCTTCCGGCGCTTGTCCGCGGATACGTCCACGAGGTGGCCGTTGCTCAGGGCCTCGTACTTCTCGTCGACGGTCGCGAGGACCTCGGACGTGAAGCGTTGGTTCGGATAATCGTACGAGGGGAACCAGTAGCGGTTGTCCATGTCTTCCCCCTGGGTCCAGGTGATTCGGGGTCGCCTCGGGTTTGCCTTGTCCGGGCCGGTGAAGAAGATCCCCTTCCGCGGCTTCGCGTCGTAGGAGATCCGAAGCTCGAAGTCCTGTCCGGCTTTGCGCGCCTTCGGAAGATGGATCGAGAGGGTTTCTCCATGGAGCTCCCATTCGAGTTCGTGGCCTCCGTCGTCGAGGACCTTGCGGATGTTCAGGTCCCCCGCGTCGAGCGCGACCTCGGTGAGGCCGTCGTTGATCGGCGACAAGCGATGGGTGACGGTCCCGGAAATAGCGCGCTCCTGGTCATCGACGGTGATCTCGAGGCGGACGTGTTGAAGGAGGAACGTCCGGTCCCGCGGCGGATGTTCGGGCGCATCCGGCGGCGCGAAGACCTTCTCCCCGTCCATCCGACCGAGTCGCCGGCACGATTCCGAAAATTCGGTCACGGAAAACCCCGGGCCATCCAGCGCGCGGCGGAACGGTCGAGGCCTATTTAGGCTTGCCCCGAACCACGCCGGTCCGGATGCACCGCTTGCCCGTCCAGCCACAGTTCTTATGGTTCACAACGATTTCCCGACCCCAGATGGACCAAGACCGCAGCGCCGAAATCGCTGCGACGTTCGAACGAATTCGCCGGCCGTTGCGATGGCCGATGGAAAACTTTCGGCGGAAGCACATCGCGAACCGCCGATTCGTCGGGTACCGGTTCTCGCGAGTTCGACGCCATTCGACCGCAGGATTCAGCTTCGGGTTCGCGCTTCGGAATAATTCCCTGCCCGGGATCATTGAGGCACCCGAGGTCGTCGGGTATGCATTCGTGGAACCCGCGAACTCGGCCCTCCATCGGGACCTCGTCGGACGACGGAACGGCGCGGTGCACCGGCTGGCCTCCATGAGTCGGCGGATGGGCTGTCCGTTTGAACTCCACGCCGATGGCGCGGTCGCTGCGGTCCGCCACCGCTCCGTGCGCCACGTGCCGGACGAACTCTTCGCCCTCGTGGCGTCGGACTTCCTCATGCTTTGTTACCAGCCGCTGCGAGCGGCCGGGTTCTTGGAGCGGGTGACGAAGGCCACGACGGGCCCCGGCTAGGTCACGCGCCGAGCTCGAGGGCGATCGCCGCGGGAACGTGGGGCCGGTCGACGACCTCGAAGACCTTGGTCCAGTTGTCCGCGAGGTCCCTGGACATGCGAAGCACGCCGAGATCCACGAGCGCACCAAGCCGTCGACGCGTCCGCGACGCCGGCCACCGAAACCGGATCGCCATGAACTCCACCACGGCCCGCTCCCGAGCCACGCGGCTCGCGAAGTGCACCTGGATCGCCGTCGCGACGAGCGCGAGGTCCTCCCGCTCCTCCGGATCGCCGACGCTGCCGAGGATGGTCCACAACCCTCTGATTCCCGCCATGCCGCATCGATCGATTCCCGTGGCCCTTTCCCTTCCGCGTGCACGTAGTGTACCTCCACTTTCGTGAAGAAGACTTTAATTCACGCGGCCCGATACATTGACGATGCCGGTCGAGACGGAACTCGTCGCCATCGAGAACCCGGACGCGTTGAACGTGATCCTCGGTCAGACCCACTTCATCAAGACGGCCGAGGACGTTCACGAGGCGCTCGTCGGGTCCGTCCCCGGGATCAAGTTCGGCGTCGCGTTCTGCGAAGCCTCGGGGCCGGCGCTTGTCCGCGTGGAAGGCAACGACGAGAGCTTGAAGAAGCTCGCCGCGAAGAACGCCCTGGCAGTCGGAGCAGGACACTTCTTCGTCGTCTTCATGAAGGAGGCCTACCCGATCAACGTCTTGCGGGCCCTGCGCGACGTGCCCGAAATCGTGACCGTGTTCGCCGCGACCTCGAATCCCGTTGACGTCGTCGTCGCGACGACCCGCCGCGGCCGCGGGGTCCTAGGAGTCGTCGACGGCGAGCGGACGAAAGGCCTCGAGACCGAGAAAGACCGGGCGGAGCGCATCGCCTTCCTCCGGAAAATCGGGTACAAGTTGGGCTGACATGTGCCGGATGCTCGCCATCGTGAGCCGGAAGACCGCGCCCGTTGACACGCTCATGGCGTTCCGACAACTCGCCGACACCGGGAGAAACTTCCGGGATTTCGGATGTCCCCAGCCGAATCCGAAATCGGGCCATCCCGATGGCTGGGGCATCGCGTGCGTGGGCCAAGAGGGCGAGTTCTACGCCCGCGGGCCCGGCAGCGCGACGGCGGATCCGAAGTACGAAGACACGGTTCGACGGCTGTCCCGCGTGTGCAGTCCCCCGCTGATCCTCGTGGCCCACCTTCGCTATGCATCGAAGAAGGACACGATCCAAGAGCGGTACTCCCATCCGTTCCGCCTCGAAGTGGACGGCCGGGTGATGTTCTTCGCCCACAACGGCGAGATCGAGGACTTTGGGGTCCGCGAGGGGAAGATCGACACGCAATTCATCTACGACCGGTTCGTGGACTCCCTCGGGACCGAACAGCGGCCGCTCGCCGAGTTCAAGCAGGCGATCGCGAAGGCGAAGGCCGCGATCGATGTCGAGTTCCCGCGGAAGGTCGAGTCGTACACCTTCCTGCTGATCGACGGCGATCGCGTGATCGCGCATCGGGACGCCCGGACGTGCGTTCCCTACTACACCCTGCACGAGACCGCGACGGAGGACGCTCGCTTCGTCTGTTCCGAAGTCCTCCCAACCCTCCCCGGCCGCTGGCGCATGCTCCGGAACGGCGAATTCGTCGAACTCCGGCCCTGACGCATCTGGTCGAGGGTTCCTCGAGAGCCTTGAACATGGGACGCATGCTCGAAACGAATGCGCGCGCGATTGGCATAGAAAACGATGCGGCGTCGGGACGAAGGGTTAAATAATTCCTGTTTCGTAAGGATGTTATTCTTCTGTCGGGGGAGGACGGATAAGGTGCGAGAGGTAGAGATCACAACCCAGTGCCCGGAATGCCACGGTGACCACCTCGTGCGGGACTATTCGCGCGCGGAGATCGTGTGCGAGGACTGTGGTCTCGTCCTCGACGACATGATCATCGACGAAGGTCCCGAATGGCGGGCCTTCGACTCGGAGCAGCGGGAGTCGCGGGAGCGGGCCGGGCCGCCGAGCACGATCATGGCCCACGACAAGGGCCTTTCGACCTCCATCGGCTGGCGCAACAAGGACGCCTATGGCCGACAGATTCCCCACAAGTCGCGGGCCCAGATCTATCGACTGCGGAAGTGGCAGCACCGCATCCGAACGTCGAAGAGCGGGGAGCGCTCCCTCGCCCAGGGCCTCACCGAGATCAACACGATGGCCTCGAAGATGGGCTTGCCCCGCCACGTGCGGGAGAACGCCGCGGTCCTGTACCGGCGGGCGTCGACCAAGAACCTCGTCCGGGGACGGTCGATCGACGAGGTCGTCGCCGCGACCCTGTACGCGTCGTGCCGCCAGTCCGGTGTGCCGCGAACCCTCGATGAGATCGCCTCGAAGTCGAGCGTGGACCGCAAATCGATCGGGCGGACGTATCGGACCCTGGTCCGGGAACTCGGACTCAAGCTGCTCCCGCAGAGCCCGCGGGATTACATCGCCCGGTTCTGCAATCGGCTCGAGCTCGACATGGACGTTCAGCGGAAGGCGAAGGAGATCCTCGACAAGGTCGAGAAGGACGAACTCGCGTCCGGTGTGGCGCCGAGTGGTGTGGCCGCGGCGACGATCTACATCTCCGCGATCCTGTGCAACAAGCCGTGCACTCAGAAAGAGGTCGCCGAGGTCGCCGGCGTGACCGAGGTCACGATTCGAAATCGGTACAAGCGGATCTCCGTTGCGATCGGCATGGTCAAGTAGGGAATTCGTCGACTCCGGTTGACCCTCGCGGCGGGAAGTCGTTCGGTCAGCGCCCTAGGAAGAACCAGATCAAACCGAACGAAAGGAAAAACAGGATCGCCACGACGGCCAAAACGATCCAACCGGCTCCGGCAGGTGCGAGGGCCGACTCCACCCGCGCAGGATAAACGGGGATGATCCGGTCCGACGCCACGATGCCGACGTTCGTCGGATCATCCGCCCTTGGGTCCCTGATCCGCTCTCCCCTCAAAGATGAACGGGCATGCGCGCTTATCATGATGGCGGTCGCGAGGACTCGGCAACCTTTAAGGACAAGCATTCTTTCCGTGAGGCGCGTGACCTCCGAAACGATCGAGAAAGGGGACATCGTCTGGATTGATTACGACGCCTGGACGGTGAATCCCAACGGGACCTTGACCCTCTTCGACACGACCCACGACGAGGCCGCCAAGAAAGAGGGGAAGTTCGACGAGAAGAAAGTCTACATCGAGGTCCCCGTGGTCGTCGGCCGAGGTCGGTTGTTCGAAGGCCTCGAAGCGTCCCTCGTCGGGGCGAAGGTCGGGGAGACGATCGAGGTGCTGATTCCCCCGGAGAAGGGTGCAGGGGTCCGAGACCCGCGGCTCGTCGAGCTTCGCACGGAACGGGAATTTCTCCGGCAAGAGATCAGCCCGGAAGTCGGGCAGGAAGTCTCGATCAGCGGGAAACACGGCCTCGTCACCGCCGTGAGCGCGGGTCGCGTCCGGGTCGACTTCAACAACCCGCTTGCCGGCAAGACATTGAAGTACGTCGTGAAGGCGACGCGGAAGGCCAAGACCGCCGAGGAGCGCGTGCGCGCGATCATCGACATGGACTATGGCCTTGCGGATCAGTTCAAGCTCGATCTGAAGGGCGGTAGTGCGGAAATCCATCTCCCGGACGTCTGCAAGACGGACGAGAAGTGGTTCGTCTCGAAATTCCGGGTCGTGGCCGATCTCCGGGAACTCTCCGATCTCAAGACGATCCGCTTCGTCGAGGAGTACGAGAAGAAAGAGACGAAGCCCGAGACGAAGGCGGCGGCGAAGGAAGCCGCCGCCCCCGCAGACGCCACGAAAGAAGCGCCCCCCGTCGAAGCCGCGACGAAGAAACCGAGGAAACGTGCGACCGCGACCAAACCGAAGCCGGCGGCGAAGACTCGGACGGAAGAGGAGCTTCCCGCATCCGAGAAAGCGCCGGAAGAACTCTGATCCTCGGCGGTCCGTCCCGAATCTCGCTCGAGACCCTCGGTTCGGGACCCGTGGTCGAAGGATTAATGGTGGCTCAGGACCTCGGCGCATCGCTCGGGTAGCCTAGCACGGAAAGGGCACCCGCCTCCTAAGCGGGTTATCTGGGGTTCAAATCCCCACCCGAGCGTTGTCCGGCAGGGCGCGAGGCACGTCCCGATCCTGGATTTCCTCCGGCACTTGAACGCGGGGAGTCGTCCGGGCAGGGTCTAATCTACAAGTAGAACGGACGTCTGAGGACCGCGAGACGATCGCATGGCGGAGACGAAGACGATTCTGGTGGCGGGGGCGACGGGACAGCAAGGCGGCACGGTCGCACGGAGTCTCCTCAAGCGAGGACATCGAGTGATCGGCCTCACGCGAAGCGCCTCGAAGTTGAACGCTCTCGCCGCCGCGGGTATCGAAGGCGCGCAGGGCGACCTCACCCAACGCGCAAGCCTCGCCCCGCTCCTTCGGAATGTGGACGGCTTCTTCGTCGTCACGACTCCGTTCGAGCCCGACTTCTCCGTCCACCCAGAGAAAGAGGTCCTGCAAGGCACGACGGCGATCGATGCCGCGAAAGCCGCATCGGTGAGGCATGTCGTCCTATCGAGCGTCGCCTCGGCCGACCGGAATACCGGCATTCCGCATTTCGAGTCGAAGGCGAAGGTGGAGCAATACGTGAGGGCCTCCCGGGTCCCGAACACGATCGTGCGACCCGTCGCCTTCATGGACAATTACGTGAGCCCCTGGATGACATCGTCCCTCCAGCGAGGGATCATGGAGGTTCCTCTCCCTCCGACGACGCGCCAACAGCTCGTGGCGGTGAAGGATGTCGGGGAGTTTGTTGCCCGGGCCTTCGACGACCCGAAGGCGGCGCTCGGCAAGACCGTGGAACTCGCCGGCGAGGAGTTGGCCTTCGGAGACCTCCCGGCCGCGCTGTCGAAGAAACTCGGACATCCGATTCGTTATGTCGAGCAGCCCGAGGATGAAGCCCGGAAGAGGATGGGCGACGATGGATTCCGGATGTTCCAATTCTTCAAGACGATCGGGTACCACGTCGACATCCCCGCGTTGGAAAAAGCCTGGGGCTACCGGATGACCCGGTTCCAGGAGTTCCTCGACGCCGTGGATTGGCAACGGCTTGGAACGGGCCAGTGGCCTACTGCGCCGTAGAGCCAGACCCCAGCAGTTTCCGCGCTGCGGCGTGCGGGTCGAGCCGGCGGGCCGCGACATCCTCGGCGAGCTTCTGGAACACCCTGCCGGAGCGCGACCCATCCGAGACTCGGCGGACCAGAAGACGCTGCACGTTCTCGAGGATCTCGAGCCGCGCCCGGGCGACCTCCCGCTTGCGGCGACCTCCGCTCTGGTCCAGGTACAACGCGTGCTTCTCAATGGCGCCCGCGAGGTCATCGATTCCGCGGCCTTCGAGGGCGGCGGTCCGGATGATCGGCGGCGTCCAGCCGTCTCGAGTCTCCAGCTGGAACTTCAGGTTCGCGACGAGGACGTCTTCGTTGCCCAGGTCGACCTTGTTCACCACGTAGACGTCTCCGATCTCCAGGATTCCGGCCTTCATCGTCTGCACGACATCGCCGGTCAGAGGCATTTCCACGACGATCGTCGTGTGCGCACGACTCGCGATCTCCACCTCGCTCTGCCCCGCGCCGACCGTCTCGACGAAGACGAGGTCGGAGCCCATCGCATCCAGGACCCGCACCGCATCGAATGTCGCCAAGGCCAACCCGCCGGCATGGCCTCGCGTGGCCATCGATCGGATGAACACGCCCGGATCGACGCCCGTATCGGCCATCCGGATTCGATCTCCCAGGACCGCGCCGCCGGTGTACGGAGACGTCGGGTCGACGGCGACAACCCCGACCGTCTTGCCCCGAGATCGGAAGGCTCGGACCAACCGATTGATCAACGAACTCTTCCCGACGCCGGGCGGTCCGGTCAACCCGACGACGTGCGCGCGACCCGTGTGCGGGAAAATCCGCGCGACCGCCTCGACCGCTTCCGGTTCATCGTCCTCGATTAAGGAGATCAGCTTGCCGGCAGACCGCTTGTCCCCTTTGAGGAGGGAGTCGACGAGGCCCTCGACGGAGTCGCGCGAGGCCTTCGCGGGCATGCCCCTCACGCACCTTTGTCCGCCTTCTCGAAGAACGAGACGATGACGCTGAGCGGCGTGCCGGGCCCGAAGACCGCCTTGACCCCGGCTCGTTTCAGCTTCGGGACGTCGTCCTCCGGGATGATCCCGCCTCCGACCACGACAATGTCTCCGGATTTCCGCTTCTTCAGGAGGCGGACGACTTCGGGGAACAACGTCATGTGAGCGCCGCTGAGCGACGATAAGCCGATCGCGTCGACGTCCTCCTGGATGGCCGCCTCGACGATGTCCTCGGGCGTCTGGCGCAAGCCGGTATAGATTACCTCCATCCCCGCGTCGCGGAGGGCCCGAGCAACGACCTTCGCCCCTCGGTCGTGTCCGTCCAGGCCGGGCTTCGCGATCAGGACGCGGATCTTCTTCCCGATCGGACCACCTCAGTAGAGGAGGGGTTCCTCCCAGACGCCGAACACCCCGCGCATCACGTCGCAGATTTCGCCGAGGGTCGCCTTCGCGCGCACCGCGTCGAGGATGAACGGCATCGTGTTGTCGTCGCCCTCGCACGCCGTGCGCAGACGGTCGAGCGCCCGCGTGTGCTTCTTCGCGTCCCTCGTCCGGCGTAGCTTCCGGAGGCGGTCGACCTGGGCCTTGAACGACGCTTCGCTCACGCGGAGCGGCTCTACCTCGGTCTGTTCGTCGACGACGAAATCATTGACGCCAACGATCGTGCGCTCCTTGTCCTCGACTTCCCGCTGGTAACGGTAAGCCGAGTTCGCGATCTCCTGCTGGAAGAATCCCTTCCGGATCGCGGGGATCACGCCTCCGAGGTCCCCGATCCGATCGAAGGTGCGGTACGCGTCCTCCTCGAGTTCGTCGGTTAGGGCCTCGAGGAAGTACGAGCCGCCGAACGGGTCCACCGTGTTCGCGGCGCCGCTCTCGTGGGCGAGGACTTGCTGGGTCCGCAAGGCGATCCGCGCGGCCTTCTCGTTCGGGACCTGATAGGCCTCGTCGTACGCGTTCGTGTGGAGGGACTGGGTTCCGCCGAGGACCGCCGCAAGCGCCTGGATCGTTGTCCGGACGATGTTAATCTCCGGCTGCTGCGCCGTGAGGCTCACCCCCGCGGTCTGCGTGTGGAACCGCAACAGCCACGATCGCGGATTCTTCGCGCCGAAGGTGTCCCGCATCTCGCGGGCCCAGATGCGACGCGCCGCGCGGTACTTGGCGAGCTCTTCGAACAAATCGTTGTGCGCATTGAAGAAGAACGAAAGCCGGGGGGCGAATTCGTCCACCTTGAGGCCGCGGTCGATGCCCCAGCGGACGTACTCCATGCCGTTCGCGAGGGTGAACGCGAGTTCCTGGGCGGCGGTCGCCCCCGCCTCGCGGATGTGGTAGCCGCTGATCGAGATCGTGTTCCACCCCGGCACCTGCCTGGAGCCGAATTCGAAGGTGTCCACGACGAGCCGCATCGACGGCTCGGGCGGGTAGATCCATTCCTTCTGGGCCTGGTATTCCTTCAGGATGTCGTTCTGGATCGTGCCGCGGAGTTTCGTCCAAGCCACGCCGCGGTCCTCGGCCATGACGAGATACATCGCCCAGATCACCGAGGCCGGGCTGTTGATCGTCATCGAGGTGCTCACGTCCCCGACCTCGATGCCGCGGAAGAGGATTTTCATGTCGTCCAGCGAGGAGACCGCGACGCCGCATGTCCCGAACTCGCCTTTCGCTTCGTGCTCGTCGGTGTCGTAGCCGTACAGAGTCGGCATGTCGAATGCGACGCTGAGGCCCGTCTCGCCGTGCGCAATCAGATACTTGAATCGCCGGTTCGTATCCTCGGCGCTCCCGTAGCCGGCGAACATCCGCATCGTCCAGAGCCGACCGCGATACATCGTCGGATGGATCCCGCGGGTGAATGGAAACTCGCCCGGCGACCCGAGACGCTCCCGGTCTGTTTTCCCGGCGAGGTCGAGCGGGGTGTACAGGCGCTTCACGGGTCGGCTCGACGTCGTCACGAATTCCTTGCGACGCTCGGGGTGGGACGCGAGCGCATCCCGCAGGGTGGTCTCCTCCCACCGCTTCAGTTCCTTCTCGAGGACCTTGCGTTCGTCCTCGTCCCGCATGAGCGCCTCGCGTGGTTTCAAAGGCCCGTGCCTATAAGATGGTTGCGCCGTTCACTCGGTCGCCGTCGACTCGACAATCGTTTTCGCGAGGCCCTGGAAGGCCTGCTCGACGTTCTCTCCGGTCTTCGCCGACGTGTACATCACCGGGCACTCGTACGACGCCAGGACGGTCGACGCGTCTTCCGTGTTCACCTCGCGGCGATGCGTGAGATCCGTCTTGTTCCCGAGGGCATACACGGGGACGGGACCGACCGAATCCCGAACTCCGTCGATCCACTTGGTCAGGTCCCGGAGCGACTGCGCGCGCGTCATGTCGAAGACCGCCAGGACGCCCTTGGCGCCGTGGAAGTACGCCTCCTTGAAGAGCTGGAGGAACGTCCGCTTGCCCATGATGTCCAGGATCATCATGTCGACCTGGACCGGGCGGCCCTGCATCGATCCGAGGGCGACCGTCTTCTTCGAGACGACCGCACCGAGCGTCCGGATGTACGACTCGTCGAACGCGCCGGACACGAACCGATGGATGAGGCTCGTCTTGCCGACGCTCTCCTCGCCCACGAGGCAGATCTTGAACTTGAAGGTCTTCGACTCCGGGTCCATCGTGGGCCGACGCATCATGGCAACCCGCGATACCCGGCCGGGGGGTTATCAAGCCGTCGGCCCGATTTTCAGAATCGGGAACGGACCGGCTCGAATCCCTCGATATCGGCGATCGTTCCCGTCCGTGCATCCTGGGGCTTGAGCTTCGCGCGGACGGCCAACCCCGCGCGGGCCTGATCCGGCGGCACGAGGAGGCGATGAACGAGGCCGCCACGAATCCCGTCGAACGTCACGAACGCCCATACCTGCGGGTGCGACAGCTGCGCCCCGGTCCGGTCGACGTGTGCGGCGGTGATCGCCGCGACCCGCCCGGCTTTCGGCACCTCGACGTATTCGGTCAGCTCGGCGAAGCAGTCTTCGCAGAACAACCGCGGGGGGAGATAATCGAGATGGCATGCAGTGCACCGCGAGGCCAGCATCCGGCCCTCCTCGCGCAGGGCAACAAAGAACCGTTCGCCCGCGACCCCGGACGTGTAGATGTAATCCGCCTCGACGCTTCCCTCCCAGTGGCGGAACTTCCGCGCGTCCGTTGTCCGATCCAAGAACGTCATCGCTCGCCCTCCCGGAGCGGTCGGAAGTAGCGGATGTCGAGGACGCTCCCCTGCCGATCCGGAGGAGGCTTCCACTCGGCCTTCACCCGCATTCCGATCCGGATCACGTCCTTCGTCATCTCGCCGAAGAAATGCATCATGCCCATCTTCGCCGTCGCGCCATCGAGGCTCACGACGCCGACGAGGATCGGTTCCGCGATCCGCTTGGCATCCGTATCCAGATACGAGACCGAAAAGGTCTCAATCGTTCCCGTGTCGCGGATGTAGGTCCACTCGTCCGTGGGCCGGAAGCACTCCTCGCAGAACATGCGGGGCGGAAAGAGGATGCGCTCGCATTTGTGGCACGATCGTGCGATAAGCCGACCGTTCTGAAGTTCTGCGAGAAACCGCGACATCGCCTCGCCGGCGGACCACGAGTACTTCGCATCCGGACGGAATCGAGTCTGCGTGACCTTGCCCTCGTACAGGTCGGCCGCGCTGAGCTCAATCCCGGGCCACCGCGAGATCCGCGCGGTCATCCTTTCATCACCACCACGGACCCGTACTGCATCAGGTCTCCCCAGGCCTGCGATACGCCGGTGTGCACCTCATGCGGGATCTGTCGCTTGCCTGCCTGGCCGGTGAGCTGCCAAAAGAGTTCGCCGATCTTCATCCCCATCGTCGCGGCGATCGGATTGCCGACGCCGAGGAGGCCGCCGGATGGGCAGACCGGCATCTTCCCGTCCCGCTCGGTCACGCCCTCCCGCGTCAGGATCGGCGCTTCGCCTTTGTCCGCGAGGAGCAGTCCTTCGAGGTGGTGCAACTCCTTGTAGTCGAACGGATCGTACGGCTCGGCGAAGTCGATCTGTCGCCGGGGCTCGTCGATCTTCGCCATCTTGTAGGCGTGCTTGGCCGCCCGAGCGACGTACTCCGGGAAGACGAGATCCCGATCAGTCCACATCGTCGAATCGATGCACCATCCGACTCCGGAGATCCAGGCCCGGTCTTTGATCCGTCGCTTCCGGATGAAATCCTCCGAGGCCAGGACGACGGCGGAGGCGCCGTCGCTCGGCGGACTGATGTCGAGGCGCTGGACGGGCCACGCCATCACCTCGCTGTTCAGGACGTCGTCCACCGTGATGTTCGGGTCGGCGAGCTGGGCGCACGGATGGCCCACCGCGTTCCGTTTGTTCTTGACCGCGACGCGGGCGATGTCCTCCTTCTTCACCCCGTACACGGTCATGTAGCGGTTCATCTCCATCGCGAAGATCCAGACGAGGTTCGGCTTGAGCGGGCGGTCGAGGATCGGATCCCAGATGTGGGCGAAGACGCTCTGGGGATGCGGTTGGCACGACGACATCTTCTCCTCGTTCACCACGAGCACGACATCCGCGAGGCCGGAGGCGACGTGCCACCAACCTGCGATCGTGCTGAACACGCCGGTGCCGCCTCCGGTGAAGACCCGCGTGTACGGTTTCCGGTAGCCCCCGGATCCGTCGAGCAGGTATTCGCCTTTCATCGCGACGCCATCGAAGGCATCGGGCGCGGTCCCGCAGACGACCATGTCGACGTCGGCGCGGGTGAGTCCCGCAGAATCGAGGGCCATCTTCGTCGCCTCGAAGCAGAGTTCCTT
>VBLZ01000037.1 GCA_005878515.1 Methanobacteriota archaeon | reverse complement strand
GCGAGCTCGACGAGCTGATCGTAAAGGACCGACGTTAGCCTCAGCTCGACGGCTCTCCCCTCAATACTCGAACGGTCTACTCCGAGCTTCCCTCCAGCCGCTCCCACGACCCCGCCTCACTCCAAACCTCATATGCCGAACTCGGCAGATAAGGATTCACTTGAGATTCGACATCCCTTGTATGCACTATCGACGCGTGCCGTGAATCTCGTCGCCGAGCGACGAAGGTGTATGGAGCCTCGTCCTGAGCCGACACCTCCTTCCGGCCGTCGTTGACGCCGGCAAGAAAGCCGTCATGCACGAGCCTTCGTCCGGCGACGCACGGCGGCGGATGTTACCGCGATGCGGGGCCTCGCCGTGGCGGCAGTGAAGCCGGCGCGAGAAATGCTGCGCGATTTCAGATGGGGTGGGCTCCCATGAGCCAGAGGAGGACCGCGGTCCCGAGGCCTGCGGCCACAAAGCGAAGCCCGGTGACGATCACTCGTTCGCGGACGAGGTTCCCGAGATACGCGCCGATCACGAACAAGAGCACGAACGTGATGACGATCGCGGCGATCGTCGCGTCTCGAAAGTCAAAGAATGCGAATGGGATGATTGGAAGGAGCGCGGCCAAGAGTGGCGCAACGCCGTGGACGAGCGCGCTGAGGATCGCGGCGAACTGGAAGGCCTCCTTGTGTTCCTCGCTGAGTCGCGCGAGCATCGCTCGCTCGATCGTGCGGATGTCGAGCTTCTTCTCGACCCGCTCCGCTTCGTAGGCACCGACCGCGCTGCTCACCGCAAGAGCGATTGCCGCGCCGATCGACGCCGAGAGGATCAGGGCCTTGTGAGCTTCCGACGCGCCGACCGCGTACGCGCCGATGATGATCCCGAGGACCGTGAGGGCTCCGTCGAACGCGCCGATCACGAAATACCGGCGGATGATCGGGCCGACGTTCGTGATTTCGTCGTACTCCCGGATTCGGCGACGCCAAGCCCCGAGATCCATGTCATCCGCTCGGGGTCCCAAGTTTCTCGCGGATGGTCCGTTCGAGTCGTTCCGCGGCCGCCCGCGCTTGATCGAGGTTCGGGAAGCTCGCCTGAGCGAAATCGGGTTTTCCGCCGCCTTTGCCTCGGAACTCCGGCGCGACGGATTGGAGGATCTCGGCGACATCCACCGGGACGCCCGGGCCGCGAGATACGACCAAGCGGACATCCGTCGGCGCTTTGGCCCACAGGATGGCGGTCGCCTTCGTCTCGGAAGCGATCGCCTTCGACATGGACATCATGAAACCGACGCCTTCTCCCACCTCTTGTCTTACGAGCGGCCATGCCGCACTCGTCGTCAGGACCGCTTCCCGGGCCTTCACCGCGGCCTGTTCGTCCGTCGCACGCTGCGAAAGCTTCCGCAGCTCCTTCCACTCCGAGACGATTCGTTCGGCGGTCGGAACGAGTTGGTCCGGCGGGACGCCGAAGACCTCGGCCGTCCGCTTCACTTCCTCGGACTGTTTCCGGACGGCCTCGAACGCCGCCTTCCCCGCGGTGTATTCGAGGCGGACGACGCCGTCCTGGATTCGGGTGGAACGCAGGATCTTGATGAGCGCGACGTCGCTCGTCCGCGCGACGTGCGTCCCGCCACACGCCTCCACGTCCCACTTCGGAATCTCGACAACGCGCAACTCGCCGCCGGGCACCGATCCGCCCTGGTAGAGCCGAAACCCGAACTTCCGCTCCGCGAGATCGCGGGCCAAGACCTTGGCGCGCACTTGTCGCGAGGCCAAGACCTGGTCGTTGGCGAGCTCTTCGATCTTCAACAACTCGGCGTCCGTCAACGCATCGAAGTGCGTGATGTCGAGTCGAGCCATGTCGACGGCCTTATGGGCGCCCGCCTGCCAGACGTGGTTTCCGAGCACCTTGCGCGCGGCGCCCAAGACGATGTGGGTGGCCGTGTGGTTTCGCATGAGGGCCTCCCGTCGATTCGCATCGATCGCGCACGACACCCGCGTTCCCCGAAGACGACTGGCGTCGCCGCGGACGAAGTGTAGGACGGACGGACCGGCTCGCTGGACATCGTAGACTTCGAATTCGTCGATCGTCCCGTGGTCGGCTTCCTGACCGCCGCCCTCCGGGTAGAAGAACGTCTGATCGAGGACGACAGCCTCGCCTTCGACCGCCACGACTTTCGCGCGGAACGATCGTCGGCGGCGGTCCTCGTACACGCGAAGCTTCGTCGGCGGGAGTTCCTTCTGGATCGTGAATCGCTTCTCGGGCTCGGCAACCGGACGCTCGTGTCGCGCCGCCACGCGTCGGTAGAAGTCGTCCGGTATTTCGATCGGCATGTCCGTGAATTCTTGGACGACGTCGGGATTGAGTCCGTGGCTGTCGTATAGCTCCAGGAGCGTTTCGATGTCGAACCCCTTGCCGGCGGCTGTGAGCTCGGTGGCGATCTTCCCGACGGTCGCCCGCCCCTTCTCGAGGGTCTCCTTGTACCGGGACTCCTCGACCTTGAGCAACTTCAGGATGTCCCCTTTGTTGAAGAAGAACTCCGGATAGTCCTCCCGGATCTGATCGATCATGAAAGAGACCGTGTCCGCCAGACTGTATGTGATGTTCAGGTCCTTCAGCGCCCGGAGTCCCCGCCGGACCAGCAGGCGAGCGAAATAGCCCTCCCGGCTGTTCGACGGCACGACGCCGTCTCCGAGGAGGAAGATCAACGCGCGCGAATGATCGCACACCGTGTACAACGACTCGAGGGGCGAGACGTGCGCGACGAGCTCGTCGACCGAGATCCCGACGCGTTCCGCCGTGCGCTGTCGAATCACGCGGATGTCCGCCAGCGTCTCGACCTTGAGCATGCCCGCGACTTTCGAGTATTCTCGCAGGACGCGGTCGTCGACGCGCTTGGCTCCGGTCGCGCGCTTCAGGTACGCGAGCGCCTCGCCGAACACGGCTTCGTACGCGGACGTCGTCGCCTGCGAGAGCCACGTCAATCGCTCGAGGCCGTATCCCGTGTCGACGACCTGGGTCTCCATCGGGATGCGGTGGCCGTTGACCTCCCGGTTCATCATGAACACCAGGGTCGCCGGCTCGGCGCCACCGAAGACGACCTCGAAGCATGGGCCGCTGTTGCCGCCCCCCTCCCACCACGACTCCTTGTAGCGGGGGAGCGACGGGTCGACCCCGAGCCGCTCGGTCAGGAAGAGATGGCAGATCTCGACCGTCCGGTCTTTGAAGTAGATGAACTTCTTGGGGAAGTTGAACGCGTGGTGGGCCATCATCTCGAACATCGTGAAGTGCTGGCCGGTCTTCCCGACGTTGTCGATGTCCAAGAATCGCACGCACGGTTGGCTGAGCGCCAATGGATTCGCGGGCGGGCTCGCCTCGCCGCTGATGACCCACGGTTGGAACGGATACACGCTGGCCTGGACGAAGAAGACGTCATCGCGCCAGCGCGCGACGATCGGGTAGCGCTTCACGCGCGTGTGGCCGTTCTGCTCGAGGAACGAGAGGAAGTCCTCGCGCATCGCGCGGTATGTAAGCTTCTTCTTGAACGGAGACGCGCCGATGAAGTCGTATTCCTGGCACGGCGCCTCCCCGCATGTGTCGTGGATGCCGAGCGACCAAAAGGGCGTGTGGCATTTCGAACACGTCTGGCGGGTGAAGCCTTGCTTCCGAAAAAGCTCGACCTCGTATTCACTCTCGGGCATTTTCGGCCTCCGAACGAACGGCGGCCCTTAAAGGTTCTCGGAGTCGATGCGCCGTCGGATGGCGCCTCCGGCATTTTCCGAACATGTACCGTGCGATTAAGTACGCGCGCGCTGCTGCGCTTGCGGAGGCATGCCCTTGGAAGAACGGCCGTTGACCGCGTTCATCTTGTCGTTGCTCGGAGGCTTGTTCGTCGTCGTCGGGACGGGCCTCGGTTTCGTGCTGTACTCATCGAGCCCGTATGGGTATGTCAGCGAGCTCACCGGGATTCTCGTCGGCGTCTCCATCGCGTTCGGCATCCTGATGCTGACGATGACGATGTTGCTCTACCGGCGGCCCGAGCTTCACGTTGCGTGGGGCGTGACGATCCTCGTGTTTGCATCCGCCAGCATCACGAGCGTATTCTCCGGTTACGGCGGACTGGGGTTGGGTGTCGTCGGCATGGTGCTCGGGATCGTCGGTGGGGCGATGGCGATCGCGTGGCGTCCCGGAATGGGGGTCCTCGGGATGGGCGCTCACTCGGGAGCGTACCGCGTGTGCTTGACGTGCGGCCGGATGGCCCCGTTCGGCTACGCGTTTTGCCCGTTCTGCGGGGCGCCCGCGCCCGTTGTGAATCCTCCGTCCCCGGGGCCTCCGCCGCCGCGATGAGCCTCACGCGGATCGATACAGTTCGCGCGCGATGACGAGTCGCTGGATCTCGCTCGTCCCCTCGCCGATCTCGGTGAGCTTCGCGTCCCGAAGCATCCGTTCGACCGGGTAATCCGTGACATATCCGTATCCTCCGTGGATCTGCACCGCCTTGTTCGTCACGAACGAGGACATCTCGCTCGCGTACAGTTTCCCCATCGCGGCCTCTTTCGTGAAGGGCATTCCGCGGTCCTTGAGCCACGCCGCCCGGCGGACGAGGGCACGCGCGGCGTCGATGCGCGTCGCCATGTCCGCGAGCATGAACTGGATCGCCTGGTGTTCGGCGATCGGCTTCGCGAACTGGACTCGCTCCTTCGCGTACTTGACCGATTCTTCGAATGCGCCCTGGGCGATCCCGACGGCCATCGCGCCGATTCCGATCCTCCCTCCATCAAGGATCTTCAGCGCGTTCTGGAATCCCTCGTTCTCCTTTCCGAGCAACGTCGTGGACGGCACGTGGCAGTCCGTGAGGATCACCTGCGACGTCGGGCTCCCGCGCACGCCGAGCTTGTCCTCGACTCGGCCGATCGAGAGCCCGGGATTTCCGCGCTCCACGATGAACGCGCTGATCCCGTGATTCCCCTTCTTCGGGTCCGTGATCGCGTGGATCACAAACGTCCCGGCGACGGGGGCGTTCGTGCAGAGGTTCTTCGTCCCGTTGAGGACCCATCCGTCTTTCCCGCGTTTCGCGGTCGTCTCCATTGCGGAGGCATCGGAACCGCTCTTCGGTTCGGTGAGCGCCCAGGCGCCCAGTTTGCGGCCGCTCGCGAGGTCCGGGACGTACTTGCGACGCTGGTCCTCGTTCCCCGCCAACCAGATGGTCCCGGTGCACAGGGAGTTGTGCGCCGCCATGATAAGGGCGTGGGATCCGCACACGCGGGCCACTTCTTCCACGGTGATCGCGAGGGCCATCGAGTCGAGGCCTGCGCCGTCGTATGCTTCCGGGATCGTCATTCCCAGGAATCCGAGGCCGGCCATCCTCGCGATCGTCGCTTTCGGGAATTCGCCCGTCTTATCGACGTGTGCGGCCACCGGGCGGATCTCTTTTTCCGCGAAGTCCCGGGCGGTCTGGCGGATCATCTCGTGTTCCGGCGAGAGCTCAAAGTCCATCGCAATCCTCGGGGTGAAAGGCGCGGATGGCCTCTTAGGACTTCGCTTCGCCCAGGCCGATCGGCCTTCGACGGCGGTCTCCGAGGTCGCCGATCACCTCGCGGCTCTCCTTCAAGAGGTCCATCGCGGCGTCGCGCTCGCGGGTCACATAATCAATGATCTCTGCGAAGAGACCGTCTCGATACATCTTCGGAACGCGGGCGCCGCTCTCCTTGTCGGCGAAGGTGTGGAGGCTGGAGCCGGAGAACGTCCCTCGGTTCAACATCACGAGGACCGGCGCCAGATCGAGGTACGGTTTCGTGAACCAGTAGTACTTCAGCTTCGGCATGTCCCAGTCAATGAGTTTCCATTTCGTGGCGCGCTCGATGAGGAACGTCAAGTCGAACCGGAGTCGGTTCCCGACGGGCACGAAGTCCCACGTCGGCTCCAGGACTCCCTTGTCGAGGACCGTCTGGATCACCTGTTTCTCTCCCCATTCCCACTCGGCGATGACCTGAAACAACCCCGTTGGAGTCAGATCGTCCGCGAGGCCTTGGTACTGGGCCGTGACGATTCGGTCCTGCTGCGGATCGTCACCGGTCGTCTCGAGGTCGAAGTAGTACAGCGGCAGTCGGAACCCGTTCCCGATCCCGACGAAACGGCGCGGCGGACTTTAAGCCCTTCCGCTGCGACAGTCTTTTGAGCGGTCGCGGTCTTCCCCGCGGCGGAGCTCGTCGGCCGGACGGGAGGACATGCGGGTCGGCATCATCGGGGTCGGCATGACGGCGTTCCGGCCATCGACCCCAGAGTACAATTGGAAGGAATTGATGTTCGAGGCCGCGTCGCGGGCCTATGCGGACGCCGACATCAACCCGCGCGAGGACGTGGACTCGTTCCTCACGTGCGCGGAGGACTACTACGAAGGATTCGGGATCTTCGACGAATTCGTCCCCGACCAACTCGGGGCGGCGCTTCGGCCGACCTGTACGGTCTCCGGCGACGGACTCCAGGGTCTCGCGAACGCATACATGCAGATTCAAACGGGCCTCATCGATGTTGCCGTCGTGGAGGCGCACAGTAAAGCGTCCGACATCGTGACGCTCGACGGCGTCATCGAGCACGCGCTCGACCCGATCTGGAACAAGCCACTCGGAGCCCACCCGTTCGTCGTGGCGGGTCTCGAAGCAGACGCGTACCTCCGGGCGACGCACACATCGCCGAAGGCGCT
>VBLZ01000036.1 GCA_005878515.1 Methanobacteriota archaeon | reverse complement strand
CGCGTCGTACGCGTCATAGGGTTGAAAGGGAGAGGACCGATTCGGCGCGGGCGGGGCGACGGCTTCGTCGAGGAAGACATCCACCTCGTCGACTTTCTGCCGGAGTTCAGCGAATTTCCTCACCCTCGGATCGCGACTGAGGACTTCGAGTTCCGCCATCCACGCCGTAAGCTGAGACCGGACGACCGACGCGGGATCCTCCGGAGCATCAGGCTTCATTTCCCATCCTCGGATCCGCGGCTATGACATAGTGGGTATATAATAGTGTCTGACCACTGTTCAATTGGCACTATTGCCTATCGAGGTCTTTCGCCAAGAAAAATCCAGCCAGATAGGTTCATGTACCCCGAATTTATCCGGGGCCCTCGCGGTGTTTCTTTGTATCGGGTCGTCACCGTGTTTGGGAAGAAGGAATTCGCGACGATACGGCTCTACTGCAGGCGCAACCGGCTCAGCCTCTATGCCCTAGCGAAGACAGCAATCCGGGAATATGTACAACGCCATCCTTGATCCCGGGCGTGGCGAGGCGATGTCGGCGATCCGATCCCCCACGCAGAGGTCGTGGTGCGGCGGCGCCGTGTCGCATCCGGAGCGCCTCGGGCCGGGACTGAACCAACTATATAATAGTGCGTGACTCATATGCAATATCCACTAGTGTTCATTCCATGCGTCGATCGAGATACATTAATCTACCCTGAACGTATCTTGGAGTAAGGAGGAGATACGCTTTGAATCGGATAGTCACCGTGTTTGGTCAGAAGGAGTTCGCGTCGCTGCGGGTCTTTTGCAAACGCAACCGGCTCAGCCTTTACTCCCTCGCGAAGGCGTCGATCCGGGAATACGTCCTGCGCCACGCGTGATCCGGGAGTCACTCCCTGGCGGGGTGTTCGTTCCCCGAATCGCCGGATCTCACGATTCGAGGATCAATCGCCGAACCTGCCTCTCGTCGACCGCGTCGATCGCCTCGCGGAACCACGCGATGGCCTGTGGGTACTTCGCCGCGAGGTCATCCGAATCCTTGACGAACGCGAGATGCTCGACTCGTCGCAAGATTTCCGGCGGCAACTCCCGATAGACGTACCGCATGCGGAAGTCATAGTGGACCGGGCCGTAGTGCATGCGGAGAGCTTCGACGAGGGACTGGAGCACGACGCCGCGATAGAATTCGAGCGCCTCCAACCAGTTGCCCCGGTGGATCTCCTTCGGAACGAACGGACCGAACAGCTCCATCCGGTCGGCGAGGCGTCGACGGCGTTCGAGGAGCCCGCGAACGAACGCCTCCGCATCGAGAGGAGGAATGCGTACGGTGTCCCCCTTGTTGAACAGGAACACCGCCTCCCCGTGGATCTCCCTCGCAAGGAACTTGTCCGGCGCCGAAAGGGTCATCACCGCCAGGTCGACAAGCAGGAATTCGCTCGTTCCCGAAAGGCGATAGAACTTCTGGTAAATCTCGGAGGTCGGAGACCAGGACACCTCGTGCTTGAGGCAAATCGCGGAGAGATCAGTCAGGGCTTTCTCGACGATCTGGAACGTCTCGGAGACCGCCTCCGCGTCGTCCACGACAATGTACAGGTCGATATCCGACCACTCATCGACGCGGTTGAGTGCCGCGGCACCCGCTTCCCAGAACGCATGGACATACGGAAGCGGTCGGAGCGCTTCGGTCAGGAGTCGGACAATCGAGTCTCTCGAGAATATTCCAATCTCGGGCATAGGGAGTCAGCCATGATTCGCTCGTAAATAAAAGAGCCGAGCGAGCGATGGAGCCGCTTCAACGACCCATCTTCGCGGCTTGCGGGGTCCGAAATACACTTACGCGAGGGCGCCGATACGGCAACGGGGGGACGCTGGACTCAGTTGACGTCCGGATTCTGAGAGAGCTGCTCCAAGGTCAGGCAGCGGCTCCAATGAATAGTCAGTTCCGGAAGTCCTACGAGTCGGTCGCGAAACGGGTCGGCGTCGACGAGGAGACCGTCCGCAATCGAGTCAAAGGCTATCATCGGTCGGGCTTCATCAAGGATTGGCGGACCGTCCTGAATCCAACCCTCCTTCGAGCGGGGGAAATTGTCCTCTGGCTTGACGTGAACCCGCCGACGTCGAAGGACGACGTGATCGAGAAAGTCCGCCTGATGCCCGGCGTGATCCTGATCGGCCACTTTTACGGGACCTTCCTCGGAATCGTGCTCCGGTACCGCGACGAAAATGCGGTGAGCCGACAGATCGAGTTGATCCGGCGCGTGGCGGAGGTGGACACCGCGATTGTAGCAAGGGTCCCGTTTCCTCGGTGTCTCCTTTCCCTAGGGAAAACGGACTGGGGCATCCTTCGGGCAATCCTCCGGGAGCCTCGGAAACCATGCGCCGCGATTGCGACCGAGCTGGGGCTGTCGTCGCGGACCGTGAACCGGAGAATCCAGCGGATGATCGACGCGGCTGCCATCTTCGGATTTCCGTCAGTAAATCCAAGGGCCGCCGAGGGCGCTGTGATGGCGACGATGCTCGTCAGCTACACAGCGGAAGCCAAGCGAGAGGTCGACGACACGATCGGGAAGCACTTGGAACCGTATCTGTGGCACACGTTCCAAATGCTCCCGTACCGGACAGGCGATCCCTGGACATGCGGCTTCAACCTCATCCTACCGGATGTGGGCGAAGCGGAGGAAGTCGGCCGGTGGGCGAAACGGTTGCCCGGAATCCTCGGGGTTCGGATCGAATTGTTCCACGGAAATGAAACTCTGTACGGGCCGCTCGATGAAGAAATCGAAATGGGGAGCGCGCTGCCCTTGGTCGACCGACCCGTCGCGGGCGACCTGACCCCGCGCTCCCCGTGATAGCGCTGTGCCGACGCGCCGCCTGCCTCCTTCAACCGAACATCACGTTCGAAACGCAAGCGCCTTGGAACACGGCTTCCCCGAACGTCCCGCCGACCAGGCTCCCGTCCAAGAACCACAAGGCCCCGAGCCGGTGCGGACCGGTCATCCCCTGATCGAACTCCGTGACGAACAATTTGTTTTTGATGTCGGTCTCCGGGATGTACTGAGCAACCATGCTCGAAGGTTGTGGTACGCGGTCGACCCGGAACTCGAAGTACGTCGTCGGCGCCATGAAGCCTCGCTTGTCCAACGCTGGCGTGTTCGTCGTCCACTCGGTCGTGAACCACCCGTGCGCGATGAAGAACGGTGTGTTTGCCGGGTACGTGAAGTCCTCGCCGCAGTGATCGATCATGTTGATCTGGACGTCGGCCCCGGTCGCCCAATACCGGTTGCTCGCGGCCACCGGCTTCGCGAACGTGAAGACCATGACGGCGATGCAGACGACAGCTATCGCGATGATTCGCTTCGTCCCCTCACCTCCTCCCGCGCGACGGGCCCTGGGTACGTCTCGCGCCCCTCCTCGGCGGCCTTCCTCGCATTATCAGAGGGCAGCGGCCTGTTGGAGGTTCCCCTAGCCGACCTCTATATTCGGACAAATGCGCCTCGATGTTGTCCATCATTCCATGGACGCGTCGCCAAATCGCACAAACACGAGATTGGCTTGCATAGCCAAGGATAGGTCGCGCGTTCGACGAGCATCTGGATCCTCGGGAGGCGCGCTGCGGTTCCCGAGTAGACCACGCAGAAACGCCTGCTTAGCCCTTGCGGGAGGCACCTTCAAATCGACCCGATGCGTGCCTCGGAAGACCACGGGGCATCATGGACCGCGAAGCTCTCGAAGAGAAGGAAACCGCGAGGATGGAGGCGTTCAGCGATGGCGTCTTTGCGTTCGCTATCACGCTGCTCGCGCTGAACCTCCGCGATCCGGCCACGAGTGGGGTTTCGTTGTCTCAGGGCCTCATCGACGAGTGGCCCGCGTTCTTCGCCTTTGTGACGAGTTTCGTCAGCGTCCTGATCATGTGGATGAACCATCACAACATGTTCAACTACATCCGGAAGATCGACCGCCGACTCATGCTCATGAACGGCGTGCTCCTGCTCTTCGTCGTCCTCACCGTGTTCAACACATCCCTGGTCGCGGGTCACATCCAGCAGGCGGATGCGAATGTGGCGGCCACCTTGTATGCGGGGACATTCTTCCTGCTGGCGATCGTGTGGAACGGTCTCTGGTGGTATTCAACCGCCCGGCGTCGCCTGCTCGGAAGAGACGTCACGGATCAGCAGGCGAAGACGATTACGCGACAATACCGCGTCGCTCCGCTGGCCTATGGAGCCGCTTTTGTAATCGCGCCATTCAGCGGGATCGCCAGCGTAGCCGTCATCTTGGCCGTCGCCGGTTTTTTCGCCATCACCGCGACGCTTGCGCACGAGACATAGTGTCCGACGGATTCTCGGTTCAGGGCCCTATGTAGGCGAACCGGCTGAACTCCGCATACTGTCCCGAGTTGTCGTACTCGAGTCCGGGGGCCTTGAAGCGGGACACGGTCGACATACCGAGTTCCGAGCGCTTCGCGGTGAAACCGGTGGGCTTGTCCAGGTACAGCTCTTCCTCCTCTCCCGTCACGGGGTTCTTGATCCTCGAGAGGACCAGGTCGTAGACCTTTCCCGAGTCCACACGGATTGTGGACCGAATCCCATTGAGCCGGACCTCGAATGGCGCCACGATCGTGGGGAGCCAGCGTTCGGTGACGGAAGCGAACACGGCGAACGGGCCGCCCGCCTCTCCCTTGCCGAGCGTTTCGAGCGCCCTCCGCTGTGCGGGCGTCGCCCGGCCGTCGATGAGCACGAGCTGCGTGCCATGGCCGAGATGGACCGCCCCGGGCCATAGTCCGGGTAGGGCGACGCCGAGGCCGTCGAGCTTCACGTCCCCGTAGGCGCCCTTGTCGATGATCCAGGTGTACACGCCGCGGCAGCTGCCATGCGACGGCGGAGCGTCGAAGCTGCACGGGCATCCCCAGTCGCAGTTGCACTC
>VBLZ01000078.1 GCA_005878515.1 Methanobacteriota archaeon | reverse complement strand
GAAGAAGAAAGCCTACTACGCGGGCCGCAAGGAAAAGAAGGCGAAGAAGTAGGCGCGGCTAGAAACGCGGGACCGCTCGCGGATCGTTGTACCGAAACTTCGCCACGTCGCCCCGAGGGAGGGGTACGACGACCCGAGAGACCATCCCGTGCAGCGAGTACGGGAGGCGGATGAGCCGCATCTCCCCGGACGTGACCCATTCGTCGATTGCGTATCGCCGCGCGAATCGAGTGGCGATGCGAGACCGCTCTTTCCGAGTTAGGCGAAACGCCTCATCATCGAAAACGTGGACATGGAATCCGCGCCCGGAGTAGACGACCTTCAGCCGTGTCCACCGCTCGGAGAGTTCATCGTACAATGCGACCGCCTGTCGACGGACCTCCTCGAACTCCCAATCGCAGAACGACAGGCCTTGATGGCGCCGCATTTTCGCCTCGATGTCCCCGTGAATCGGGCAGTCCAAGTTTTCCGGGTCTAGGTCGAAGGCGAGTTCCTGCCCGACGAAGAACCGACTGCGCCATGCGCGAGCGTAATCGAGCCGGGCCTTTCGAGCAGCGTCGAGAGAGGTGTACACATTTCGATCGTAGTACACGCCTTCCGGGAGATATTTCACGAGATAGGGACGGAGGTCGCGGACGTCGCGGGCGTCGTCGACGATCAGGGGAACGTTCTTCAGGTGCCGGAATCGACGCGGGTAGATTCCGGAGTGCCGGCCGAGGATCAGCGCGTAGACCCGCTCAGCCTTGAGGACATCCATCCATTTCGCCGCGGACCGGAAGTCCATTGACCGACGGTAGAAACGCCGGCGCTCCGCGAGGGATGCCGGGCCGAGAGCATCCGGGAGTTCGTATTTCGGCCGGACCACGATGGGGAATCGCGGCGGACGGTAAAGACTGCCTCGCTCTTTGCGGCATGCCGGAACCTCACGGCAGGTCTTCGGGGTCCCAGGCCACGTGCGAACTCTCGTCGAGCGAATCGAGTCGCTTCATGTCATCGGCGTTCAGCTCGAAATCGAAGACGGCCGCGTTCTCTCGAATCCGATCCGGACGAATTGACTTTGGAATGACGACGAGCCCATGTTGCAGGCTCCAACGAATCAGGACCTGGGCCGGGGTCCGACCGTGCCTCGATGCGATCTGAGAAATGACCGGATGATTGAGTCGATGACCGCGGGTGAGGGGGCTGTACGCTTCCAATTGAATCTTCTCGCTGACGCAGAATCCGAGCAACTCCTTCTGATACAGGAAGGGGTGGAACTCGACTTGGTTCACGGCGGGCGGAGCCGGTGTCGCCCGGAGCAGTTCCTCCAGGTGTCGGATCGTGTAGTTGCTCACCCCGATCGACCGCGCGAGTCCCTCGTCACGGATCTTCAGGAGCGCCTTCCACGACTCCTGTCTCAGACCCGGCACGGGCCAGTGGATGAGGTACAAATCGACGTAGTCGAGGCTGAGCTCGCGGCGACTCTTCTCGAACGCCCGCAGCGCGGACTCGTAGCCCTGGTCGTTGTTCCAGAGCTTGGTCGTGACGAAGATCTCTTCGCGCGGGATCCCGCTCTCCCGAATCGCGGTTCCGAGGTCGCGCTCGTTCCCATACAATTTCGCGGTATCGAACAGGCGGTATCCGATCTCGAGGGCGGTCGCGACCGCGTTGCGGGTCTGCTTGCCCGAGCCGGCCTGCCACATGCCGAGCCCGAGGACCGGCATCGTGTTGCCGTCGTGGAGGGCGACGCGGGATCCGAGGGTGAGGGACATCCCGGAGCCGACGGCACGCGCGCTACTTCAACCTTGACCGCGGACCGTCACGATTTCGGAATGTCCTTCTTCGGGTCGACGAACGGCTTCTTCACGACGGTGGCGGCGCGGGTCCCCTTCGACGTGGACACCCGCAACCCGGTCCCGATCTTCGCGTGATCGATGCCGAGGAGCGCATAGCCGATATTCTTCTCAAGCCGCGGCGAGTACGTCAACGAGGTGACGTGGCCCACCTTCCGACCGTCCGCGTGGACGTCCCAGTAATCAGGGATCCAGGCCCCGAGAGGGGCGCCTTCGACCTCGACCCCGACGAGCTTGCGCTTGATGCCCTCCTTCTTCATCCGAGCGAGCGCGGCCTTCCCGAGGTAGTCCGATCTCTTGTCCTCGTCGACCGTCCAACCGAGGCCGACCTCGTACGGATTGTTGTCGAGCATGATGTCCGAGCTGTAGTTCAGGATCCCCGCCTCGATCCGCCGAATCTCGGACGGGGCGACCGGCCGGATGTCATACTTCGCGCCCGCGCCCATGACCACATCCCAGAGCTTCTCGCCGAGCCGCGCGTCGCGCAAGTACAGCTCGTAGCCCCGTTCGGCACTCCAACCCGTCCGCGTGATGACGAGGGGGATGCCATCCAATTGCGTCTCCGTCAGATGGTAGTACTCGAGGTCGAGGATGTCCTCGCCGAACAAGTCCACCATTACATCCTTCGATTTCGGGCCCTGCAACTGGAGCGGGGAGACATCCGGCTCCCGCACGATGACATCGAGTCCGGCGTTGACCGCGACGCCTTTGCACCAGAAGAGGACGTCCCAATCGGAGAGCGAGAGCCAGAAGTGATCTTCCCCGAGGCGGAGGAGGACCGGGTCGTTGATGATGCCGCCGTCCGGAGTCGTGAGGAGCACATACTTGCACTCCCTGACCGCGCACTTCTCCATGTCCCGCGGCGTGAGCATTTGCATAAACTCGAATCCGTCCGGGCCGTCGATCTCGACCTGCCGCTCCACCCCGACGTCCCACAGCGTCACATGGTTCACGAGATGCCAGTACTCTTCGACGGGGTCCGTGTAGAGGCCCGGCATGAGCATGTGATTGTAGAGGTCGTACGCCCGAACGCCGTGCTTTGCGGCACGATGGAAATACGGCGATTTCTGGATCCATGCCGTCTCCCGGAATCCCGGGAGGATCGGACCCGCGTAGTCGTTCGTCGCTTCCGTCAGCACGCCGTCGCGCACGTGGCCGGGTATCGTACCACCTCCTGATTTGGGACCGGGAAGCTGGAAAGCTAGATGAGCGTTTTGGCGATGCGAAGAATCAATTGCGCGTTCGATGAACAATCAGGACTTCGGCGTTTCCTTCTTCGGATCGATGAATGGCTTCTTGACCACAATCGCCTTCCGCGAACCGACAGGCGTCACGATTTCGATTTCGGTACCGAGCTTTGTCAATGGAATCGGCAACCAGGCATACCCGATGTTCTTCTGGAGGCGCGGCGACATCGCGAGCGCGGTCAAGGTTCCGACCTCTTTGCCGTCCTTCCGCACGGGCCACGGATGCGGGAGCCAGGGCCGGACGACCTCGTCACCCAGGACCTCGACTCCGACGAGCTTCTTCTTCGGACCCTCTTTCTTGATCTTTCTCAACGCCGCTCGGCCGATGAAGTCGTGTTTCTTGTCCAGGTCGACGAGCCATCCCAAGCCGGCTTCGTACGGGTTGTGATTCCAATTGATGTCCGACGGATAGTTCAGGATCCCGGCCTCGATCCGGCGGTACTCGGAGGGACCGGTGGGCCGAAGGTCGAACGGCTTCCCTGCCGCCATGACGCGGTTCCACAAATCGGTTCCTCGACTTCCGTCGCACAGATAGATCTCGTATCCGACTTCGGCGGACCATCCCGTCCTCGTGACGATCACCGGGATGCCATCGATCGTCGTTTCGAGAAAGTGGTAGTATTCCAGATTCGAGACCGATGGGCCCACGAGCGCGCGGAGCACG
The DNA here is from genome assembly GCA_005878515.1 of Methanobacteriota archaeon. Taxonomy (GTDB): domain Archaea; phylum Thermoplasmatota; class Thermoplasmata; order RBG-16-68-12; family RBG-16-68-12; genus RBG-16-68-12. The sequence goes on along the minus strand of VBLZ01000078.1, from coordinate 12,593 downwards.
TCTTTCGATTTCGGTCCCTGGATTTGCATGGGAGAGACGTCGGGTTCTCGGATCCCGACGTCGAAGTCAGAGTGGTAGGAGACGCCTTTCGCCCAGAGGAGCACATCGCTATCCGCGGTTGAGAGCCAGAATCGGTTCTTCCCGAGTCGCGTGAGCACGGGGTCGTTGATGAGCCCGCCTTGCTCGTCCGTCAGGACGACGTACTTCGCCTGGCCGACCTTGCACGTGGTGAGGTCTCGCGGCGTCAGGTACTCCATGAACTCGTATCCGTCGGGCCCCCGAATCTCCACCTGACGTTCGCATCCGACGTCCCAGACGGTCGCATGATTCACGAGATGCCAGTATTCCTCGACCGGATCGGCGAAATTGCTCGGGATGTACATCTTGTTGTACACGTCGTACGCGTAGCAACCGGCGCGCCGGGCCGCGTCAAAGAAAGGAGATTTCCGGTACCAGGTACCGAAGAAGAGCGTCGTTTGCCCGCCTTCGATGACCACGCGAAATCCCCTCCACTACCCGGCGGAATGGCGAGCGCTTATTTGACGGCCATCGTCGCCGTGGAGGGGGGAAACAGTAAGAAGGCGGGTCCCTTTCCAAACTTGGAGGGCCAGCCTGTCGCGGACCTATGGAAGCCAGAGCATGTCGGATCCGCTCCGCACGGTCCTGGTGCGGCGGCCCGACGCTTCGTTCGGCGCGGCGGACCCGAAGCCGTGGGGATATGCCGCGAAACCCGACCTCGCCGCGGCTCGGCGAGAGCACGATCGGCTCGTCGATCTGCTGATGCAATCCGGGGTCGACGTTCGTTATCATGAGGACCCGGAGCCGGGGAAGGCGGATTCGATCTTCGTGCACGATCCCGCCATCGTGACCGACCGTGGGGCGGTCATCCTCCGGATGGGAAAGAAACTCCGGCGAGGTGAAGAGGAATCGATGGCCCGAACGTTCGACACGCTTCGCGTACCGATCCTCGCGAGGCTCCGTGGCGATGCAACGGCGGAAGGCGGCGATCTGCTCTGGGTGAATCACGACTTGTTGGCGGTGGGCCAGGGATTCCGAACGAATGCCGAGGGCCTCACGCAGATTCGGGAGACCATGAAAGGCATCGGTGTCGAGGTGGAGGCCGTCCCGCTGCCGTATTTCGAAGGCCCGGATGCGTGCCTCCATCTGATGTCCCTCATCAGCGTCATTGGTGACGCCCTCGCGGTGGTGTACCCACGCCTCTTCCCGGTCCCGTTCTGGAAATTCCTCCGGGAATACGGGTTCGAATTCGTGGAAGTCCCGGACGAGGAATTCAACACGATGGCGCCCAACGTGCTCGCGGTCGGGCCCCGCGATTGCATCGTCCTCGAAGGAAACCCGATCACTCGGAAGCGCCTCGAGGCCGCCGGGTGTCGCGTCCGGGCCTACCGCGGGAGGGAGATTTCCCTCAAGGCCGAAGGCGGAGCGACCTGTCTGACGCGACCTGTCCTCCGATCGAGGTGACCTCGAACCGGCCCCAAGGCCGTTCGCGCGCTATGATTTCGGAATCGACTTCTTCGGATCGACGAACGGCTTTTTGACGACGATGGCGTCGCGGTCCCCCGCGGAAGTCGCGATCGTGAGCCGCGTCCCGAGTTTGGCCAATCGGATCGGGACCCAAGCGTAAGCGATGTTCTTCTCGAGGCGGGGAGAGTAGGTGAGGGCCGTCAGATGGCCGACCTTCTTTCCATCCTTCGTCACGTCCCAGAACTCGGTGGCCCACGCATGGATCTGAGGACCTGGGATCTCGACGCCGACGAGCTTTCGCTTCACGCCCTCTTTCTTGATCTTCGTGAGCGCCTTCTTCCCGATGAAGTCCGCCTTCTTGCCGAGATCGACGAGCCAGCCCAGGCCGACTTCGTAGGGGTTGTTTTCGAGCGTCATGTCGGACCCGTAATTCAGGATGCCACCCTCGATCCGCCGAATCTCCGAGGGCGCGATCGGGCGGATGTCGTATTTCTTCCCGGCTTCCATGATCCGGTCCCAGAGCTCGACGCCTCGACGGCCGTCCATCAGATACACCTCGTAGCCGACCTCGGCCGTCCAACCGGTCCGCGTGATGACGACCGGAATGCCGTCGATCTTGGTCCTCATGAAATAGTAGTAACCGAGGTCGAGGACCGCGGGACCCACGAGATCCCTCAAGACGTTCTTTGAATCCGGTCCTTGCACCTGGAGCGGTGAAACGTCCGGCTCGGAGATGTCCACGTCCATCCCGGAATTGACGGCGACCCCCTTCGCCCACAGCAGGGTATCCGAATTCGCGAGGCTCAACCAGAACCGGTTTTTCTCCAGGCGGATCAACACGGGGTCGTTGATAATTCCGCCGTTTTCGTCCGTGATGACCACATACTTGCCCTGGCCGACGTCGCATTTCGTCAGGTCCCGCGGCGTGATGAGCTCCGCGAACTTCGCACCGTCCTTGCCGCTGATCTCGACCTGGCGCTCGACGCTTACGTCCCAGAGGGTCACGTGGTTGATGAGATGCCAGTATTCCTCGAACGGATCGGTGTAGAGGCCGGGGAGGTACATGTGGTTGTAGATGTCGTACGCCTTCGCGCCCGCGCGCTGGGTGGCCTCGAAGAACGGAGACTTCCGGTACCAGGGTCCGAAGAACAGGGTGCTCTGTCCATCGTTGTACGGCATGTCACTTCCTCCGGAGAATTGCGCCGGCAACGCGCATCATTTATTTGAGGGATTCCTCACGAGACCGCGATCAGCTCGCCGCGGAATCGATTCCGAGCAACCGCATCTCATGCCGAAGCGTTTCGCGAAGACCTTCCTCGAGGGGCCGCGGCGCGAATCCCAGCTCGCGTCGGGCCTTTGCGTTGCTCCCAAGATAGGTCACGCCCGCGGCGACTCGAAGCCGCTCCGAGCGAGATATCGCAGCCATTGCACCCAGCAGACCGGGCGACGCGTGGAACCGGGGCGCTGGAATCCCGGTAATCCGCTCGGCAAGGCTGAACGCATCGATCAAGGTGTGAGGCCACCCCGCGAGGATGTACGCCTGCCCGACGGCTCCTTTCTCCATCGCGAGGAGGTGGCCACGCGCCGTATCGTCGACGTGGGCCCAGCAATACGCGGTTCGTTTCGGGAGGGCTCGCAGCTTGCGGTGCAGATATCGCAAAATCAAGGGCCGGATCTCGCTCGTGTCTCCCGGACCATAGTTGACTCCCGGCTGGACGATGACCAGGGGGAGGCCCGCACGGATCATCGGTTCCGCAACCTCGTAGTGGGCCACCCACTTCGTTCGGTCGTACTCCGTCAGCCATGGACCGTCGCGCCGATACGTTTCGTCGACCAGCTCGCCGTGCGTGTCGGAGAACACCGCGAGCGTGCTCGTGTAGACCCCTTTCCGGATGCCGAGATCCCTCATGGCGGTCAACACGTTCCGCGTGCCCGCCACATTGATGCGCTCGCCCTGCGCCCGATCCTTCGAGCCGATCTTGTACCAGCCCGCGATGTGGAACACCCCATCGACTCCGGCCATCGGGCGGCGCAGCGAATCCGGATCCGTGATGTCTCCCGGACGGACATCGACCCCGAGCGAGACGAGGTCCTTTGCGCGTTCCGGGTTCCGCGCAATCGCGACCACCTCGTGTCCGGCATCGACCAACTGCCGGGTGACGCGACCGCCGATGAAGCCGGTGGCCCCCGTCACAAAGTACTTCGCCATCGCCTCGCGCCTGGACGAAGCGACGCGGTCTAGATAACGCTGCCCACCGCGATGATGCAACGCCGTCCGTGAATCAACCTTGTTTAAGGGTAACATCGGAATCTGTCACGGTTCGTACGCATCAACCTTGATAGGGTACGAGGCTCTCACCACGCGCCGGAGATGTTTCCATGGGGGAAACGCTCACCCACAAACTCATCCGTTCTCACCTCGCCGACGGCGCGATGAATCCCGGCGACGAGATCGCGCTCGGGATGGACCAGGCGCTCCTCCAGGATGCGACCGGAACGCTCGCGTGGCTCGAGTTCGAGCAGATGGGACAGGGCGCCGTCGCGATTCGACAGGCGACGCAGTACGTAGACCACAACATCCTCCAGACCGGATACGAGAATGCGGACGACCACCGCTTCTTGCGGAGCGTGTGCGAGCGGTACGGCGCGATCTTCTCAGGACCGGGAAACGGCATCAGCCATTGGGCCCACATGGAGCGCTTCGACATCCCAGGGGAGACGATGCTCGGCTGCGACTCCCACACGCCGCATGCGGGAGCCTGCGGCATGCTCGCGATCGGTGCGGGCGGCTTCGAGGTCGCGAACGCGATGGCGGGCGAGCCGTACCGGCTCACGATGCCCGAAGTGGTCCAGGTCAACCTCACGGGCAAATTCAAACCGTGGGTGAGCGCGAAGGACGTAATCTTGGAATTGTTGAACCGCTTCGACGTGAAGTGGGCGAAGAACAAGGTTCTCGAGTACGCGGGTCCCGCGTTGAAGGAGTTGACCGTCCCTTCTCGGGGAACGATCGCGAATATGGGAACGGAGCTCGGCGCGACCGGTTCCGTGTTCCCGGCGGACGGGCTGACGAAGCAGTTCCTTACCGCCCAGGCCCGGGGGAAGGACTTCAAGTCACTCGTCGCCGACGAAGACGCCCACTACGACGACACGGTCGACATCGATCTCGGGACGCTCGAACCGCTGATTGCATGTCCATCGAGTCCGGACAACGTCAAACCCGTCAGCGAGGTCGCCGGGACCGAGGTCGCCCAGGTGGCCGTCGGGAGCAGCGTGAACTCGTCCTTCCGGGATCTCGGCGTCGTCGCGCACGCCCTGGATGGGAAGCACGTCGCTCCCGGCATCGCGATGGCGGTCTCCCCGGGTTCACGGCAGACCCTCCTCCTCATGCTGACGAGCGGCCTTATGACGAAACTGATCAAGGCCGGTGTCCGCGAACTCGAGGTGGCCTGCGGCCCGTGCATCGGCATGGGATTCGCTCCGCCGACGAAGGGGGCCTCGGTCCGGACGTTCAACCGAAACTTCGAGGGGCGGAGCGGAACCGCGGACGACCTCGTCTACCTGTGCAGTCCCGAGACCGCGGCAGCGACGGCGGTTCACGGAGTCATCACGGATCCACGGGAGCTCGGCAAATATCCGGCCCTGAAGGAGCCCACGAAGTATCCCGTCGATACGTCGGGTTTCGAATGGCCTCCGAAGGACCGATCCGCGGTCCATGTTGTTCGCGGCCCTAACATCGCGCCGCTCCCCGTCGCCGCGCCGCCGAAAGACACGATCGAGGGCGAGGTCCTCCTTCGTCTTGGCGACAACATCTCGACAGACCACATCATGCCCGCCGGGGCGAAGATCCTCCCGTTGCGGTCGAACATCCCCGCGATCGCGGAACACGTCTTCGAATACGTGGACCCGACGTTCCCGGAACGCGCGAAGAAGGCGGGCGGCGGATTCATCGTCGCGGGCGAGAACTACGGCCAAGGTTCCTCGCGGGAGCACGCCGCGGTCGCACCGATGTTCCTGGGCGTGCACCTGGTCCTCGCGAAGGGGTTCGCGCGAATCCACATGGACAACCTGGTGAACTCGGGTATCCCTCCCGTCACCTTCGCGGACCCGAAGGGTTACAACGAAATCCAGCAAGGGGACCGCCTCCGGATCACGAACCTGCTCGCGGCGATTCGTGGACGCGGCGATGCGGTCGTGGAAAATCTCACGCGCGGCACGAAGACCGCGGTCCGCGTCGAGTTGCGGCCGTACCAGCGAGAGGTCCTCCTCGCCGGAGGCGGCATCCGATACGCGCAATCGCGCCGGCATGCGTGAGGTCCCGCGGGTTTAAGTCGAGGCGCCGTTATCTCCGCGGGCGGAGGAGGCCACGATGGCGATGATCGTCCGGAAGGGCACTGTGCCGTCGACCCCCCACACCGAGTTCTACGCCATCCCGAGCGTCCTCGCCCGGGAGGAGATCCATGGGTCGTACGGCTTCAGCGGGGCGTGGTCGCGGAAGCTCCACGTGCGCTTCTATCCGACGGAACAGGTGAAAGCTCCGAAGAGAGGGGATTTCGATCTCGTGCCGGAGTTCCCGGCCGAGGCGGATGTCCTCCAGCCGTACCACATCTTCACCGGACGCATTCCCTTCGAAGGACACGCCCTCTCCTCGCGAAAGCCCCTCGTCCACGGGCCTCGCACATCGATCTCGGTCTCGAAGCCGATCGAATCGATGCCGAAGGACACGTTCTTTCGAAACGGGGAGCGACACGAGGTGTACTTCGTCCAGGAAGGCGAGGGCATCGTGCGCTCGGAGTACGGGGACCTGAAGTTTCGCAAGGACGTCTACGTCGCGATCCCGAAGGGCACGACGTACCGAGTCGACCTCACGTCGCCAAGGGCGTGGTTCCTCATCATCGAGTCGATCTATCCGATCAACTTCGCACCACACTACCTGAATCGGGAGGGCCAGGCCACCCTGATGTCGCCCGTTGTCGAGACGGAAATCGAGACGCCGGAGTTGCCGCCGTTCCGGGACGAGCGTGGGGAATTCCCGATCGACGTGAAGCATGGCGGCGGGAAGATCACCCGGATCACCTTGGGCCACCACCCGTTCGATCTGGCCGGGTGGGAAGGGGCCCTGTATCCGTTCGTCTTCGACATCAAGAGCCATCACGGCATCGCGCGAGAGATCCACACGGCCCCGCCGATGCACCAGACGTTTCAGTCAGGCAACGTCCCGCAGAGCGGCTTCTCCCTCTGCTCGTTCGTCCCGGTGATGGCCGGCTGGCACCCGCGGGAGGTCCCGGCCCCGTACGCGCACTTCAACGTCGATTCGGACGAGTTGATGTTCTTCTGCAACGCGTTCTACGGCGCCCGCGAAGGCGTCATCGAGGAAGGCTCGTTCACCTTCCACCCCGGATCGACGCCGCACAGTCCCCAGGGGAACGCGGCCCAACGCTCCCTCGCGGCCCGGGGCAAGGTGCAGGCGCGCCTCGCGGTCATGCTCGACACGTACTTCGAGAGCATGCGGATCACGACCCAAGGCTTCGCGTACCGCGATCCCGCCTACGTCCTGAGCTGGTCCGAGAACGTCCAGCGGGCCCAACCGGCGGGCGAAGGATGGGAATCGCCCTCCGCCTGAGCCGAGGTGAGACCGTGGTCCTCCCGTACGTTCGGATTCGATTCGGGATTCGACCAGCGCGGAGGCTCGCATGAGGCTCGTGCGATTCTCGACGGCGGGAGGGCCGCCCCGCCTGGGCGCGGTCCTCGGCCGGTGGGACCACTGGGAAAAAATCGTCGATCTTTCCGCGGTGGATTCCGCCATCCCGGCGGACACGCTTGCGTTCATCGATGCGTGTCCCGGGTTGACGGGCGACGTATGGGAGCGGGCGCTCCGAGTGCTCGCCGAGGCCGAGAAGATCGAGTCCGACGCCCCGCTGTGGGCGTTTCGACCGGGCGATGTGCGGATCCATTCGCCGATTGCTCCGCGGCTGTTGCGAGACTTCCTCGCGTTTCGGGCCCATGTAGCTCGCACGCGGGCGGCCGCATGGGCACAGATTCCGCCCGAGTGGGACGCGCTACCCGCGTACTACAACGGCAATCCATTGAACGTCGTGGGGACGAAAGAGGCCATCCCTCCGATGCGCTTCGAGACGTTCGAGGGACGGACGCCGCGGCTCGTGCCTTCGGCGAAGATGGATTACGAGGCGGAGATCGGCTTCGTCCTCGGTCAGGGCGGGCGGGACATCGACGCGGCGAAGGCCAATGCCCATCTCTTCGGCGTCACGATCTTCAACGATTTCTCGGCCCGGGACCTCCAGGCGACGGCGAGCCGCACCGGCATGGGGCCGGCTCCGGGGAAGGATTGGGCGAACGCCCTCGGGCCGTGCATCGTGACCCGCGACGAGTTCGGAGAACTGCGGGACCAAGCGATCGTCGTGCGCGTGAACAACGAGGAACGGCTGCGCGATCGATACCGCACTCTCGTCCACGAGAACCCGTGGGTCCGCGAAGGCCAGCGAGCCCTCTGGTCGTTCCCGGAGATGCTCGAGTTCCTCTCCCGATTCCAGCCGATCCACGCGGGTGAAGTGTGGGGCAGCGGGACGATTCCCGGAGGATGCGAGCTGGAGCGAGGCGACCGCGCTCGCTACCTCAAGCCCGGGGATCGCATCGAAATCGAGATCGAGGGAATCGGGGTCCTCGAGAACTCTATTGCGACTGCCTGAGATGGCCCCTTTCGTGGGTCGACTCCGGACGGACCCATTCATGGAGCTGACCCCACTCCGTGTGGGGAATTCGGGTCGATCCGCGGCCGAGTGGGTTCAGAAGATCGATTCATGCTCTCAGCAACCATCCGTGAGGACGAGACTTGCCCGCGCCTTTACGGTCTACTTGAGCGTCGAAGCTACTGGGCTACGATAACGGCGACGGGTTTCGCGGGGAAGAAACTCCGGATTGAGAGCAGCAGCGCCAAGGCTTGCACGACCCATAAAGTGAGGAACTGAACGAATACGTTGACTGCGGAGCCCCTCTCTCCCGTCGCTGCAAGGTAGACGCTGAATAACAACGTGATCAGGGGTGTTGCGGTACCATACCACGCCCACTTCTCTCCTCCTTTGAAGGCGGTGAGGCCGATGGCCGACAGCAGAAGCCCGGCCGTCAGGAAAGCGACACCTACGACGCGCGCGGAATAAATCAAATCGTTTGAAGCCTCAGTGGAATAGCTGGAGGGGTCACCCGTGAAGAAGATTCGATTTCCCGGGTCCCCGGGAAGGAACAAAATCAGAAGACCGAGCAATACCCAAATCAGCCCGCCCACAACGGCAAGCCCCCAAGCGTACTTTGGGACTCTCGCAAGCGGATTGCTGCTAGCGTTAGCTGGGTTCATTGGAGTTGCGAGTTCCTGCGTAAGCGCGGTGCCATCTCCGAGATCCGGAAAGTCGCATCCTGTTCGGGGCCCCCGTTGGCGTCGGCCCTACTGCACGATGATTGTGCCCGTCATCATGGGATGATACGTGCAGTAGTAGTGATACGTCCCCGTTTGGGTAAAGGTCCCGGTCCACGTTTGTCCTGTGCTGACAGAGCCGGAGTCGAATTGACCTGCGACGGTGCTGGTCACTGTGTGGGCAGTCCTGTCCAGGTTGATCCACGTGACCATGCGGCCGACGGCGACGGTGAACGTCGCGGGGCTGTAAGGGATCGCGGCGCTCATGGCGTTCGGGACGATGCTGATGTCCGCGGCGGTGCCCGCCGTGTTTCTCAGGATGACGCTGGAGCCGATCGTTCCTGCGACGAGCATTCCAATCACGAAACCGACGACGGCCAATGTCAGGAGCCCGCCCGTCGACCGCACGGACGCGAGGTACGTCTTCTGGCGGAGGCCTAATTTCGCGGACCGGAAGGCCAGGATGCCAAACACGGTCACGAGGGCGAAGGTCGGGACGAGGGCTGCCAAAAGGGCAAAAGCGTTATCGGCCGGATTCAAGAGAGAATTGAAAGAGAATGCGACATACAGGATCAGGAACAGGATGCAAACGACCGCGGCCGCGATGTACGCCCAGCGCTTCTCCCGCCACGCGAAGACCGCGAAGACCAAGGGAACGATCGCGAAGATTAGGTAGGAGTAGAATACCCCGTCGCCCGCCCCATTCTGAATGAGGTACAGAACGGCACCGGCAAACGTCACGATCGCCGCGAAGACGAGTCCGCCCGCGATGACCCAGACGGCAAAGGGCTTTGCCCGCATCCCCGAACTCGTGCTCAATCCCTGCTCTAGCGCCACCCTTTCCACTCTCCGGATGCAACGACGAGAGCGCGATTCGCGTTCTCGAAGTCCGCGCGGACCCTCCCACGGAAGATCAGTAATCGCGGTTCAAGATTTTAATGTCATTGTCGAGTCCAATTGGCCGAAAAGTGACACGTTCAAGTCTGGACTGCACCCGTCCGCGCTCCTCCCCCAAATTCGCCGATCCTGGATCTGTATGCAAGCGGAGGGAGAGGCCATGCGTGACTGGTACGACACACCAACGTGGAAGGACGTGTGAGAGGAGCAAGCCGACGTCCTTCCGAGCAGGCTCCTGGACGTCGTCAAGATCCCGGACATTCGGTTGAGTGACAATCTCCCGCCCGAGATGTTTCGCTTGTCCGCCAGCACCCTGAGAACAAGATGCTGACCCGCGAGTTCGCCCACTAAGATGGAAGGGTTTCGTCTCCGTTCGAGTGAGGCGGTTCCGCCTCGGTAAGTCTTGCATCCGGCTCCGAAAGGGTTATCGTCCCCGGTTTCGATTCACAGACGGTGAGCGCATCGCAGCACTTTCCGCGTTCCTGAAACTCAAGGTGGACCACAAGACGGTCCTGTGTCGAGATACCAATACGTACCGAGCGCTTCGGGACTTCCTGCTGAACAGCGGATACTCGCCCGTCTATGAGACGGAACGGGTGGGCGAAGAGAAGACCGCCATGGCGACGTTCGCATGCCTGAATCCCCTGACCGGCGAGCGGCTCGCGGTGGTGCTGGGCATGAGCGCGCCGAACGAAGTCTCCCATGCGCAGGCGCCGTTCGCGTATGGGTTCGCGGGGAAGCCGCAGAAGGACGCGCAGACGTACATGCAGCATCTCGCCCTCCGGACGACCGACATCGAGAAGCTGAAGTCGTATCTCGAATCGAAGGGTGCCGAGTTCCTGACGCCGATCTACAAGGACAAGGACTCGTTCGGGCCTCTGCTCCAGTCCTTCACTCGCGAGCTCTTCGACGATGAATGGTTCTTCATCGAGTTCGTGCAGCGCGACTACGACGCCGACACGCTCGGCGTAGGCGGGACGCAGTTCGTTCAGAACACCGTCAAGTCCCTCTACGTGTCGAAGCAAGAGGAATTCCGGGAATGGGAGAAGACGGGCAAGAAACGGAAGTTCCTCGATGGGGTCCCGGCAAAAGAGCGGGACCAACTCCTTCGAGACATCCTAGCACATACGGAGCCGAAAGGATACGTGCAGACCGTCGCGCCGATCTCTCGGCATGTTAAGTTGAACTGAGTCCAGACGCCAAGCTGGGGCGACAATCTCTTAGCCCCGTTACGCCTGACCCGTTTGTGCCTCGGAAGATCCGAGACGCCCGCGAATGTCCGAGAGACTGGACGCCTCTGAGTAAGGAGATTCGTCACACCCACCTTCGTGCGGTCGAGGCCGACACTTGCCCGAAATGCAAAGGAATCTTCTTGGACAAGAAGGAGATTCGGAAACTTACCGGGGACTGGAGTCTGAACAAGCTCCTGACCAAGTACGCTGGGCTCGAGTCAGACAGCCAGCTCGTCTGCCCCAACTGCGGCGGCCTCATGGAAATCGAGGACGCGGGCAACGTGCGCGTGGACGTCTGCCTGGACTGCAAAGGCGTCTGGCTTGATGCCGGCGAACTGGAACGCCTCGCGGCGATGGACCCGGCCGAGTTCCGCAAGTTCACCCCGGAGAAGATCGAACAGCTTCAGAAGGCCAAGGAAATCCGGGAGGATGAGCACCGTCAGGCGATTCGCAGTTTGTTCCGCGGTTTACGGAGACCCTGACGCATCGATCCGCCAATCACGGCGTTTGCCCTCTCTGCTCTGCCGTTCTAGCCTTGCGAGAACTTCATCCAAGTCCCCTTGAGTGTTAACGTCCAAGAAGGAGGACAAATCGGGATCGACCGCCCGAATCCGATCCGGATCGACGAAGCGACACCGGAGACGATCGACGAGCGCCGATGGAGAGGCAATCGACTCGTCGGACCGCAGGATCCGCGTGACGACCGGCCGCCGATAAATCGCCCGCAACGGATCGAAGACGTCGAACTTGGACACGACGCACTCGTGGCGGCCCAACGACCGCAGGAAAAGCCGATATAGCTCGGGCCGGAGGAGGGGGGCATCACAGGGCGCGACGAGGACTCGGTCGCCGATCGCGACGTCGAATCCACCGCGAAAGCCTTCGATCGGCCCTCGGTCGGAACGACGATCGATCGAGAACGCGGCCTCCGGCAGAATCGGCTGCAGAGCGGAGACCATTTCGGAGGTCGCGACGGAGACCACCAGTTCTCCGGCGAGCGGACCGATCGCATCGGCCACGCGGCGAACCATCGGTTTGCCGCCTACGTCGACCAAGGCCTTCGGCCGACCAAAGCGCCTCGACTCTCCTCCAGCGAGCACGAGCGCGGTCTCCACGCCGCGAGATGACTCAGTGCCCCTAAAGCACGTGCCTCCGGAGGAAGAAAGATAAGTCGCTTTGGGATTCCGCAAGACGTGGTCGCGAAGCCGCGACGGAAAGGGGTCCGGCGCGTCAGCGCAGTTCCCTTTGGCCTGGGCTTCGCGAAGCCCCACAACTACCGCGAAGTCCTACGGTCCGCCTGGAACAATAAGCGCCGACCCGTCTTCACCTGGCGGATCCTCCGGGACGGCGTCTGTGATGGGTGTGCGCTCGGGACCACGGGCCTCCGCGACTTCACGATGGAGGGCATCCATCTGTGCACCGTTCGACTCGATCTCCTCCCGCTGAACACGATGGGACCCCTGCGCGTCCGGCGTCTCGAGGATGTGAAGGAGTTACGTTCGAAATCCTCGAGGGAGCTTCGGGAGCTCGGCCGGCTGCCGTACCCGATGATCCGT
>VBLZ01000035.1 GCA_005878515.1 Methanobacteriota archaeon | reverse complement strand
TCAGCGGGGCCCTATCACCTTCTGTGAACACACTAGAACACATTGGACCACTCAGCCGTGATATACCGCAGCCTGGGTTTCCTTACATCTCTTAGTTCAGGTGAGCGGATGTTAAAGCTCGAACGGGGAGCGGGTTCAGAGATGCCTTTGCCCCCTGAGTTACAGAAATTGCTGGACCGAAAGAGCCTCCTGCTCCTGGTGAAAGGCGAGACCGGCACGGGCAAGACCACGGCCGCCCTGGAGCTGATGGCGCGCCTCCGGACGTCCGGGGACACGGTCCACATCTCGACCCGATCGTATCCGGACAAGCTCGTCTTCCAACACGCCCTGTTCTCGAAGCTTGCGGCCCAGAAGAACATCCACTTCTTCTCGACGCTCGAATTCGACCCGACCCAGTTCGTCGTGGCGCACAACGTCGTCTCGGGGCTCCTCCGGCTCCTGTCGTCGATGGACAATCCGCTCGTCGTGTTGGACTCCTGGGAAGGCATCGCGGACTACGTGCCTCCGGAAGCGCGAATGAAAGTCGAACAGTCGTTGATGGCCGTCCTCGAGGGCACCGGCGCGCGCATGGTCCTCGTCAGCGAGCATCCGGAGACGAACAGCACGTTGGACCAACTCGCCGAGGCGATCCTCGTCCTGCACCAGCGGGTCATCGACGACCGGCGGGTGCGCGAACTCGAATTTCGCAAGCTGAGGGGCGTGCCGATCCGACAGGAACGGTATCTGTTCACGCTAGCCGGAGGCCGCCTCCGATACCTCGAGCCGTTCGCGTTCACGCTGCCCGAGCGGACCTCCATGTTCCGGCCGTTGGAGAACACCTCGACCCACATGTCCACCGGGAGCCGCGACATCGATGCCCTCCTCGGCGGCGGCGTGCCGCGGGGCTCGACCGTCCTCCTGGAGATCCGCGGAGATGTGCCGTTCGAAGGTCAGATCTACGTGCCGCTCACGGCCCTGTTGAACTTCTTGGCGACGAACAACGCGGTCATGGCGTTCCCGTACAGCGATTACGACCCCACAAGGGCCCGTCTGTTCGCGACCCAGTTCATGCCGGAAGACGTGTACAACGCGAACATGCGCGTCTTCACGACGGACAAGGTCGATGACCCGGTGGCGATCAAGTTCTCCCTGAATCCGACCGAGGATTTCGACAAGTGGCTCGGGACGTACAGCGCGTACAAGGCGGAAGGAAAGACGATCTGGATGCTCATGGCGCTCGACACCGTGGAGAATTTCTACGGACAGGGCGTGATGAACTTCCTCGCGACGGTCGCGTCGCGGGCCGCCGTGAACAAGGACATCCAGTCCATCGTGGCCCGGCCCAACTTGCAGCTGACGCAGAAGGTCGCGAACATCTCGCAAATCCACCTCGTGCTCAGTCAGCGCTGGGGTACGTTGATCCTGTACGGCGTCAAGCCGCGAACCGGATTCTACGCGCTGCAGTTCACCTTCGGGCACGGGTATCCCGAGTTCGAGCTGATTCCGCTGGAGGACATCTCGCTGGCCGGGGAGGCGGGGCCGGAGAAAGAGCGGCCCCCGTCCGTGACGTTCCCCGGCCGGCGTCACGAGGTCCGGACGGACTTCTTCGAAGCCGTGATGAACTCCCTCAACCGGTCCAAGAAGGGGGCCGCATGATGGCGGAGAAGGTGCTCGTCAGGCCCGCGTTGGACCTGGACGCGCGTGCCTCGACGGGGATCTCAGGGCTCGACGACATGCTCGAAGGGGGCTTCCCGGTCGGGAGCCTGATCACCCTCGCAGGCCGGCCGGGGACGGGCAAGACGATCTTCGCCTCGCAATTCTTGTATCAAGGCGCACGGGAAGCGGCGGAGCCCGGGATGTATGTCTCCATGTTGGAGGGGCGCAAGGCGTACTTCCGCAACATGACCCGCCTCGGCCTCGACCTCCCGCCGCTGGAGAAGAAGAACCTGTTCCGGTTCCTCGAGATGCCCACGCTGAGCGCGGAAGGCCTGCCCGCGATCTGGGAGGAGATCGTCCGGAACATCGACGAGGCGGGGATCGTCCGCCTGGTCATCGACTCCTTCACCGCGATGTCCCAAGCGTTCGGGACCCAGGGTGACATCCGCGTTTTCACGCACATGCTCCTCGGGAAGATCATCGGGGGGGCCGGCTGCACGACGCTCATGATCACCGAGAGCGCGCCCGGGTTCCTCGGGGCCGAGATCCCGGACCCCGGGATGCAGGAGTTCATCGCAGACGGCGTCGTCCACTTCCACCTCGTGCCGGTGGCCGGGGATGCGCGGGTCCGTTACATCGAGATCACGAAGATGCGGGGGACGAACCACCAAATGGGACCCATTCCAATCGACATCGGGAACCGCGGAATCTCGGTCAGGTCCATACACATCCCCGGCCGCAAGTAAAGGCTGCCGTTTGGGGGCGTGTTCGTGGTACATCTGGCCGGACCGATGGGGCTGAAGGACAACAAACTGTACCAGGCCGCCTACTGGAAGGCCTTCGAAGACTTCTTCGGGAAACAGAACTCGGCCGTCGTGAAGGCGATGATGCTCGCCAAAAACCCGAAAGCGGACACCGGGACCGCTGAAATCGATCGCGTCTGCTTCGGCCTTCGGCAGACGATGGGATGGCTCGCGGAAGCGATCGAGAAGAAAGCCTTGTCGAGTCTGGGCCACTAGGGAGCCGTCTCACACCAAGCGCCCGATCCCGGGCATGTCATTTGATCGTGAAGCGCGCAACCACTTGGTTGTCGGTCTTCTCGATCTGGAGATCGGTCTGCAACAAGTTCTGGAACGCGGTCTTCAACAATCCCTCGTAGTAGACGGACCACTTTGCGCCGGCGCTGTGCTTGAGGATGATTGTCCACTTGCCGGCCTCCACGTGTTCCTCGTACTCGAAGGCGCGGCCGTACCGGGACTGGAGGCGCGGATAGCCGATGACCATCGCCTGGAGGTTCACTTCCTTGAACCAGAATGTGATGAACTCCGGGATCAGATTCCGTCCCACCCATCGCCCGAGCTCGCCCGCCTCCTCGTCGGTCAGGCGGTCCATCATCCGCTCGATGAGGGAACTGGGCAGCGCGACGAGGCCGAACTTCTCCGCGTAGATGTCCCATTCGACGAGCCGTCGGATCGCCTTGTTCACGAGGAGATTCACGCTGACCCCCTCGCGGTCCCCGAACTTCCGCAGGAAATCGTCGACGTCCCGCTCGATCCGGATCGTCCGAGTTACGCTGCTGCTCGGGGGCAACCCACTCCTCCTACCGGAGAGCTAGCACGCGATGGAACGTAAAACTACCTAATCCTCTATTCGTACAGCCGGAGGCGCACGACGACCTGGTTCTCCGATTTCTCAACCTTCACGTCTCGACCGAGATGTTCTCGGAACGCCGTGCGGATTGCCTCTTCGTAGAACGTGGACCATTTGGCGCCGCTCCCATGTTTGAGGATGATCGTGCGCCGGACTCCCTCTTCGAGCTCCTCGAAGGCGAATGCCCGGCCGTACTTCGCCAGCAGCTTCGGGAAGCCTTCCAAGAGGGTCTCCGGCGTGACCTCCTTGAACCAGAACGTGATGTACTCTTTGACCAGATTCTTCCCCGCCCACACCCCGAGCTCGCGCGCCTCCTCGTCGCTGAGGCAGTCCATGAGCTTGACCAGCATGGCCGAGGGCAGCGTGATGAAGCCGAACTTTTCGCCGTAGGCGTCCCACTCCACGAATTTCCGAAGGGCCCGGTTGACGAGCGTGTTGACGCTGGTATCCCCTTGTTCCGCGAGTTGTCGCAGCCGCTCGTCCGCGTCCTTTTCGATGCGGACCGACCTTGTGACGCTCGCTTTTCCCGGCATAGACCGTCCGTGCCTCAACCGTTCTGAGGCATCGTTCTTTGTGTTCTTAGATGTTCTTTTGCAGTCGCGTCGATGGCCGGCGACACAGGCTACCACGCCTGTTACGGTCCGAAACGTACCCCTCTTGACCCTCGCCGCCCCACCGGGTTCGGAGAACGAAGATGGCGCTCGGGATTGCCAAGGGCATCAAGGAACGTCGGCCCCGGTCTCCTTCGGGCCGTCCACGGTTCCGTCGGACGCTCTTCGAACCTCTCCCGATGACCGGGTCGGGAGCGACCCTTCGTGCGCCTCCGGACGGAGGCGGGATCTTCGGGGGTTCCCGACCTCTCATCGACGATCGCGAGCCGGGTGGGCACCTGGCTCCGGGCGATGTCCGGACCCGAAGTATCGTGGTCCTGCTCCCGGCCCTCAACGAGGCGAACGCCGTGGGCTCCGTGATCGAACGGATCCCGATGGAAGCGCTCCGGCGTTCCGGGTACGACGTGTACGTGTGGGTCGTGGATGGGCAGTCCGTGGATGCGACCCCGGAGGTCGCGAAGGAACGCGGGGCCAGCATCTACATCCAGCAGGGCGCCGGAAAAGGGAACGGGGTCCGCCAGGCGCTCGATCACCTGATGAACGATCGGAGTCGCCAGCACATCGCCGCACCGCGGGTGTACGTCATGCTCGATGCGGATGGGACGTACCCTCCCGAAGCGATCCCGGAGTTCGTCGAGGCCCTCGATTCCGGGTGCGATGTCGTCGCCGGGTCTCGGTTGCGCGGCCGCATCGAAGACGGCGCGCTCACGTCGCTGAATCGCCTCGGTAACCAGGCGCTGAGCGGCCTCGCCGCATTCCTGTTCGGATTCCCGATCAGCGACGTGTGCACGGGGATGTGGGCGTTCCGCGAGGACTGTCTCCAGCGTTTCCGACTCGCGGCGGAGAGCTTCGACCTCGAGGCGGACATCTTTGCATCGGCCTGTGAGGTCGGCGCGCGCTTGCGGGAGCTCCCCGTCGACTACGCGTGCCGGATTGGGGAAGCCAAGTTGATCCCGCTTCGGACCGGGCTGCTCATCGCATGGCGCCTCCTCATGAAGCGATTGAACGCGCGAGACCTCGTCGGACCGGAGCACCGCAATGTGCCGGCCCA
>VBLZ01000124.1 GCA_005878515.1 Methanobacteriota archaeon | reverse complement strand
AATCTTGTCTGTGGCCTGCGACAGGATGGAACCCCCTCCCGACCCGACCGGCGGTACCGGGCAAAGGTCCCCAGCCGATAAAACGTTATCGCGCGAGGCCTACGACCACCCTACCGGATTCGAATCCCGCGCAGGTGCGACGCCCAACGGGAGGAGGCCATATCGCGGTCCCACAGAACCATTAAACGTGAGGCGATGTTCAGGCGGCGATTCAGATGCCCGCGACGGTTGTTGTTGGGGCCCAATTTGGGGACGAAGGTAAGGGGAAGATCGTCGACTACCTTGCCGACCGCGCGGACGTCGTCGTGCGGTTCCAGGGCGGCGCGAACGCGGGCCATACGGTCCAAGTGGGCGACCAGATGTACGCCTTCCATCTGCTGCCTTCGGGCGTCCTCCGAAAGCGCACGATGAACGTGATCGGGAACGGAGTGGTCATCGATCCGGCCCAACTCCTGAAGGAAATCGAAGAGACGCGCGCTCACGGCCACTCAGTGGAGAACCTGCGCATCAGCGACCGCGCGCACGTCGTGATGCCGTACCACAAGATGATCGACCGCCTCGAGGAGAAACTGAAAGGCAACCTGGGAGCCGGCACGACGCTTCGGGGAATCGGTCCCTCGTTCGAGGACAAGGTGGGCCGTTTCGGAATCCGGATGTGCGACCTCGTCGATCCCCTCGCCCTCCGAGAGAAGCTCGAGACGATGGTACCGATCAAGCAGCGGCTCATCGATGCCTACGGGGGGACGGAACGCCTCGATCTGGAGGCACTCTACAAGGAACAGGTCGAGTTCGGCGCACGTCTCGCGCCGTTCGTCGCGGACACGTCCGCATGGCTCGACCAGGCGATCCGGCGTCGGAAACGGATCCTGTTTGAGGGCGCACAGGGCACGCACCTCTGCATCGACCATGGGGTCTATCCGTATGGTACTTCGAGCGACTGCGTCGCCGGGGCGGCCTCCGTCGGTGCCGGGGTGGGACCGCAATTCTTGACGGATATCGTCGGCGTCGCGAAGGCCTTCACATCTCGCGTCGGCACCGGACCGTTTCCCACGGAAGTCGAAGGGGACACGGCGGAATACCTACGCGAACGGGGCGGAGGCGAATACGGCACGACGACCCGAAGGCCGCGGCGCGTCGGTTGGCTCGATCTCGTGATGCTCCGGATGGCCGTGCGCGTGAACGGTCTCGTAAGCCTGGCGGTGACGAAACTCGATGTGCTTGGCGGGCTCGACCGGATCCCGGTGTGTGTGAGCTATCGTGCCGATGGAGAAACGATCAAGGAATTCCCCGCGAGCATGCGCGTGTTGTCGCGGTGCGAACCCGTTTACCGCGAGTTCAAAGGCTGGGCGGATCTCACCGAATCCCAGTGGATCGCCACCGCTAAGAAAGGGAAGCGTGCGCTCTCGGAGGCGGTGAGGAAGTATCTCGGGTTCATCGAGGCGCAGCTCAAGGTTCCCGTGCGCATCATCTCAGTGGGTCGGCCTCGGGCCGCGACAATCGGACAATAACAGGTGCCGTCCCGTCACCTCGCACCTTCCCTCATGAGCGGCCCGATTCCGCGATCGAAGTGGCTTTGAACCGGCGTGCTTGGTGAAGTCGATGCTCGTTCGAGGACAACCGGTAGAGCAATTGTCCATCGACGAGCGGACAAAACTGGCGAGGATTGCCCTAGGCGCTCCCTTCCTCGCCCGGAAGGCGGCCAAGAGTTCTCAAAGCCGCCGCGAACCGGCGGCGTGAGCCATAGACTGTCAGCGCGAAATCGCCACCGACGGCCCCCACGACCAGAGATTGACCAAAACGTCCCAATTTGAAGGATTTCAGGTGTAGTTGCTCAGATGTACTCCCCTCTCTGCGGGCCAGTCGATTCAAGATCATCCCTTGTTGGAGTGAGCCGATGAGAATGAAAATCGTAAGAACGCCCCCAACGGAGACCGCTTGCAGGGGCAAGTTTGCGTGTGCACTCTGAAGAATTCCCGCGACCAAAGACGTACTAACCAATGTGCCCATGCTGATCCCCCAGAGGGCCTGCGTCCGCACCTGCCACGTTCCGGCCTTTGGCTTGATTAGGCGCATCGATCCTGGTTGCACCAGGAGAATTTCGCGGCGGTCCGCTGATGCAACCCGAACAAACTTGCCCCGGATGGCCAAGAACGCGAACGAGGTGGATTTATCCTTCACGAGGCTCCCTGTCCAATTTCCTCGCACGCTGAGCGACCGATGAGATTCTTGCGATCCGTTCCCGAAGTTCACACGCCTTACAGATTTCGTTAATCGTCGGCTCTCCGCATCGGGCGCATGCGTTGAGCGCCGCAGGCGGATACTTCCCCTGGAGGAGCGGTCGCATCTGATCGTAGCCGCTCACGATGGCATGGCGCGTGCCGGGGCTTTCCTCCTCGAGGCGATGCACGATGTCGCGGAATCGCCCGCGCTGCGCCCGCTCCGCATACGGACACGTCGCGTCGTGGAATTCGATGCCGCTCAGGAGGGCGTAGAGATAGACCTCCTTCTCGGGGATCATGCGGAGCGGCTGGATCCGCGGCACGAGTCCGGGCTGGCGCGTCTCGTGAGGTCCCATCCGGGCGAGCTTCTCGATGTCCCCGCGCGCGACGTTCATGAGGATCGACTGAGCCGTATCGTCGAGGTTCAGGCCGGTGGCGACGTAGTCGGCCTCGACCTCGCGGGCCGCACGGTTGAGGGCCTCCCGGCGGAACGGGCCGCAATAGCTGCACGGGATTGCTTCCGGATCCACCAAGACCACGTCGTCCATCGCATGCCCCGCGGTTTCGGTGTAGGCAAGGACCCGATGCTCAATCCCAAAGCGCGTGCAAAGGCGTCGCGCGTAGTCGATTCCCTGGGGCCGGTAGGACGCAATCCCCTCATCGATTGTGATGCCGATCAGGTCGATGTCGCGTCGGTTCTCGAGAAACTTCGCGAGCAGCGCTGCCGTCGTGCTTGAGTCCTTCCCTCCGCTCATCCCGATCGCAATCCGTTCCCCGCCGCGGAGCTCGACCTGGGATCGGAACTCGCGCTTCGCACGACGCTCGACGAAATCGAGAAAATGTTGGCGGCACAAGTGGTCCCCGCTGTACCGGATCCATTCGACGGCCGGCTCCCCACATCGATCGCACGCCACGGCCAAACGAATCGGCGCCGCGGCTTAAGACCTCATGGGCCGGGAGGCGGTCCCGACGGAGGAGACACCGGTGGAGGCGGCGGACCTGCCTGCGCGGCGCCGAGCGGAGGAGCGACCGCAGGGCCTGACATATACGGTGGCGCAGCGCCGAAGTAGGGAGTCGGGTGGCGGACCAACAAGTCATACGCGACCGCGACGAGGATGACGATCCACGAACCGACGAACGCGCTGACCAACGCCGAGGACACGACCGAGACGAACGCCGCGACGATCAGCCCGCCTGCGGACCCGACGAGACCGAGGGGGATCGAGATGGCGATGCTGATGACGCCCACGAGAATCGCCGTGACCAGGATCGCGCCAAACAGCGACCAGCGGTGGCCTCGGGTCATCTGCCAGCTCCGCGAAAGCCCTCCGACCGCGCTCGCATTCTCCATCATGATCGCGGGAGGGTAGAGAGCGAGCGCGATGTAGAGGAAGAGCGCCAGGACGCCGAGCACGACGAAGAGAATAAGCCCACCGCACAGGAGGGCGATCGTGCTCGACGCACCGCTCAATCCCGCCACGAGGGCCACGAGAATCAGGAGGAGGGGGAGGGTGACGAGTCCGAAGATGAGGAGCTCGAGCAGCGCGTAGGCCCCAAGGATGCTGAGGAACCGCTCGAGCCCCCGTCGGAAGGCCCGCTCCAGGGTCATCGGCTCGCCGCGGTACCGACGGACCGCGTACTCCGTCATGGAGCCCGTCACGATGCTCACGAGGATCGCGGAGATGACGAACGTGGCGGCCCCGGAGAGGAGGAGGAGTCCGAGGTCCACGGTCGGCAGGGTCGTCGCGGGGACCCCGAAGAAACCCGCGCCAATGACGACTGTCCCGAAGATGGCGTACGAGACGACCGCCGCGACTGCGCCGGTCGCCGCGCCCAGGGCGAGATAAACGACGAAGAAAGGCAAGAAGTTCTTCGACCACACGTCGAAGAGGCCGGAGAGCATGTCTCCGAAGGTCGCCCTCCGCGGGAGGGGCGCGTAATACGGGTACGGCGTCGGATAGGGAACATACGGAGGCGGCGCGGCGGCTGGAGGGCCGGCCGGCGGGACGACGGGAGCCGCGGGGACGACGGATCCGAGGCGGGTCCCGCAGTTCACGCAGAACGTGTTCGTCGCGGCGTTCGCGGTCCCGCAGGCGGGACACGCAATCGAGGCGGACAAGCGCGCTACCTCCGCCGGGCATCTGGCCGCGAAGTAGTTGAGTCTTGTGGCGGTTGGCCCACGAGTGGCCACGTTATTTCGAGTGAGAACCGCGCCGGTTCCTTTATCCGGAATCGCCGGAATTTCGCCTATTCTCCGAGGGAGTCCATGGACATCAACCAGCTGGGGCTCGTCCTCATGGGTACGGTCCTCGGATGGTTCCTCCTGTTCGCGGTGCGCCGCTACAAGGTCCAATGGGGCGCCTTCGCCGCGTTCATGGCGATCGTCTTCGGGGTGAGCATGATGTCCTTCCTGTATGCTACGGACCTCCTCGCGTACTACGGAATCGGGATCTTCATCGGCTTCGTGTCGAACATGATCGTGCGGGTGGCCGGCACGACGGCGGGCGGCAAGCTCGGCGAAGGCCTCCTCGAGATCAGCGCATTCGAACGGAAGGGGTGAGCCATGCCAGCGGACGACGTCCGCGCCGCGAAGGCCGCGAACGAGGCGGCGATCTTCGCCCGGGCCAACGTGGTTGGGGTCGCGATCGGCAACAAGTCCATCCGCGGGCGCGAGACGGACGAACGATGCATCGTCGTCTTCGTCGAGGCGAAGCGCCCCGAGGCCGAACTCCGGCGGTGGGACGTCGTCCCGAAGGCGTTCGGCGAGATCCGGACGGACATCGTCGAGACGGGACGCTTCCACGCGCTCGAGACGGCCCAAGCGGTCGA
>VBLZ01000123.1 GCA_005878515.1 Methanobacteriota archaeon | reverse complement strand
AAACCCGCAATTCTCGACGGGGAGATCGTCGTCATGAACGGGCCGCTGCCCAGTTTCGAGAAACTCCAGGAGCGGGAGCGAGCGAGCGGCAAGATCAAGATCGAGTATCTTGCAAAGACCCTTCCGGCCACGTACATCGTGTTCGATGTGCTGTACGTCGGAGACAAGTCCGTCATGGGCCTCTCCCAGATGGAGCGCAAGGCGATCTTGCCGGATCTCGTCGAGGTCGACGATCGGGTCGTCCTGAGCGACTACATCGAGGGCCGCGGGGTCGACTACTACAACGCGGTCATTGCACGCGGTCTCGAGGGCATCATCGCGAAGCACAGGGAGACTCGCTACCAGATGGGGAAAAGGAGCAAGGACTGGGTCAAGATCAAGAAGAAGACGACGCTCGACGCCATCATCTGTGGGATCACCGCGGGGGAAGGCGAGCGCACGGACACGTTCGGCTCGTTGATCCTCGGAGCGTACTTCGAAGGCGCTCTCTTCCACGTCGGCCGAGTGGGCACCGGCTTCTCCGAGAAATTGCGGCGGACGCTTTTCCAGCGGCTCGTCGCCTTGCGGCAAGAGGAGTGCCCGTTCCCGGAGGTCCCGGAGATCGACGCGCACGTCGGGTTCTGGACGAAACCCGAGATCGTCGTCGAGGCGCACTTCCTCGAGTTCTCGAAGGACCGGCACATGCGCGCGCCGTCGTTCGCTCGCCTGCGGGAGGACAAACGGCCAGAGGACTGCGTCGTGTCGTTCTAGGCAGTGGCGAGCTTCCTCCGGAGTTTGTCGGCGATTAATCGCAACTCGCATTCTGGGAGGTGATCCGCTTCTTTGGCGAGACGTCGCCGATCGCATCAATTTCGCGCGCCGACTTTGAGCCTCCGACTGAGTCGGGCGATTCGACTCCTTTATGCGCCGCGAACGCGTTGAGGGCCGCGGCGGGGAACTCCCATGGCGAAACTGCAGCTGACGGACGTCGAAATCTATGTGAAGGATTTGAAAGCGGCGAGAGCGTTCTACACCAAGAAGATCGGTCTGAAGGTGCGATCGTCGATGCCCAAGTGGGGCTATCTGGCCCTGGGCGCGACGAAGGGTGGCGACGACGCGGCCCTCACACCTTGGCAGCCGGTCCCGGAATGGGGCCGGGAGATGTACGAGTCCCGGTTGAAGATGATTGGCGGCGTCACGGGGATCGGTTTCATCACGAACGATCTGAAGCGGACGATGGCGGACCTGAAGAAGAGAAGCGTGAAGACCGCGGTCGACCGCGAGTCGGAGACGTTCGGGCGATTCACCGACCCGGATGGCAACGTCGTCTTCCTCGCTCAGCCGGCGAAGCCGAAGGTCCGCCGGGCCGGTGTGTCACTCCTCGGGTTCGTGACGGTCGCATCGCGCGACTCGAAGAAGACCGGAGAGTTCTTCCGCAAGGCGCTGGGCATGCGCAAGCAACGGGCGGAAAGCGACGAGGAAGACTTCGACTCCTACCAGCTGTCGCCGAAAGCCACCGCGATCACCCCCTTCACGCCGAGGAAGGACATGTACGACAACCCCGCGGACTACGACGCGGACATGGCCCACATCGGCGAGGAGACCGGGATCGGCTTCACCACAAGCGACGTCTATCGGTTGCAGGAGCAGCTGATGGCGAAAGGCGTCCGATTCAAGGAGAAAGCCGAAGCTCAGGACTGGGGCGGCATCCGGGCGCGGTTCTTCGACCCGGACGACAACGTCTACACGCTGGTCGAGTACAAGGCGTAGGCAGCCAAGCTCGAAGGAAGGCAGCGGGCGCGAGCCCGCCGTCCTTTCCGCGGCTATGAGCCCTTCGGCGGCAGATCCATGTCGAGCGGGTCGGGCTCCCTCGGCGGCTGCACTTGCGGCAAGGGAGGCATCGGCTCCGGCGGCGGGGTCGGCGGTCGCGCCGACATCGGCATCGCGGGGGGCCGGGGCTCCTCCTTGCGTTTTCGGTACAGCACCCATCCGACGAAGGCCAGGGCGACCGCGAGGAACGCCACGATGGCCTCGAGGATCTGGATCATCCCGCGGAGGTCGCTTGCTTTCGGGGAGACCGCGCGGACGGTGACGGTGAAGCTCGACGTCGCGGAGTTGCCGGCCGCGTCCGTGACCGTCAGGCTCGCGGCGTAGTTCCCGGGCCGAACGTAGACATGGCTCGCCGTGACCGTCGTCGCGGACGAGTTGTCCCCGAAGTCCCAGCGGTAGCCCGCCACGCCAACGTTGTCCGTTGACGCGGAGGCGTCGAAGAAGACATACTGGCTTTCATCCACGGTCCGGTCTCCGGCGCCATGAGGTACCGGTGCCTGCGTGTCGAGGACGGTGATTGTGCGGGTCGCGGTCGCGGTGTTCCCGGATTGATCCCATGCGGTCAGGGTCGCGGTGTAGTCGCCTGGCGCCGCGTAGGCGTGGCTGCCCGTGGCGCCGGTCGCACTCGCGCCGTCGCCGAAGTCCCAGCGGTAGCCGACGATTCCGAAGTTGTCGGTCGAACCGCTACCATCGAACGCTACCATGGCCCCTTGATCGACCGTCGTCGCCGAACCCGCGTTCGCGGTCGGCGCCACGACGTCAAGGGTGGCCGCGTACACGTCCCAGCCGATCGCTCGCGTGTCGAGGAAGGCGGCAAAGACGTCACCCGCCGAATCGACGGCGATGCTGGGATAGTCCTGGTAGTTGTTGAGGGAGTCGTCGTTCACCTTCATGTTAGGGGTCCATGTGGTTCCGTCCATGGACGAAGACGTGTAAATGTCGTAACTCGTCGATCCCCCGGTGCGGTAGTCCGCCCACGCGAGCTGGATCTTGCCGGCGTTCGCCGAAATGCTCGGGTTGATCTGAGGCGCAAGCCCTCGGTCGTCGTTCACCTGCACCTTCGCGGAGAACGTTGCGCTCCCGCTCGCCAACCAAGCCTCGAAGATGTCCGGCGCGCCGTTCTGGTTGCGATAGTCGGCCCAAGCGACGTAGACGGTGCCCGCGGCGTCAACTGCGATCGTCGGCGTGCGTTGGTCGACGTTGCCGGCGTCGCCGTTCACATACGTGTTCAGCGACCACGTGGCACCGAGGTCAAGGGATCTCGTGTAGTAGACTTCCGGGCTCCCGCGAGGGTCCCGCCAGACCACATACACATTCCGATTCGGGGCCACGGCAATTGCGGGCGTACTTTGCTCGGCGCCGCCGGCGTCATCGTTCAGACGCATGCTCGGGTTGAAGCTCAGCCCGCCATTCGTTGAGTTCGCGTAGTAGATGTCCGGCCCCATGATCGGCGTGCGGGTGTCCGTCCACACGACGTGGACCAAGTGTGGGTTGACGGGATCCACCGCGAGGCTCGGTTCGGACTGGCTGTTCGTCGTGATGTCGTTCACGCGGACGTTCGCCGAGAAGCTGGCTCCGCCATTGATCGACTTCGAGAAGTAGATGTCGTTCGTCCCGCCCCGTGTGTCGGTCCAAGCGATGTAGACGTTGTTCGCCGGATCCAGAGCGACCCGGGGTTGGGCCTGCGCCACGTTGCCGATGTCGTCGTTCACCCGGAGCGGCGTGGACCAGGTGCGGCCTCCGTTCGAGGACTTCGTGAAGTAGATGTCATCGCCCCCCGTGGTGCCGGACCAGCCGGCAAAGGCCAGGTATGCGACGCCATCCGTTCCTGCGGCGATGGAGGCAGGCGGTCCGACGAACGCCGCTCGGTACACCGGCGGGACGTCGATCTGGACGCTCGGGCCCCAATACGGCGCTGCGCGTGCGGCCGCGACAGACGGCGCAAAGAACGCGAGCAATGAGACCGCAAGGAGGGCGGTCACGATTCCGATCGGAACCATTCGACAGACGCGGGACGCAGGACGTTCAGGCACTCGCGACATCGTGGGGCGCTCCCGAGGCTCCCGCGGTTCTCGCCGGACTATTTAATCGGCGTGAGCCAGATATCGAAATCGGAAACAAGGCCCGGGAGCACGCGGCGCCGTGGAGGACCGCCCGCTCCGACGTCCGATAGCTTCATTCCGGTACGGGCGCTACCAAGCGAATCGGGAGAGGGCGTGGGGGCGCCGACTGCGTCGCGGGAGTTGACCGGCCGTCCCTCGGACGACCTACACGGACCGGACGCCCCGACGCTGGCGGAACGGTTCGTCCTCGCGTTCCGACTTCCGTACCCGGTCGGCTGCTTTCTCGTCGGGTTCTTCCTGTTCGGGGTCCTGGACGTGGCCCTTACTAAATATGCGGAGACGGCGAATCTCGCGCCAACCGTCGCGAAGGCCCTTGCGCCCGTTTCCCTGTTGACGGATCTCCTGGTGGCCTATTCGTTCTACGCACCGCGCTACATGCGCCGCCGACTCGTCGAAACGGGACGCGCGCTCTCGAACCTGCTCCCGGACCGCGACGCGGAGTTTCGTCGAATCTTCGCGGAGGTCGCCGCTCCTCGCCCTCAGGTGGTCGCCTGGATGCTGTTCCTCGTCGCGCTCCTCGCCGCGGTCAGCGTTCCCGTGATCGTGGGCACCGGCCCTTCTCCATTCGTGTTCAACGCGGGCGCGGGCACCCCCCTCGAATTCGTTGCGGGGGTCTACGGCATCGTGTCCCTCGCGGTCGCCACCCTGGCACTGTCCTCGGTCGTCTGGACGTTCTGGAGCATTTCGCTGGGCATCCATCGGTTCGGACAGGCCCCGCTCGCGCTCCGCCCCTACTACGAAGATCCGTTCCTCGGCCTGAAGCCGCTCGGGGTGTTGTCGCTCTCCCTTGCCTTCTCATATTTCGGCTTCATCGGACTGTTCCTCCTCGTCCTGTCCGCGTCGCCGGGGAC
>VBLZ01000122.1 GCA_005878515.1 Methanobacteriota archaeon | reverse complement strand
GGGACGCAAAGATTACGAACAATCGCTCGTGGACTACGATCGCGCGATCGCCACGGCACGCCCGGGCGTCACGGGAGCGGAGATGCCGTGGTACGGCAAGGGGGCGACGCTCATCCTCCTCGGCCGGTACGATGAGGCGCTTCGCGCCATCGACCGGGCGCTTGACATCAACCCGCACAATGAGGTCGCCTGGTTGAACAAGGGGAATGCGTTCACGAAGCTCGGTCGTCTCATCGACGCGCTGCGTTGCTTCAACGCGGCGATCAAGGTGAACCCGGCCTACGAGGTCGCGTGGAACAACAAGGGAAACGCGCTCGCGCGCCTCGGGAAGTTCGACGAGGCGCTCGGATGCTACGAGCGCGCCCTCGAGATCGATGCGCGTTACCGGGGCGCGTGGGTGAACATGGGCTTCGTCCTCACGAAGCTCGGGCGATTCGACGAAGCCGCCTCGTGCGCCGATCGTGCGTTGGGCCTGGAACCGAGTCGGCGAGCGGAGCCTATCTGACCCGACGACGCGTGCGGGGCTTCGCGGGAGCGAACGGGGCCTTCCATTCCGCGGCGGAGATCGGCTGCTTGAGGTCGAACACGTTCCCGTCCGGATCCTCGAACTGGCCGAGCCACTCGCCCCATTCCATCTTCTCGGGCGGAAGCGGGAACTCGACGCCGGCGCGCCGCATCCGTTCGTATTCCGCCTGGATGTCATCCGTGATGAACGTGATGCCCGCGGGCCCGGGCTCGGTTTCACCGCCCATGAAGCACAGGTGAACGCGAGTTCGAGGGCGACCGGGTCCAAGTTCCACCCAGTGGCCTGGGTTATCGGCCGTCCCCTCAATGCTAGGATCCGGATTCGGCTCTCTCGGGCCGATGTAGGCGACGTCCAAGCCCAGGACATCCCGATACCATGCAATCGCCTTTCGCGGATCGGAGACGACGATCGCAATCGTGTCGACACCGAGGACGGTCATCGGAATCGGGACCGAATCCGAAGTTGGCGGTATGAACTTGAGTGTCGGGCGTCCGAGAGCGTCAGCGCTCCGCGGCCCCGCGCCCATACATTTTCGCGTACCACTCCATGACCTCGTGGTCCGAGATCCGGTCGACTTGCTCCTCGACCGCGAGCTCGTTCTCCGCCTCCCACGCCTCGACGATCCTCCGGGCGCCGGGTTCGCCCTGGAACTCGGTGACGAGGAGCTCCCACTTCCGGCGGCGAGCCTTGAACGCCGCCACCATCTCGGCCCCGTCGAACACGACGTAGCAGGACCCCATGTGGAACTTCTCGACGATCACCTCGCGTAGGTAGAGGAACAGGTTGTCGAGGGGTGTGAGGACGAACTTTCGGCGGAAGTCCGCATGCCCGATCTGTTCGAGGCCGTCCTTCACGGCCCACAGCACGGTTCGCTCGCCCCGCGCGAGGAACCCTTTGACGAGCCATCCTTCCGCCACGAACTCACGCAATCGCAAGCGGGTCTCCCCCATGTTATACTCGAACCGCGTGTAAGCAGCGAGCGCTTCGGCGGACGTCACGCCGAGGCTTCGGATGATCCGCCGAAGGACTTCCCGCCGGGCGTCATCGCGGCTGATCTTCATGTCGGAGACCAGGCGATACCGGTTGTCCGAATCCCGGGTCACATGGAGGCCCTCGTACAGTTTGCGAAGTGCCGCCGTCGTCGCAGGCCGGCTCAGGTCCGAGAGGATGAGAAGCCGCTGGCGGGAAATCGGTCCCTCTTCTTGGATGATCCGGAGAGTGACCTTCATCTCCTTCGTCAGGCGGGTGGCTTTGGCCGCTTTGTACAGGCTCAGATCCGCCTCGGTGCAGTACGTCCAGTATTCCGGAATCGCGAGGCCTTTGGCGAGGAGCCCACTCTGATGAAGCCGCTCGAGCGGACGGAACTCCTTCACCCGGAGCCGCGCGGCGAAGTCGGATCGCAGCCCTCCGAGGGCCTTGGCCGCGGCGATCGGATCGGCGAAACGCGAGTCGGGGGCGATGCCCTGTCTCGTGAGGGCGAGCGCGAGGAGGTCGGCCGGGTCGAAGTCCCGCGGGACAATCGGACCGTGAGCGAGGAAATCGGAGAACCGGATGAAGCCGGCTCGAGTCCAATGGGACAGGTCCTCCGCCTCCGGGACGTTCTTGGCCTGGAATCGGGTGACGCGCAGCACGTCGACGCCGCGCATCGCGTAGAACCCCATCATGTGGGTGAGGGCGGCAATCGCCTCGTCCAACTGATCCGGTGAGGCGAGGTCCATCTCGCGGACTTCGATGCATCCGCTCATCTCCCAGATCTCCGCCATCCCGATGAGGTCGCCGTCCTTGACCAAGGGGAAGAACCAGCCTTCCCCGTAGCGGCTGGCGACCTGGGCCCACAACGCTTGCGTCCACGGATCGAGCAGGGACAGGACCCGCATCGGATCCGTGGGCGGTTTCCCAGCGGTTTTCCGGAGAGCGGGGAGATCTTCGGCGAGGACGTACATCTCTGACTCCGCCTTCCCCGTCACGAGGATCCGCGTGACGACTCCGTCCTGCTCCAGACGGTCCAGGAGCCGCTCGAGCTCGTCCCACTCGAACCGCGCCCACTCTCGAATGCCCGAGAACGGCACGGGGCCGTACGCCTCGAGGAATCGCCGCACGATCGTCTCGAAGGCGTCCGCCACTTTCGAATGGGGCGGATCGAATGCGACGTACAGGTTGCGGGCGGTCCATCCGTCCCCTTGGAAGCGTCGGATCACGTAGACGTCGTAGTCGAGTTTGTCCAGGGCCTCCTTGACCTGCTCGCGCTCCGCGCGGACCTTCGCGTTGATCGCCCAGAGGTCTATCCCGTCCCCTTCACGAATCACGTCGAGGACTTTCTTCTCGAAGTCGCTGAGCGGGCTCCGCGGGAAGGCGGTGAGGAAGAGCGGCACGTCCTTCGCGCGGATGTACCGCACGCGGCCGTTCAGGAAGCGGCCCTCGAGGATCTCGCCGGCCTCCCGCCGACGGAGCCATTCCGTGTAGTCGAAGCGGGCCGTGTGATTGTAGATGTCGAGGACCATGCCGGCCTCGAGGAAGCGGTCGAAATAGTCGTCGAGGGTCTCGATGCTCGCGAACTGCTTCTCGAGGAGGAACGCCTTCACCTGGTTCTCGTCGAACACCTCGCGCGTGTCGTCCTTCCGCTGGAGGCGCTGGAGGTCCCGGGTCATCATGAACTGGAATTCTTTGTCGACGAGGAAGTGCCCGGACGAGACGACGCCCTCCGACTCCAGGTCCCGCAGGACTTCCTCGACGAGTTCTGGCTCCAGGCCCAGGGCGACGGCGAGCTCCTGCGCGCTGTACGGTCCGTCGACCTCGAGCCGCTTCGTGAGGATCTTGTCCAAGGACTCCTCGAAGTTCCCCCGTTGCGGTTCGCGCGCGAAGTAGGTCGTCTCTTCGACCCCTCGCCGCCCGATCAAGTAGGCGCGCTCGAGCTTGCGCAACGCCTCGTTGAGGTCGTCCTTCTCCAGTTTCGTGAGGCGGGCGAGGTCCTTGTGAGTCCGCGGTTTCTCCTTGATCAGCGTCAGCACTTTCTCCTCGGGGGGCTTGAGCCGAGAGCGTTGCGCGTAGACCGCGACATAGGTGGGCAGGAGATCCTTCGGCGTCCAGTGGATGCCTTGCGGGGTCCATACGCTCTCGACGAGGCCCTCGTCCATGAGCTGCCCGGCCCACTTCCGCACGTCCGTGAAGGACGCAGACGCGACCTCGAAGACCGTGCGCCCCTTCTGTTGGAGGAGGTTCGCGTCGCCCACGCGATCGAGATAGGACAGGACGTCCTCCTTGCGCGCGACTTTCGGTAGCTTCTTCCGGAAGTACTCCGCAATCTCGGAGGGTTGGAACTGGATCGAGCTGATCTGGTCCGTCGGCATGACGCGCTCGAGGACCTTGCGGTGGAGCTCCCGGAGCAGTGCGGAGCGGTCCTCCATGAGGACGAGGTCGGAGACGCCCTGGAGCACGACGTTGTGAGCGAACGGGGACGGCAGGCTGGTGAAGTCGCTCTCAACGACCGCGATTTCCCCCGCCTCGATCCGCCGCAGAATCTCCCGGGCGTGGTCCAGGTCCATGACCATGTGGAGGATCTCGTTGTACGTCTCCTTGACCACCGGGAAGTCTTGGATCTCATGGAGCCAATCGAGCACCCGCTGGGACCGCAACTGCTGCCGGCCGATCGAGACCTCGCGTCCCTTGTAGTTACGGAGGATCATGAACGACCGCGTGGCACAGTGGCGGAAGCGCTGCTTGAACAGCTCCGTGTTGCGAATCGCGCGTCGGAGGAGATCCTCGAGGTTCTTGCTCGTCACGAGTGTCGTGAGGCCTTTGAGCTCGATGCGCCGCGGGACCGTGATCATGAAGTTGTCGTCCGTCACGCTCACGCGGACGTTCGTGTGGTGGGCCTCCGTGATGGCGAACGCGAAGGCGCGGCTGAGCGCGTCGTTCACTCGACGCCCGAACGGGAAGTGGAAGATGACGTTCCGGTTCCCTTTGACGTCGAGATACCCCTCGAGGAGGACCTGTCGGTCCGTGGGCAGGGACGGGATCAACGCCTCCTGCTCTTGGACGTATGAGACGAGGGATTGCGCCGAGCCGGCGTCGACGTGGTATTCCTCCATCAACCACTCCTTCGCGGCCTTCTCCCCATCCTTGGCGATCTTTGCCGCAAGATCGCGCCGGAACTCGCCCACGGCGATCGAGAGGTCGAACGAACGAGGCAACATCTCGCCCGTCCACGAGGGAACCGTGGGGCGGCGGCCGGACGCGTCCTTGACGTAGACCGACGTCCCGCGAGCGCGGACGAACTGGTAGGTCCGCCCGCCGAGGACGAAGATGTCGCTCGGACTCAGGTACTCGACGAACTTCTCGCTCAGCTCACCCAAGGGGGAGCCTCGTTCCGAGAAGACGTGGTACGTCCCTTCCTCCGGGATCGTGCCGACGTTCGTGTAGTAGATCATCCGCGTTCCTTTCTTCTTCCCGATGCGGCCTTCCTCCTCGTCGAACCAGATCTTCGCGAAGACCTTGATGTCCGGATTGCGGGAGGAAAGGTAGTCGAGGACC
>VBLZ01000121.1 GCA_005878515.1 Methanobacteriota archaeon | reverse complement strand
CGTCTCGTTCTCCGTGGCGATGGCCTGGATCGCGGGCGGATCTCGCGGCGAGCTCTCGGACTCGACACGGCGCGGGATCTTCGTGTTCGCGACCGTCTTCCTGGCGGTGTGGCTCATCTTCTCGTGGGCGGAGTACACCATCTTCCGAGTCCTCGTCCCATTCTAGCCGCAATCCGGTAACGACGGATCGCTCACGGGTACGACGCAAATCGAAGACTCGGACCCGGAATCCGGGAAGACGCGGCTACCGGAGCTTGAACCCGCATCGGCCACAGAACGTGCCTTGCGGGGCGGACGGAAGTCCGCACCTCGGGCAGAACCGGGGCCAGGTCGTCGCGGATGGCGCGGCCCTCGTCTCCTCCGATGCAGCGCCTCGCATCTCGGTCGCGACGGGAGCGGCGGAAATCTCGCCCACCGGTCTCGGAACCGGCGCCCTCCGAGCCCGGTAACTCAACCACGCGAGGATGCCCACGAGGGGCCCGATCGTCAGGCCAAGGACCGCGACGAGGACGACGCCCATCGTCTGAGCCGGTTCCGGGGGTCGGAGGACCTCGGCGCTCGCAATCGCCGCGTCGAACACCGGCCGATAGGCCTCGAACGAATCCGAGTCGGCGCTGCCGACCACAAACAGGATTCGCTGGTATCCAACGCTGACAAACACGGCCCACGTCTGCCAAAGATGGGCCCCGCTTAGGCTGACCTCGAAGACCGCCGCCCGGGCGCGCGGCATCGAGACAATCTCCGGCTCCTTGATGATGATCAAGTATCCGTCCTGGTTCTGCAGACTCACAATCATCGACCGGGCGGTCGCGAGGCGATAGTCGTCGGTATCCTGGACCTGGGTGAATCGCGAGGACACTGCAACCGTGGCCCCACCAATCGCGCGGTCGGTCGCCACGAGATCCGCCGGCCCGATCCCCGGGGCGTACGAGTCGAAGGTGACGTCCCAGCCGACTGGGATGCCGATGCGGAATCCCGCAGGCCGCTCCTGCCCGACCAGGGAGAGGTCGCGGACCGAGACCGTCAGGGTGTCGGTCGCGGTGTTCGATTCGACGTCAGTCGCCGTCAACGTGATGACGTACGTACCAACGTTCATGAACCGATACGAAGGCCGGGTCCCGTACAGAACCTGGGTCGAGCCGTCGAAGAACGTCCAGTTCAGGCTCGCGATCCCGAGATTGTCGCTCGACTGAGAGCCGTCGAACGTTACCAGGCCGCCCTTGTAGGCGACCCGGTCGGGACCCGCGTTCGCGACCGGCGGGACCCGGTCCCGATTGACCGTGATCGTTACGTTGTCGGTCCCCCAGAGCGCGCCGTCGGTGACGTACAGGGTCACGACGAAGGTCCCGACGTGCTGAAACTGGTAGGACACGATCGTGCCGTAGAGCGTCTGGGACACCCCGTCGACGAAACTCCACGAGTACTGCGTGATGCCCACGTTATCCGTGGAGGCGGATCCATCCAAGGTCACGAACGCCCCCTCATTGACGGATTGGTCCGGACCGGCGTGGGCCACGGGAGGCGTGACATCCAGGACGGTAACGCTCGCCGTGTCCGAGCCGGAATTCCCGGCCGCATCCCGCACGCTCAGGGTGACCGAATAGGTCCCGGGATCCGGGAACACGTCGCTGGTCGTCACTCCGTATTGGAAGACCCGTGGGACGTTGATTGCGACGACACCGGGGCCCTCGAGGACGAGCAGCTCGGAACCGTGAAAGCGCAGCGCCACGGCGTAGCCGAGGAAGCCCTGGGATCCGAGGAAGGCGAAGTTGGTCATGTCGTAGAAGGCGACTCCGTTCCCCGTCGATACGGCGATGAGACCGAGGCTCGAGTCGAACACGGCGGCACCGAAGCCTCCGGGAAGCCGTCCGGCGGACTGCA
This sequence comes from Methanobacteriota archaeon, assembly GCA_005878515.1. Taxonomy (GTDB): domain Archaea; phylum Thermoplasmatota; class Thermoplasmata; order RBG-16-68-12; family RBG-16-68-12; genus RBG-16-68-12. Next base: position 3,272 of record VBLZ01000121.1, on the reverse strand, counting down.
TGTCTTCCGAGGCGTTGTCGCGCGAGGTGAGGAGGTAACCTCCGCCGGTCAAGATCAGATCACGACTCACCCAGAGAGGCGTCCCGGGGTACGTCCCGAAGTAGGGCCAATCGTATCCACCGGTAAATCCCAAACCGGGCGCGAAGTCGAAACGATGGACGCTCGGCGGGTACAGGCCGTCGTCCTCCAGGGAATACAAACGCGTCTCGGACGGATGGAGGGCGATGCTCGAATATTGCCAGATCGTGGCGGTCTGGGGGGACACGGTCCCGTCCTTCGCGTTCATCATGTGCAGGGCGGACCACTGTCCGGAACCCCCGGCCACGATCGCGTATCCGTCGTCGGTGACGAGGGTCCGGTACACGTCCTCGTCGATGAAGAACTCCCCGATCTTCGTCTGCGTCACAAGGTCGAACGTGGCCACGTAGCTCTGGAACGGGCCGAAGAAATAGTATCCGCGCTCGCCGAATGGAATTCCGACTGCCATGTACGCGCCCCGCGGGGCGACCGTGAGGGACATCGGGTAGGTGGCCACGTGGTCGATCGGAAAGACCCGGTCGACGAGGCCCGTCGTGAGGTTCACCACAGATACGTTCCGGCTCCCGAGGAGGTACAGGAGCGGCCGTACCGGGTCGAACGCGGCCGCCGAGCCGCCGATCGAAAGATTGACCACGGGTCGGGCCGGGCCCACGGCTGCCGGGAGCGCCCAGGTATAGTTGACGATGCCGACGTTGTCGGTCGACCCGGAACCGTCGAAGGCAACCGGAGTATCTTCATTGACGGTCTGATCCGGGCCTGCATTGGCGATGGGCGGTGTCCCATCGGGGGGTGGGGCCAAGGCGCGCGTGGCGGTAGTCGTCAACAGCGAGACGACCACGAGGACCAACACGGCCGCGCGGGCCAGCGATCCCTCGATCGACAATCGATTATTCTTCTTGCGACTCACGGGCGACCGAGCCCCCCCACGCGATGAGTAATGATGGGTGTGCAACCTAGTTATCCTTTGTCTCGGCGTGGACCTGCGAGGCCAAGTCTCGCGGCAATATCGGCGCCCCCCAGCGTTGCGAAGTCGTGATGTGGCTCCGAGACTGTGTCTGACTGCGGGCCGCCGGTTCGGCATGGCCCTTTCGGTCGACAAATCACGAACGCCGCACCGCGTTACCGTCGACTGGCAGGAGGGTTTGGCCCCCTATCGGGCGGGCTCCGGCACATCGACGTAGGTCGCCCGAACGACTTCGGCGTCTCGCAAGCCGCCTTCCAGAGGCAGGACATGCCCCGTCTCGAGTGAGTGGGATGATCATCGACGGGCGGCGGTCTGGATGAACTTGATCACTTTGACCCCCTTGATTCGGCGGAGTTGGGCGATGAGCTCTTTAAGCCGGGCGGTCGATCCTTCCGCGACGAAGATCTGAAGGCACTCCGCTTCGTCGAGGTGGGTGTGAAGCATCGTGCGGATTTCGTCGAAGCGGTGTTGGAGCATCGCGAGGTCCGCGCGTGGATTCCCCTTCTCGTAGATGACCGCGAGGATGACAGAGGCTTCACCACCCTCTCTGCCCCATTCTGTGACGTCGATGAACTCCCGCAGCGCCTCGCGGACCGCTTCGCTCCGACTGCGATACCGGCGCCGCTGGGCGACCTCGTCGAGGCTCCGGAGAATTGAGGCATCCATGCTCACGCTGACGATCGGCATGCTACTAACAACCGCGCACCGCCTACTTGAGATTTATTAAGACCGGACAAATTCTTAAATAACGGCATCGGATGAGCCGCGACGCATGGTCGCCGCGCCGCCTCCTTCACGGAGTCCGACCCGGGAAGCCGGCGCCGCCGCAGACGTCCTCCGGGTCGCACATCTCGGGGTTCGATTGGATCACGCCCCGATTTTGGAAGACGTCAGTTTCCACGTTCGGAGAGGGACCACACTCGCGATCGTCGGCCCGAACGGCGCGGGCAAGACGACCCTCTTCCGCGTCCTCCTCGGCCTCGTGCCGCATACCGGGACAGTCGAATGGTCCGGCTCTGTTCGGATCGGCTATGTCCCGCAGAATTTCGTCGTGACGGATGTGCCGATTACCGTCCGCGACTTCCTGGGCTTCAAAAGCGGGGCGGGCTTCGAAGAGTCGCTCGCCGCCGTCGGTCTCGGAAGCGCGGTCCTCCCGAAGCGGCTCGACGTTCTGTCCGGGGGAGAGATGCAGCGCGTCCTGATCGCATGGGCCGTCCTCGATCGGCCGAATGTCCTCCTTTTCGACGAGCCCACTGCCACGGTAGACATTGGCAGCGAAGACATGCTCTATGAGAGCCTGAACCGGCTCGAGAAAGAGACTAACATCACCGTCTTCTTGATTACGCATGATCTCCACATCGTCTCTCAGTATAGCGACGCGGTCTTGGCCCTCAATCGGACGGTCCGATTCTTTGGGGCATCCAGCCGATTCTCGGAGCCCGAACTCTTGATGGAAATCTTCGGGAGCGGTGCGGGCCTCGCCGAGCACAAGCACGACTTCGGAGCCCGGGGATTCCGATGACGGAACCGGCAGCTTACGGTTTCCTCGCAGGGACCTTCGTCGGGTTCGCCGCCGGGTATGTCGGATCCCTCATGGTCCTGAAAAGGATGGCCCTCGTCGGCGACGCGCTCTCCCATGTCGCCTTGCCCGGCCTTGCCCTCGGGATTTTGTTCAACTTCAATCCGTTCCTCGGTGCCTTCGCGTTCCTCTTTGCCGCTGCAATCCTGACGTGGTATATCGAGAGAACGACGAGGCTGTTCCCCGAATCGATTGTCGGCGTGTTGTTTGTGACGGCCCTCGCCGTAGGGATTCTGATCACGCCGGAGGTCGACCTCTTGGAGGCGCTCTTTGGCGATATCACGACGGTCACTCTGCTGGACGCGGTCCTCGCGATCGGGATTTCGGTTCTGATCGTCGTCGTCTCGCGTCTCGTATATCGGCGAGTCGTGTTGAGTATTCTGTCCGAGGAGCTCGCCCGGTCGACCGGGATCAACGTAGCCCTTGTCAACTTCGTCTATCTGCTTCTGGTGACCGTGGTCGTGGCGGTCGGAATCAAGATTGTCGGCACGGTCCTCGTCGGCGCGCTCGTCATCGTGCCCGCTGCCGCGGTGAAGAACGTCAGCCGAAGTCTCTCCTCCTACGCGCTGCTGAGCGGTCTCGCTGGCATTGCGAGCGCTGGGTCCGGAATCCTCCTGGCCGATTACCTCCGTTTGCCCGCGGGGCCGCTCGTCGTGACGGTTGGGACCGCAATCTTCGCGGGCGCCCTCG
>VBLZ01000077.1 GCA_005878515.1 Methanobacteriota archaeon | reverse complement strand
GTGAAGGCCGCGGGGATTCTCGACGATCTCGTCAACGAGGCGGACCTCGTCGTCGACTGCACGCCGGAGGAGAGCGGGTACAAGGCCCTCTACGAAAAAGCGGGTGTGAAGGCGATCTGGCAAGGCGGCGAGGAGCACGCCCTCACGAACCTGTCGTTCAACGCGGCCGCGAATTACGCCGACTGCATCGGCGCCTCGTTCGTCCGCGTGCCCTCGTGCAACACGACGGGGCTCATCCGCACGCTCTACCCGCTCGATGCGCACATCGGCGTGGAAAAGGTCCTGGCGGTCATGGTGCGCCGCGCCACGGACCCGGGCGATTCGAAGAAAGGTCCCATCAACGCGATCGAGCCGGAGCTCGAGATGCCGAGCCATCACGGCCCGGACGTGCAGAGCGTCCTCCCGGATCTCGACATCCACACGATTGCCGTCAAGGTGCCGACGACGATCATGCACCTGCATACGCTGGCCGTGGACCTGAAGAAGTCCGCCGACGCGAGTCAGATCCTGGACGTCTGGAAGCGGTTCGCGCGCATCATGTCCGTCTCCGGCGGGGACGGCGTCAAGTCGACGGCCCAGATCATGGAAATGGCCCGGGACCTCTCCCGGAGCCGCTCGGACCTGTACGAGATCGCCGTGTGGCGGGACGGCGTCCACGTCGTCGACGGCACGCGCCTGTACTACTTCCAGGCGGTCCACCAGGAGGCGGATGTCGTGCCGGAGAACGTGGACGCGATCCGGGCGTTGCTCGAGCTCGAGCGGGACGGCCGCAGGAGCATGGAGAAGACGGACCGCTCCCTGGGCATCGGAATCGGCAAATGAGTCTGCCGGCCGCGTCCGTCTGGTCGGGTCGCTAGTCCTCCCGTTCCAGGCGCTGAATCCGCTTCGTCGCCCGCTGGATCGCACCGATCAGCGCGTGGAACTCCCATTTGCTCGGCACCGCGCGACCGATGAGACGGCGGAACATGACCTGCGTGCGCGCCCGTTTGTGGACCGGATAGTTCGTCACGGCGAGCAACGACTTGAACGCCTCGTGGAGTTTCTCTTTCTCCATCCCGGACGCTTCTCGCCTCGTGCGTTTGATTGCTCCTGTCGAGAGTAGTTCGTAAAGCAGGATCGTGACGGCATGCGACAGGTTCAGGATCGGATATTCGTCGGAGGCGGGTATCGTGACGAGCAGGTCGCAGCGCCGCAGTTCGTCGTCGAGGAGACCGAAGTCTTCGCGCCCGAACAGCAGCGCGACTCGTCCGTCCTTCTTCGCGACGCGAGATGCGGCTTCTCGCGGAGTCAGGGAGATTCGAGCGAAGCGCTTTTCGCTCTTTGTGTCCACGCCAGACGTTCCGATGATCAGGTCGGTCCCCTTCAATGCGGCATCGAGGTTGCCGACCGTGCGCGCGGATTCGAGGATCTCAATACCCCGCATCGCCCGCTGCCGGGCCTCGTCCGCCAAGCGGCAGGGATTCACGAGGACGAGTTCCGTGCACCCGAAGTTCTTCATCCCGCGCGCGACCGCGCCGACGTTTCCCTCGTTCTTCGGTTCGACGAGGACGACGCGGAACGTCGGCACACTGCGGTCGATATATTGTAACGGAGATATGCCTTGGCATGCGAGTCGCGCTCAAGATTGCGTACGATGGCGGCGCGTTCTTCGGCCACCAGCGCCAACCGGATCGGCGGACCGTCGAGGGCGAGTGCCTCGCGGCATTGCGGGCGGGCAAGGTCGTCCAGGATCCGCTTGAGTCGTTCTTTCGAAGCGCGAGCCGAACGGATCGGGGCGTGAGCGCCGTCGGAAATGTGATCGCGTTCGATTCGGCCCTCCGACCCGACGCGGTCGTGGGCGTGTTCAACAACCATGCACAAGGCGTTTGGGCATGGGCATGCTCGGATGTGCCGCCGACGTTCCATCCGAGGCATGCCATCGAACGCTGGTATCGCTACCACTTGTACGGCGATCTACGTGTTGACTCGCTCCGCGAGGTGGGCGCGCTCTTCTTGGGGGACCGGGACTTTCGATCCTTCACGTCTGAGCCTCTGGTCGGGCCGTTCGCTCTCAACCGATTGGAGGTGAGGCGCGACCGTGATGCGATTGTGGTCGACGTGCGCGCCGGAAGTTTTCGTCGCGGCATGGTCCGTCGGATCGTTGCTGCGATGGTCGCGTTCGCACGAGGCGAAGTCGCCCTCGACACGGTGCGAACCGCGCTTGAAGGAAGGCGACACGACTTCGGCCTCGCTTCCGCGCCGCCCCTCTTCCTGATGGACGTCACGTACGGGTTTCCGTTTCGCATCGTCCGGAAGCCGAAAGCGTTCGACGAGTGGGGGGCTCTCGAGATCGATGCCTCGCTCCGCTTGCGGTGGCTTCGTTCAATTCGGGAGTCCGTTCTCTCCTCGAATTCCCGCGAATCAAGCCGGACCTGACCGGCCGGTTCGCGTGTCCTTCGTACAAAAAGGAGTTCGAGAATCGTACCAAATGACTTCGCGGACTCGACGAACCGCGAGTTGTCACACCGGGAGAAAAGCGTGTTCGCGGCGAGTCGGACGCGATGCGAACATAACTCGGACAAACGTATTTATACAGTTCGAACACTTCGCGGCCCAATTCGACTAGGGAGGAGGAGAGTGAAATGAGTTTCTTGCTATCGCGCTCGATGGCGCTGAGGACGCTCGTCGTTGTGTTCGCGGTGTTGGTCTCCGCGTTCGCAATGTTGTGGAGCAGCCCGAACGCTGCCGCTGCGTCCTCACGCACGAACTTGGTCATCGGATTGCAGAACGACATGGTCAACCTGAACCCTTTCGATCCGTCAACCAATAGCGTTTGGAAAGCGTATCAGACGCAGTATAACTTTGAAACGCTGTTCACGTACGACCCGAATTACCAGCTCTATGCGGACTTGGCCGACCCTGCCGCTGCGTGCCCTGCACTCACCACGGTCGCTATACCAGGTTCCTGCATCGATAACAGCAAGCTCAACATCACAGTCAATCTCCGCACGGGCGTTACCTTCACAGACGGCCAGCCGTTCACGGCCGACGACGTTGTCTTCGGGTACCAGACTCTACCTTGGTCCACCCTCGCGACCGACATCGTCAGCGCGATTTGGTGGGACCATCCGGTTGCTCCGCTGTGGAACGCGACCGCCAATGGCGGGACGTGCGCAGCCGCGAAGTGCGTTTCTCACCTCGGAATTTTCAAGACGAGCGCATCCCAGGTTCGGTTCGAGCTCACCCCGCACACGGTGCCCGGGGTCAGGGACGGAGGCTATGCTCTCATTTTCTATGACACCCTCGTACTTCCGATCATTCCGGCCCACGTCTGGAAGAACCACCTCCAGACGACGGCCCAGATCAACTACTCCGATCCGGCGCTCGGAAACGTCGCGGATTCATGGGACCAATCCATCGATTTCAGCTTCGGCGGGCCCGGCCAATACGATGCGACGATTGGCACCGGTCCGTTCATGATGGTAACGTGGACTCGGAATGCCGGATCCAAATCGGTCGTCTATCCGAGCTACTGGGGTAAGAGCCAGGCCCACCTCTGGGCCGGAACTTCGTACGGGTTCTTCCCGAAGTACGTGACGGAGTTCGACTTCATCGTCTACGGCAGCTTGGACGTCGTCAGCCTGTCCTTGCAGCAAGGGACGATTGATACACTGCTTTGGTCGCTGACTCCCGGTTTCGTGAACGTCGTGTCGTCCAACCCGGCGGTCACTGTGCAGACCGTGACCGACTCAGGGTTCTTCTACCTCTCGTTCAACGTGCGCCAGCATCCGTGGGACGACAAGTGCCTGCGCCAAGCGATCTCGATGGCGATCGACAAGAACTATATCGTCAACACGCTGATGGGTGGCTACGGAATCCAAGGATACGCGCCGATTTCGATCGCGAACCCGACGTACGTGAACTCTGCCGCGAAGCCGCCGGACTACAACTTGGCCGGCATTGCCGCGAAACTGCAGGGCTGTGGCTACACGATCGACTCTGCGACCGGGTTTTACCGGGCTCCCGCAGCGTACGGCGGGCAGGTTGTCACCGCGACGATCTTGACCCCGCCGAAGGACTACGACCCGGTCCGGGCGGACGCCGGCATCATGATCTCGAACAACCTGAAGGCCGCGCACCTCAACATCGACTCAGCACCGACGAGCTTCGACACGATCGTTGCGAAGGCCTTCACCCGTCCGGTGAACTTCCAGATCTATGTGCTCGGATTCTCTCTCGGCCTCTTCCCGGAGACGTACATCTGTTCGTTCTTCTGTTCGAACTACGATGTCAACAAGAATCCCGCCGGGTCGAACTCGGCAGGCTACTCGAACTCCGCGGTCGATGCGCTGATTAATCAGGCCCTGTACACAACGAACACGACCGACCGCGTCAACCTGGTCAAGCAGGTTGAGGCCATCGTGGCCGCGGACATCCCCTGGAACATCCTCTACTACCGCAAGAACGTGGTCGCCTGGCGCAACGACGCCTGGGAAGGCTGGGTCCTTTACCCGAACGGGAACGCCCAGTTCAACTTCTACAGCGTCGTGAACATCCACCCGACAACCGTTCCGCAGACGGGCGGCGGATTCATCGGCCCCTTGACCGTCGCCACCTCGATGCCGGACCAGATGTTCTACCGACAGACCGTGCCGATTGGCGTCTACGTCTCACAAGGCGGTGCGCCCGTCGCTGGCGCTGTGGCGACCGTGACGATCCAGTTCGGTGCGCTCTACGTGAATTTCACGGGCTCGACGGATAGCAAGGGCAAGTACAGTACAACCTGGACGGTCCCGTTGCTGCAGGGCTCCGGCACGGCCACGGCCAAAGTGACCTACCAAGGTCTGACCGCCACGAATACGAAGACAATCGAGAGCACGATCGGGCCTCCAATGCCATCGGCTCAGCTCGCGCTTTCGACCCCGACCCCCGTCATCCTGACGGGCGGGACCGCCCAGATCAAGGCGACCGTGACGAGCTCGTCCGGCACCGGACTGGCGGGCATTCCGATTGCGCTCGAGACGAATATCACGGCCGGCGGGATCAGCCCGCTCACCGCGAACACCGACGCCACGGGCACCGCAACGTTCACCTATACCGCTCCCGCGGCGAGCGCGTTCGTGAACAGCCAATTCACGGACATCGTCCGCGCGCACATTAACGTACAAAATTCCCTCGCTGTGGAGACGCAGTCGGCGCAGATCGTAATCGTGACGCAGAACAACGCCGCCCCGATTTGGGACATCGTTTCGCTCGCCAAGCCAGTCTTGGGAGCGCAGTTCCACGTCATCGGCGCGACGCCGACCAACCTGATCGTGAACGTCACGAGCTTCGCCGGAGCCGCGGTCGTCGGGGTGGACGTCGATCCCATCTTCAGCGACGCGTGGAACTTCACCGTGTCGGCCACCGGGGTTGGTTCGAACAAGACCAATGCCGCAGGGCAAGCTCAATTCACCGTCGCGGCGACCACCAGCGCCCAGAATTTGCTGAACTCGACGACGATGCCGTTGACCTTCCAGGTGCGTGGCGTCGTGTTCTCGACGTCCGATACGATTTTGATGAATTTGGCGAACGCCACGAGCACGGGCTACGGCGGCTACCTGAGCCTCAACTCCCTTGCCGTAGCCTATTCGAAGAACCAGTCCTCGAACCGGGTGACCCTCCAGCTGTTTAACAAAGCCGGACTGCCGGTCTCGGGCATCCCGGCGATGTTCAAGATCGACTACGGCGATTTCGGTATTCCGGCGCAGTTCGCGATGGCCGTCGACTTCGCTTGCAACGTGAACTGCCCGGATTACACGCAGACCGACGGCAGCCTGGATCTGAACTCGTTCGGGCTGGCCTCCCTCGGCGGCTCGTTCCAGAGCAGCGTCGGCCAGGACTGGAACTACGGCGTGGAGAACTTCATCAACGACTTCGAGGTCGTCGAGGCCGGGACGAACTTTGCCACGGGCACGCTCGACGGTGGGTCCTCGGGCGATAACTACGACGCCTGCAAAGCGGGCGGAAGCGCGATCGACGGAACCGCCCCGGCGCCGAACCCGCGCTGGGATGGCTCGTACATCATCAACGTGACGAGCGCGACCGACGCCACGGGGACGTACACCCTGCCCTTCACGACTAACCAGGAGAAGAAGGACAGCCGGATCCAGGTCGAGGCGTTCATCGGTGCGAGTGGCGGCGCGACCGCCATCACCGCGGGCGCGTGTTCCTTCGTCGCGACGATCGACCACTTCGCGTACCACATCAGCACGGGCTTCGTCACCGAGCGCGCACCGATCTTCGCGCTGTCGAGCTTCGAGACGACGGTTCCGAAATCGAATGTCTACACCCGGTCGGGGAACCCGCCGGTGCCGCCGACCCCGAAGCCCATCATCACATCCCAGGCGAACTCCGTCACGCTGAACGCGCTCTTCAAGGACGCGAACGGGCCCGTGCACCGCCCGGTGGTCATGCTGACCCAAGGTGCCGGCTCCGCAGCCCGGAACGTCCAAGGTCGATTCCAAGGCGAAGTCCCGCTGGGAGGAACGACGGGCTTCGATTCGGGAGGAAACCCGATCATATTGACCCTCACGGGTGGCAACAAGTCCAGCGCCCCGGCCTCGGAGGGCTGGGTCAACTACACGCGGATCGTGTGTAACTCGCCGAGTCGGGGAAGTTGCACGGCCGCGGCGCCGCTCATCGCGCTCTCGCAGGGCCTGACCTTCTCCTACATTCCGGCGGACACACGCTACGCGTACAGCGCCCGGGACCAGCTCTTCACCCTCGCCTATGGCGACTACTGGTTCGCTCCGACGTTCGAGGCGCTGCTGTCGAAGCTGCCGTTCATCGTGACCGTCGCCTATCTGTACCTACCGACGACGACCGCGTTCCTCCAGGTATCGCTGGCGAGCGACTTGGTCTCCGCCGGGGGCACGACGACGGCGACCGTGACGACGTACAGCTCTCTCACCGGAAAGACTCTCGCGGGGGCCAACGTCTGGGTCGGGAACCAACTGCAGGTCACGAACGCGACCGGTGTGGCGACGTTCACCGTCGCGGCCGGAGCCATGGGGGCCCAGGAGGCCCTCGTCACCGCGACGGCTCCGTACGGCGGCGTGGCCCGCGGCTGGTATGCGCTCCTCGCGTCGAACCCCGTGCTGACCTATTCGAGCATCGCGGTCACGCCGGGGCAAGCCGGATCCGCGTCGACCATCACGGTCTCGGCGCAGAATACGCTGGCCGTGGCCGGCAACGCGACGGTGTGGCTCACCGTCGATAACCAGCAGGTCGCAGGACAGGTGGTGTCGTTCGGTCCGAGCGAGACGAAGACGGTGACCTTCACGTACGTCTTCGCTCAGGCCGGATCGCATACCGTCGCGATCGGCTCGGCATCAACGACCGCCTCGATCCCGGCGGTCCCACCCGTGGACAACACGGTCCTCTATGCGTTGGCCGGCGGATTGCTGGTCGTGGGTCTGGTCGTCGGTGTCGCCGTCGGTGCGTTGATGGGCCGCAAGCGCAAGAGGCCCCCGACCTCGATGCCGGGCGAGTCCGGTAGCGGTGGAGCGGCGGAGGAAGAGTTGCCTCCCGAGGAAAGTCTCTAGCCGAAACGGACCGGGCGTTCGCGCTCGGTCCTCTTTCCCTTTATTGATTCCGCCGATTCCTTTGAGGAACTCGGGGGGGTAGATAAGTTAGAAATAGGCTTCAGTCGATAGTAAGGTCGGGCAAGGGGGTTGGAGCATGGCGTCGCTGACCCGGTACCTCATTCGGCGAGCGATTCAGGGCGTCATCACGCTGCTCATCGTCACGGTCCTCATCTTCATCCTGTTCTACTTCTCCGGTAATCCGCTCGACGGCCTCCGCTCGAACCCATCGATTCAGCCGGCCGTCATCGAGCGGCTTCGGCAACAGTACGGACTCGACCAAGGCCCCGAGGTCCAGCTGTACCGGTACGTCGTGAACATGTTCACCTTCAACTTCGGCTGGTCTTCGTACGCGAATGCCCCGGTCGTCTCCGTGCTCCAGGAGGCGTTGCCCCGCACGCTATTCCTCTTCGGGGGAGCGGTGCTCATCGAGTACATGATTGGGGTGCTCGTCGGCCGGTACATCGCATGGAAGCGCGGGAGAGGAGTCGAAGGCGGCGTCATCCTCACGAGTCTGTTCTTCTACAACATGCCGTCCTTCTGGATTGGATTGATTCTGCTGTTCTTCTTCGCGTACGTCTGGACGTGGTTCCCGCTCCGAGGGTTCCAAGATACTCCGACGGACTCGTTCACCGCACAGCATTACCCGTTCCTGCTCTCCCTCGAGGGCATTGCGTTCGAGGTGGTCCTGGGGGTGATTGCCATCCTGGCGGGCGTTGCGATCATCGCGATCGCATGGATCCGGAGGCCGAAGCGACCGCTCGAGACCCGCCAGCAGGTCATGCGCTTGGTTCCCGGCGCGATCGTCGCCGCGTTCGGTGCGGTCCTCTTCGTCTGGCCGTTTTGGAACATGTCGATGTTCGATGTGGCCGACATCTTGATCCACGGCGCCCTTCCGATGCTCGCCCTCGTTCTCATCAGCGCCGCGGGAACGATCCTGCTGATGCAGACATCGATGCTCGAGGTCATGGGCGAGGATTTCATCCTGACCGCGAAGGCCAAGGGCCTTTCCGAACGGATCGTACGCAAGCGTCACGCCGCGCGGAACGCGTACCTTCCCGTGGTCACGTCCCTGGCAATCAGCCTTGGATTCATCGTCGGTGGCGCGATCATCCTCGAGTACATCTTCTCGTACTACGGGCTCGGCTCGTACCTGCTCATCGCGATCACGTCCCAGGACCGTTTCCTCGCGGGGTCCATCCTCTTCCTGATTTCGGTCCTCGTGATCTTCGGCAACATTGTCGCGGACATCCTGTACGGGGTGCTAGATCCTCGTGTTCGAATCTGAGCCGGGTGTGCCGCGCTCGGAGTCATTTCGCCGGTCGTTCGTTGCTCGCTTGCGCCGGGTTCTCCGGACCTCCTGGTCGACGCTCCGCCAGAGCCGGCTCGGCGTCCTCGGCTTCTCGATTGTCCTGTTGTTCGCGCTGATGGCGCTCCTCGCGCCGGTGATCGCGCCCTACCCGCGGCTCTTCGAGGCGCCCCTCGTCGACCGGTTCGACATCCACGCCTACAGTCGTGCGTTGCCCGCTGGTCAGAACTACGAAACTCCGGTCTACGGCCCCACGACCCCGCTGTTCCCCGATGTCGGTGGAGGCGTCTGGGCGGTCAACTGGAACGCGACGCACGCGACCGTGTACATGAGTTACCTGAAGTACCCGCAACGGACCAACCAGAGTCCGTTCGACACGGAGAACCTGTCCGTCCAGTTCGATGCGACGCAGAAGTTCGGTGTGACCCCGCTCCCGAGCCCGCCCCTGTCGGCGTTGTACTGGCTGACGCCCGCGCGGAACATCTCGTTCGAGACCGGTCCGACGGACCGGAACGGGGCGCTCGCATATTTCATGGGCCGGGACTTCATCGTCGGCGATCCTTTCGCGGACAAGCTCATCCTCCACGTTCAGCTTCCCTTCACTCCGATATGGACCGGAGAGGATCCAGAATCGGCGGGATTCCTGATCTCCCAGCCAAACCAACTTCAGGGACCGAGTCCGTTTCCGGGGGTTCCGGGTACCCCATATGGACCGTACCGGTACATCTACGCCTCCGACGGGAACCAGACGATGGTCTTCGAGATCACCTACGCGCACACCGGTGATCAGACCCCCACGGTCCCTGCTTCCGGGCGCATCGCGCTCTCGTTCAACGGCACCTTGTCCGCCCCGCCGTTTGTCTACTACCACTGGGGGAAGGTTTCCGACTCCGACGCGTCCGGATTCCGCGCGGGAAACGGTCAAGCGATCCTCCTGCCCCTTGCGAACGACACGCTGGCCGTGTACAACGTCTCCGGGAGGACTCGGGCGTTCGTCCCCCTGACGCTGTACGGCCAGGCCGCCCACGTGGTGGCTCCGATCGGCTACGCTCGGTCGCCGGACACGCTGACGTTCTTCACCTACATGCAGCTGCGATCCAGCAACGCATCGGCGATCGCGACCTTCGACATGGGTCGGCTCCGGATCGCACACGTGTTCCCGCTCCCAGACCCATCCCTCCGACTCCTGCAGAGCCCGATCAGCGACGATGGGACGACCCTCTTCTTGGGCTTCGCGAACGCCGCGGCGACCTCGACGACGATGATCGGACTGAACGCGGATCCGGCGGCGGGGAACCTCACCACGGTTTCCCAGTTCCAGCTCGTGATTCCGGGCCTCGTGAAGAACTATTTCTCCGTCGCGAACCTGGTGAGTGTCTACGTCTACATGGCCGACAACCGGTTGGTCAAGCTCGCGACCACCTTCGCGGCCGCCTCGGCGATCGTGCCGGAGGAATTCGGCCTCGCGATCCCCGCCGGGGTTCCAGCGATCGTCTACGCGGGCACGACGCATGGGACCTTGTACGGTGTTTCATTGAGCCAAGAAGAGCTGAACGGCGGCTGGACGGATTCCGCCACGGGTCGCACGACCCTGTTCACCCTGCTCGGTCGGCCTCGGGTCCCGTTGGCGCCGGGGACGTATCCTTCCGGACACACGTACCTCCTCGGCACGGACTTCAACGGCCACGACATCCTGACGCAGCTGCTGTATGGGACGCAGGTCGCCTTCATCGTCGGCATCCTAGCCGCCTTGTTCGGGGTGGGCATCGGCACGTTCGTGGGCGTCATCGCTGGATACTACAGCAAGCTCATCGACACATTGCTCATGCGCACGACGGACATCTTCCTCGTTCTCCCGTTCCTCCCGGTGGTCCTCGTCCTCGTCTCGATCGCCCGCCCGAGCATCTGGATCATCATCCTGGTGCTCTCCCTTCTCGGATGGCCGGGGATCGCGCGGGTCATCCGGGCGCAAGTCCTCACCCTGAAGGAGCGCCCGTTCGTCGACGCGGCCCGCGTCGCGGGCGCCTCCGATACCCGATTGATCTTCCTCCACATCACGCCGAACGTCCTCCCCTTCAGCTTCCTGTACATGAGCCTCGGCGTCGCCGCGGCGATCATCACCGAGGCGGCCCTCAGCTACCTGGGGTTGGGCGACCCGAACGTGACCTCCTGGGGTGGCATGCTGTCGACCCTCATCACCTTGGGGGGCGGGCTGTACTACTGGTGGTGGCTCCTCCCGCCCGGTCTCGCGATCACCTTCCTCTCCCTCGGCTTCTATCTCCTGGGTCGCGGCTTCGACGAGATCATCAACCCGCGCCTGCGGAGGCGTTGAGGTGCCCCTCCTTTCGGTGCGCAACCTGAAGGTCCACTTCAAGGTCCAAAAGGGCTGGGTCCGCGCCGTGGATGGCGTGAGCCTCGAAGTGGACGAAGGCGAAACGGTCGGTCTCGTCGGGGAGAGTGGTTGCGGGAAGACCACGCTCGCCTACGCGATCACGCAGCTCCTGCCGGCAAACGCGTACGTCCTGGGCGGAGAGATCATCTTCGGCGGGGAAAGCGCGGTCTCGCGCTACCGGGCGGAGTACTGGCAGCTGGCCGAGTCCCGCATGCGCACGGAGATGGAGGCGCTGAAGGCGAAGCTCGGAGGGATCCCGAAGACCCCGAATGACTCGAATCCCGACGCCGTGGCGATTGAGGAACGGATCGAGAAGCTAGAGGACCCCCTCGCCGACACGTACCGAAAATACCTCGCGAAGGAAATCAACGTGCTCCGGTCACGGCTCGAAGCCGTCGCCGATCGAGCCGAGGCGGGCGACCCGAAGGCGCGACGTCTCCTCGGCGAGGCGGCGGCCCGTTACGAGGCGGCGAACCAGGAGGGGGACCTTCTGGCGATCACGCGGCTCAAGGATGGGCGCCTCCGAGGATACCACCCGAAGCTGAACGCGATCCGGTGGAAGCAGGTGTCCATCGTCTTCCAGGGTGCGATGAACGCCCTGAATCCGGTGTACACCGTCGGCGATCAGATCGTTGAAGCGATTCAGGCCCACGAGGACATGGACGACTACGAGTCACGCAACCGCGTCGTGGAGCTCTACAAACTCGTGGGAATTCCGGTGGATCGGATCGACAACTACCCCCACGAGTACAGCGGAGGGATGAAACAGCGGGCCATGATCGCGATGGCCTTGGCGCTCAACCCGAAACTCGTGATCATGGACGAACCGACGACGGCTCTCGACGTGATCACCGCATCGAAGATCATGGACGAGGTCCTCGCGATCCAGAAGGCGCTCCGGATGACGCTGATCATCATCTCCCATGACGTGTCGACCGTCGCGAAGGTCGCCGACCGGATTGCGGTGATGTACGCCGGACAAATCGTCGAGGAGGCCCCGTCGCAGGACCTCTTCCACCGGACCCTCCACCCGTACACGGAGGGACTCCTCGGGGCGTTCCCGAGCGTGAAGGGCGAGAAGCATCGCCTCGAGGCGATCCCCGGCAGCCCTCCGAGTCTCCTGACGCCCCCGAGTGGATGCCGATTTCATCCGCGATGCAAGTACGCAAAGGACATTTGCACGTCCACGGAGCCACCGTACGTCGTTCCTGAAGCAGGCCATCGCGCCCTGTGCCACTTCTCGCAAGACTTCTTCTCTGAGGGGGGACTGACACGGACCTAGGGTCGACCTCCCCGGCCCTCGAAACACCTGGCATCCCGGTCGCAGAGGACGGCAAGGTCATCCGGGTCGAAGGGTTGCGAAAGTACTTCGAACTCAGGCCCGGATTTTTTCGAGCGCTTCGGGGAGACGTCGTCTATGTGAAGGCCGTGGACGGAATCGACTTCAGCCTCGAGCGGGGCGAGATCCTGGGGCTCGTCGGGGAGAGCGGTTGCGGAAAGACGACGACGGGCCGGCTCGTCGCCCGACTCGAGACCCCGACCGAGGGTCGGATCCTGTTCCGCGGCGTCGATCTCGCGTCCCTCGAGACGGGTGAGCTGTTCAAATTCCGTCGCGATCTGCAGATGATCTTCCAGGACCCGTATGAATCGCTCAATCCCCGTCACAGCGTGCTGCGCTCGGTCTCGGAGCCCCTCCTCATTCACCGGCTTGCGACATCCCGAGAGCAACGGGAGGAACTCGTGATCCGCGCGCTCGAGGATGCGGGCCTCCGGCCCGGGCAAGAGTTCCTCGACCGTTTCCCCCATGAGCTGTCGGGCGGACAGAGACAGCGGGTCGCCATCGCGCGGGCGATCGTCCTGAACCCGAAGGTGATTATCGCCGATGAGCCGGTCTCCATGCTCGACGTCTCGATTCGCGCCGGCGTGATGAACCTGATGCTGGACCTACGGGCCAAGTATCAGATGCCGTACGTGTTCATCACCCACGACATCGCGGTGGCCCGCTACATGTCGGACCGAGTCGCGGTCATGTACCTCGGTCGGATCGTCGAGGAAGGGCAGACGGAAGAGGTGATCACCCATCCGACGCACCCGTACACGCGAGCCCTCCTCTCCGCCGTCCCGGTGCCGGACCCGGCGCACGAGTATACGGCGGTGCCCATCAAAGGGGAGCTTCCGAGTCCGATCGACCTGCCGAGTGGTTGTCGCTTCCGGACTCGGTGCCTGTTCGCGCAGGAAATCTGCGCGACGACGGCTCCTCCAAGGGTCGAAGTCGCACCGGGCCACATCGCGGAGTGCCACTTTGCCTCCGAGATCTTCTCGGGCGCGCTCGTCGAGCCGCCGATGGCGCGTCAGGTCCCCACCCCTGAGGAAATCGCCGCGACTCTGGCGGCGGGATCGTGATCCGGAGCGGCACCCGAGCCCCCATCGAATGGCGGCTCGAGATCCCGTTCTTGGCGACGCTCGTCGTCCTCTTAGTGTTCATGGGGCTCTCCGTCGCCAACTACGTTTCTGTCGCGCAGGTCCATGGCTCGGCGCGCGTCGAGGCCACCGCGTCCATCGGCTATATCGGGCTCGACTCGAACGGAACCCTTCCCCGCAACGGCACGGCACGGGCGTGGATCAACGTGACCGTGGCGAACCCGACCTCCCGATCTCTCCAGTACGACACGGTGATCTACAAGATCTGGATGGAGGACCTTCCTCGGGAAGCGGGCTTTGCCGTCGTTCGGAAGGACGTCCCTGTTCAGAACGGGAGCGTGATCCGATGGCTTTATCTCGCGTACAGCGGCTCCAACACGTCCAGCGGAGTCTCCGTCCCCGCCTTTGGCGCCGGGACGGTGCCGCTCGTCCTCGATTTGACCGAAGGGCTCGACCCGTACACGTTCGCCGCGGTCCAGAACATCACCGGGTTTGCCGTTTCGCAGGGCCGCTCTCTGACCACGATTCCACTGGAGCTCTTCATCCTGACCAGCCTGTTCATTGACGGTGCGCCGCAGCCACAGTCCCCGACGGCGGCCCTCTATCTCACGGACGTTGTCCGAATCGTACTCGGTCAAGGGAAGGACTATGGTGCGTGAATTGTCGGCGAAGTTCCACGAGGTCATGCGGGTCCTCCGGTCGGCGTGCATCCTGGCCCTCGCCCTCGCCTACACCGCGTTCTATTCGATCTTTCCATCCGCGACGTTCCCGGTGTCGAGCGATGCATCATTCGTTTGGATCCTCCTCGTCCTCGCGGTGGCCAGCGTCCTCGGCGGAATAGAAACAGGAAACCTGAAGGAAGCGGTCCTGTCGGCGGTCGTGGCGCTCCCCCTCGGCTACGCCGTCGTCGTCCTCCTCGTCTTTTCGCCCGCCTTCGCAGGGTTGTATTTTCTCGAACTGAGCGTGGTGCCGTTCTTCGTTGCCCGCTACACCTTTTTGGTTCTGGCACTTTCCCTGCCGCTCAACCTGGCCGGGGCAGTCGCCGGACAGTTTCTCCGAGACCGCTTTCGCGGGGGTCGGTTTGCCGACCGCCTCGGCGGGTGAGGTCGGGCCGCAAGGACTTTAACGACCCGGAGAATCGTGCCTCCGTGCTCGTCGCGGTGACCGGGACCCCCGGGACGGGGAAGACATCCGCGTGCGATGTCCTTTCAGCGCGTGGCTATGTCGTCGTGGACCTCGATGCGGTCGCGCGGCGGGAAGGTCTCATCGTCGGCCGGGACAAAGCGCGCGGCAGCGATGAGGTCGACGTGGAGGCGTTGCGTGCTGGCCTGCGGATTCCCGCGAAGGTCGCGTTCCTCAAGAGCCATTACAGTCACCGGATGGACGTCAACCTCGCGGTCGTCTTGCGATGCCGACCCTCCGTCCTGCGCAAGCGGCTCGAGGCGCGTGGTTGGCCCGCCGAAAAGGTCCGGGAGAACGTCGAGGCGGAGGCGATAGACGTGATCCTGCAAGAGGCGGTCGCTCGCCTTCCATTCGTGTTCGAGGTCGACACGACGAACTCGACGCCGCAGGAGACCGCGGAAGCGATCCTCGCAATCCTCCAAGGAAAGACGAAAGGGCGACAGCCCGGATCCGTCGACTGGGCGTCTGAGGTGCTGTCTTGGTACTAGATCGGTACCGCAAGGCCGCTGATGCGTTCCTGGTCCCCGTCGCTTCTCGGATGTTGCGCGTCAATCCGAACCTGGTCTCGTGGATCGCCTTTCTCGCGGCGGTCGGCGCCGGCATCTCGTTCTTCATCGGCGGCGGTGGACTCCTCGGCCTCGCGCTCGCGCTGATGCTGGTCGCTTCGTACCTCGATGCGCTCGACGGAAAGATCGCGAAGATGGCCGGCAAGGCGTCTGTGCGGGGCGACTTCTTGGATCATGTGCTCGACCGCTATGCGGACGTGTTCATGCTCGGCGGGATCGCATTCAACGCGACGTACTGCCGTCTCGGGGTTGGCACGCTCGCCCTCCTGGGCGTCCTCTTGACCTCGTACATGGGGACCCAGGCGCAGGCCGTCGGTCAGGGTCGCGCCTATGGCGGCGTCCTCGGCCGCGCGGATCGCCTCGTGCTCCTGTTCTTCGGAGGCCTGATCCAACTGCTTGTGGCCCCATCCGGGGGTCTCGTCGCGGGCGTCGGCATCCTCCAGTTCGGGCCGCTCGAATGGTTCATGGTGCTCTTCGCGGTCCTCGGCAACGCGACGGCGGTGCAGCGAGCCGTGGGGATTTGGCGGGGCTTGGCGGCCCCGCGTTGAGCGTCGCCGCGGACTTCACATGGAGGGCGGCGGGGCGAAGGCACTCGGCTGCTGCGCCGCGGGGGCCATCCGCTTCCCGACCAGGACTCCGATGGGGGCCCCGACCAGCGCAAGGATCCCCGCTCCGACGCCGAAGGCGACGGCAACGATCACGATCAAGATCCCGAGAAAGCCCCCGAGGAAGGGGATGGCTGCGAGGAACGGCGCGAGGGCGACGACGACAATGATCCCGCCGACTGTGAAGCCGAGGAACGCGCTCAGGAATCCGAACCCGAGCGATTTTCCCATCTCTTTCAGGAGGAACCCGGTGAGGAACCCGATGACGAGTCCGCCAATAAGAATCCAATACGTTCCTAGTCCCGCGCCGATGAAAGTCAGCAGCCCAAATACGATTCCCAGCACAAAGCCGATCAACCAGACGACCCCAAGCTTCATCCTCGTCATCTCTTGACGCCCAGTGGCTTCCCGGGCGCGGACTGCGAGGCGGGGCAGGGGTATATGAGGCTTGCAAGTCGATTATCCGATTTGGGACGGAACCTCAAGTCCGAGACGGATGGCCCTACGTCGCCGTCGACGCGCTCTCTCCCCGTGGCCGCTGCTCGCGGCCCTTCACGCGATAGTACTGGAGGGGATGCTTGATCGTCAGGCAGATCCGATCGGGCCCCGGGCAGATCCCATACGACTTCATCGTCGCACACTCCGGCGGCGTGTACTCCGTCGGACTCGACGTGCCCGTGATGTGCTCAATCTGATACTTCGTCACGTCGGCCGCGAAATCCGGCACGTCCCCGAAGACGCGGAAGATCTCCTCGTTCCCCAGGCCGATGTGGTGGAGAAACGCGACGATCGCGAAACGGCCCATGTGCGGGACGTTCTCGTGGTTCTGGATTTGCGCGAGGAGATTGTACATGCACGGTGGGAACCGCGTGATGCTCACCTTCCCGATGTCCTCCGCCTTGAAGGTCGCCTTCTTCGCCTCGAGGATGCCCCGGATCTCCCGGAGGTCCGCGCGGAAGGCGGAGACGATGTCGTCGTTCACCGGAAGCGGAAGGCCTTCCTCGATGTGCCGCTGAATCGCGTTCCGCATGACCCGGAGCGCCTTGGCCCGTTGCAAGGTCACGTACCCGCGGTCCACCCGCTGGTTGATCAGTTTCCACGGCGCGTCGCGCATCGTGTTCGTGAAACGCAGGAAGTCGGTGAAGTGGAGACGGAAGCCGCCGTCCTCCCGTCGGAGGTCCATCGCGAGCTGCGAGGCCATGTGGATCACAAAATCGTCGGACTCGGATTCGAGGCGTCCTTCCGCGGCGATCGCCTCCCGCAGGGCGAACCGTCGGATCAGATACGTGTCCTCCAGGGCGGAAACGAAGATCCGCGCTACAGGATACGCGAGGAGCTGCGCGAGTTGGTCCGCCGGTGCGATGGCGACGCGGTCGGAGGCGGCCCCGCGCTCGAGCGCTTCCAGGACCCGTGCCTTTCCGAGGCTCCGGGCGCGAGCAAACGCGGGTTCCAGCAGAATCTCCTCGAGGCTGACCTTCTCCGCACGGATGAACGCGGACGACTCCCGAAGGAACGGGTACTTGGCGAGGGTCGCGAGCTCCACTTCCGAAGGAACGTCGCGGGGCCATAAAAGGCCAACGCGGGGAACCGCGAAACGGGAGAAACGAATCCCGTGGCGATGTGTTCGTCGGAAGGCCCTCCCCCTGGCGCCGGGCCCAAAAGACTGAAGAGCCGACCGCGGATGGCCAACACGATGGTGAAGACCATGCTCGCTGACAAGACGCCTCGACATGTCCCGCCCGGCTTCAATCCGGTAACGCTCTACCTCACCGTGGATGATCCGGACCGGCTCGTGGCCTTTGCCAAGGCCGCCTTCGGCGCGGAGGAACTGAAGGACCAGCGTGCAACGGGTCCCGATGGGAAAACGATGCACACTGCATTTCGTGTCGAAACGTGCATCATTGAGACGGGTCGCGCGTCGGGTCAGTGGAAGGCCCTTGCGGCAGGTGTCCACCTCTATGTCCGTGACGCAGACGAGACCTACGCCCGTGCGATCAAGGCCGGAGGAGTTAGCCTCCACGACGTGCGGGACATGGAGTACGGGGAACGTTCCGGAGCGGTGCGAGACCCCTGCGGCAACCATTGGTACGTTGCAACGTACACCCGGGCGCCCGCGGAGTAGCCGTGGTCGTCCGCCGAGGAAGGTGCCCACTGCTACGTGTACCCTTCCGGTCCGCAAACGCAGATCGCTCCGAATAGGAAGATCCGTAGTGTCCACTCGGAGGTAATCTAGGCGAGCTAGAGAAGTCCCGCCTAGATCGTTCGTCTTCCGTTTCACTCGGTCGGCGGCGCTCCGGGCGGGGGCGGCGCGACGCCCAGCTGCACCATGAGGCCCGCGACGTCCCATTGTCCCCAGTGTTCGGCGCTGAGCCCGTTCTCGAACCGCGTGATGTCGATGCCCGAGATCGTCACCGCCTTCCCCGTCGCCGGGATCCCCATGAACTCGGCGCTGTGCGTACCCGTCATCGTCCCGCGGACGACGACCTTGTCGCCTTCCGTGATGATGTCGTCGATCGTCGTTCGGCCATCCGGGAATGCGGCGTGGAGCATCTGGAACCACAGCTTCTCCCCTTCGCGGCCAGGCGGCAGTCCTGGCGCCGCGGTGTGGTCGACGTAATTTTCGGCCGTGACCTTGTCAATCACTCCGAGGTTCCTACGGTTCAGGACCTCATCGTAGAACATTCGCACAGTCGCTTTGTTCTCCTCTTCTCCCATGTTTTTCTCCTCCTGGAATCCCCTAACGTCCGCCCCTAGGAGCCGCCCTCTATATAATGACGCCTGTGCCCCGCTCGCGCTCGTTCACAGATTCGGTTGTTGAGCCAGATGCTGCTGTCTCATCCGAAGGTCTTTCAGGAAGTGGACAATGAGTCGCGCGATGGAGGAACTCCGCGGCTACTTCGCGGTCCACTCGCAGGGCCTCGGGCACGCGACGCGAGCGGTTGCGCTCGCCCGCGGTCTGCTCGATCGACGGAGTGATTTGTATCTCCTCTTCCTCGCCGGTTCGCCGGCGTTGGACCTCGTCGTGGCGAACGGATTCGACGCGTTGACGATGCCGCCCGCCCCCGATTGGGAGGCGACGGACGGGGTCCTTGGCCCTGTATGGAGGTGGTATCGAGACTACGGTCGATATCTGCGGGTCGCTCGGCGATTCCTGGAGGGAGAGACGGACTGGGACTACTACCGCTTCCTCCTCTCGGACAGCGAGTTGGCCTCCGCGCGCGAGGCGATCCGTCATCGGATTCCAACGGCCTTCATCCTCGACGCCACCCGCCACAACTTTGCGCGCGATCCGGTATCCCGTTTGGTCGAAGGCCCCGCCAACTTCTGGGCCTCCCGGATTGCGCGCGGGGCCGACCTCATCCTCGCGGCCGAGTCGGCACCCGGTTGGCCCAACGTGCGCCGCATCGGACCGATCGTCCGCGCGTTCAGTGCACCTCGGGAGACGCTTCGGGAGGATTTTGTATTTCGTAAGAAGACGATCCTCGTGACGGTCGGGGGCACCGGAGTCGGCGAGTTCCTCATCCGCGAGGCGGTTCGCGCCTTCCACGAGTTGAAACTGGACGATGTCTCGATGGTCGTCGTGAGCGGCCCGAAATTGAAAGTGAACCCGGAATCCGGGGTGTACACGTACGGATTCTTGCCGAACCTCCAGGATTACGTCCTCGCGGCGGATCTCGTGATTACGACCGCTGGCAAGGGTACGGTCAACGAAGCGCTCGCCGCCGGCACGCCCGTGATTGCGATTCCGCCGAAAGGTCACGCCGAAGCCGAACGAAATGCCGCGACGCTCGGCTATCGATTCGAAGACCTCCGTCGGCTGAAGGAACTGATTCCCCAGAAGCTCGCGCTCGGACGACTTCCTCCGAAACCCATGGGCAATGAGCAGGCGATTGGATTCTTGATCGAATTTCTTGACCGCGTGCCGAATCGCTAGGCTGCCCGCACGACCAAGCTCGCATCGATTTCCTTCACGTGCGCGCGGCCCGTGAGCGCCATGGCCGTGTCGAGTTCCGCGCGCACCTGGTCCAGCACCGCCCGGACTCCGTCCGCGCCGCCGAGGGCGAGACCCCACAGGATCGGCCGACCGACGAGGACCGCTTTCGCTCCGAGAGCGAGGGCCTTGAGCACGTCCGTCCCGCGCCGGATCCCGCCGTCGAGGTAAACCTCGATTCGCCCACGGACCGCCGCGACGACATCGGGCAAGGCGTCGAGGCTCCCGAGGGTCGAGTCGAGTTGTCGTCCGCCGTGGTTCGACACCACGATGCCCGCGACTCCGTGGTCGACCGCGAGAGACGCATCTTCCGCGGTCATGATCCCTTTGATGATGAGCGGCAGCGGGCTGATCGACTTGAGCCAATCGACGTCGTCCCAGGTGAGCGATGCATCGAGCAGATTCGCGACGTACTTCGCGAACGCCGAGCCGCGTTCGACCTCCGGCATTCTATCCAGGCCGGCCGACTTCAGATTCGCGATGCCGAAACCGGGTGGGAGCGTGAACGCGTTTCGCTCGTCCCGCTCGCGACGGCCCAGGACCGGCGTGTCGGCCGTGAGGCACAGCGCCTTGTAGCCCGCCTTGACCGCGCGGTTGACGAGTTCTTCCGTGACCGCGCGGTCCTTGTACACGTACAGCTGGAACCACCGGGGCGCATCGACTGTCGCGGCGATTTCCTCCAGGGGCGTCGTCGCGATGGTGCTCGCGATGAGGATCGTCTCCGCAGCCGCGGTGCCTCGCGCCGTGGCGATCTCGCCGTCGGGGTGGACCAACGCGTGGAACGACGTGGGGGCCACGCAGACCGGCATCGACACGCGCTCCCCGAGGAGGACCGTCCGCATGTCGCGTTTCGATACGTCCATCAGCACGCGGGGTCGGAGTGCCCACCGCCCGAACGCTTCGCGGTTCCGTCGAAGGGAGACTTCGTCCTCGGCCCCGCCTGCAATGTAGTCGAACGTCGCGCGCGGGACTTTCGCCCGCGCCATCTCCTCGAGTTCGAGGAGATTCGTAAACGTCAGGGCCACCCCGACGCCAACGGCTCCACGACCTTAGCCCTTTGTCCGGGCGGGCGCCTACGGGAATTCGAAGCCGCAGTTCGAGCAGAAAACCGCCGCGGAGTCGCTCTGCATTCCGCAGGATCCGCAGCGTTTCATCGACGCGGTTTCGGACGCGCCGACCGCCATCACCGGCAGCGGATGCGTCCGGCCGCGGCGGGGCGCATTCCCGAACAATCCAATGAGGAGCTCAATGGGACCGAACACGAGGGCGCCGATGCAAATGAACGGGAGGCCGGGGATCATGAGAGACGCGATTCCGGCCACTGTGAAGAAGAGTCCGATGACGACGCGACGGACGTACAGACGTTCCCTCCGGCGTCAAGATGGTCGAGCCACGAGATGAATTCTTGCCCGAGCTATCGGGTGTACGTGGGGTGCTCGGCTCGCTTCCGTTGCTTGTGCTGTTCCCATGCCGCCATCTGATACAGAAGGGAGGAGAGGCGGTTCATGTAGCGGAGGAGGTCTTGGTTCAATTGGTCCCGTTTCGAGAGGGCGACGACTCGCCGCTCCGCCCGCCGTGCGACCGTGCGGGCCCAATGGAGTCGCGCGAGCGATTCCGAGCCGCGGGGAAGGATGAACTCCGTGATCTTGCCGACGTCGAAGGCGTCGATCGCGTCCTCGAGCCGCGCGACGTGGACGGACGCGATCCGGGGGACCTTCGTCCCTTCGGACGACCGTGTCATCGCGAGTTCTGCGCCCACCGTGAAGAGGTCGTCCTGGATCTTCGACAGCAGGTCGCGGATGCGCCGGTCGCGCTGCGCGGCGATGGCGAGGCCGATGACTGCGTTGAGTTCATCGACGGTGCCCATCGCCTCGACCCGAGGGTCGTCTTTCGAGACGCGTTCCGGTCCCAGGAGGCCGGTCTCGCCGGCGTCGCCCCGACGCGTGTACAGCTTCGCCATCACCTCACCCGCGCCGCCGCACCTGGGGGAGGCGCCTTCGGGAAGAGATCTGGCTGCAGGATGTGGGCGAGAATCTCCAGGCCGTCCACGAGCCGCGGCCCGGGGCGGTTGAAGTAGCTCGAGCCGTCGACGATCCACACCCGGCCTTCGCATGACGCGGGGAGCTTGGCCCACCACGCCGTCCCAGTGACGACCGGTGCCTCGTCCCGCGTCCGATCGAGATCGAAGCCGCAGGGCATCAACACCGCGACGTCGGGCGAGGCCCTCACGACCTCGTCGGGCTCGAGGCGGCGGGACTTCTCTCCCGTCCGGCCAAGGACGTCGAGTCCGCCCGCGACTCCGACCATCTCCGGTACCCAGTGGCCACCGAGGAAC
>VBLZ01000076.1 GCA_005878515.1 Methanobacteriota archaeon | reverse complement strand
CGTCGTATTAAGCCTCTCCGAGCAGGTCTTCCAAATCCGCCACTCGGCGCGAAAACGTTTTAAGACCGAGATTCCTTGGTCGATCGGATCGCGCATGGCACGGGACCGTGACTCCGGTTTCCACTCGGCGGCGGGCCTGATCCGGTACTTCGACCAAGAGGACGAGAAGGCCCTCAAGGTGAATCCGTGGATCGTCGTGGCCCTCTGCGTCGCCCTGTCGGCCCTCGTTCTCTACGTCACATATGCGTGGCCGCTAGGCCCGTAGGAAGCTCGAAACTGTTTTGACCCGCGGCTCGTTTCCGACGAGGTGCCGCCGCGACGGCCGGTGGAGGATGATGCAGCTCGCACGTTCCTCCGCCTCGCATCCGCGCTGGATCGCCGCTCGAGGGCCCGGGACGGCACGCGCCTCACACCCTGGAACCTCGATCCGGTCCGGCTGGCGCCATTGAAATCGTGGGCGGACATCGAAGAGGCGCTCGAAAGGCTGAGGCGCCTGACCCGCAGGGAACCGCGCGGCTTTCGACGGGCGTGGCTCGAGGACCATCTCCCGACGCTCCGCTCTCTCATTCGACAGGTTCGCGGCCCGGCTCCGCCGTTGCCCCGACAGGTCCGCGACTTCTACGACCTGCCTCCGCGGCCGGCCGGCGAAGCGGAACTGGATTCGCTGCGCCGCGACGTCCGCCGGATGCTGCACATCGGACGCGAGGACGGACTCCGAAACGCGGTCGAGCGCTGGGAACACGATCATCGCGTTGCGCGGGACGCGGTCCTACCGACGATGGAACGCTACCTCCGGATGGCCCGTCGCGACGCGCGCCGGCTGTTCAAGCTCCCGAAGACCGAACGAGTCCGACTCGTCGCGACGCACGGGCGATCGATCTCCGGCGTCTGCGAGTATACGCGGGATTACCAGAGCACCGTGAAGCTGAACGTCGACTTGCCGTGGACCTGGCCCGCGCTCCGCGACATGGCGGCGCACGAGGCGTACCCGGGCCACCACGTGCATCAGGCGACGCGGGAATGGGAATACCTCCATGGCGATTTCCCGCGGGAGGCGGCGATCTCCCTTGCGGCGTGCCCGATGGGGCCCGTGGAGGAAGGCATCGGCGAGAACGGCCTGTGGTTCCTCCGGTGGGACCGCGCGCCGGAAGACCGCATGACCCTGGCTCTGAATCGGCTTCGCTGGGGCACCGAGGTCAACTTGGCGTTCATGGTCCATCGCGAGGAACCGCGACGTGAGCTCCTGCGGTACGCGATGCACTCCGGCCTCGTCATCTGGAAAGCGGTCGCCATGCGTCCGCGGGTCGCACGGACCTGACGCAATTTCAGGGTTGCGCGACGTCGCTCCAAGGGCGGTCTCAGGCTTTCGACGACGGGACTTTTCGGGTCGTGCTATCCGTGTTCGCGCCGCTGACGGGCGTGTTGCTCACGCTGTCCTTGAAACCACAGTGCTCGCACTCAATCCAAATCCGAGTCGAAAGATAGTACCAGTTCCACGTCGGCTTGCCGCACCGCGGGCACGTCTCCGGGTGGAGCGGGCGCATGGGTCCGCTCATCGTGGAACCGGTTTTGAAGGTTTGGGCCTAGAATGGTCTACTTGCGAGCTTGGCCTTCGCGCGGAAGGACTGGCCCCGTCGCTCCGCCTCGATGTCGATCGTGTCACCGATCGCCCGTTCTCGCAGTCCGTCCACGAGGTCCGCGACACCGCTGAGGGGCCGGCCGCCCAGGGACGTCAGGACATCTCCGACCTGGAGGCCTGCCGATTCCGCGGGCGACCCCGAGGTGACCTCCGCGAGGAACACGCCTTGGCGGCTCGCGATGCCGTAGTACGCGGCGACGCGTCGGTCGACATCGTAGCCGGCAACGCCGAGCCATGGCCTCTGGACATGTCCGTGTTCCAGGATCTGCCGCGCCACGCCGAGCGCCGCGTTGATCGGGATCGCGAACCCGATGCCTTCCGCGTAGGGAATCGTCGCCGTGTTGATCGCCACGACTCGACCCTGCAAGTCGACGAGGGGCCCGCCACTGTTGCCCGGATTCACCGCGGCATCCGTCTGAATCACCGGAAGCCCATCTCCGGGACCGAACGAGAGATTCCGCCGGAGCGAGCTGATCACGCCCGACGTGACCGTCGGCCCGCCGGGAAGGCCCAGCGGATTCCCGATCGCGAGGACCGGTTGGCCGACCTTCAGTTGGTCGGAATCCGCGAACTCCGCGGCGTGAAAGTCCTTTCCGTCCACCTTGATGATCGCGACGTCGGTCTCATCGTCTCCGCCGACGACCGAACCGCTCAGGACCCGGCCGTCCGCGAACGTCACGATCACCTTGCTCGCGCCGTCGATCACGTGGTGCGTCGTGAGGACGTGGCCTTGCGCGTCCAGGAGGACGCCCGAGCCGAATCCCCGCCGCGGCCACGGTCGCCCGAACGGAGGGCCGTACGGGGCCCCTGCCGTGCTCACGTTGACCGTGCTGACTCCCACCCGCTCGACCGCGTTGACGTACGCGTTCTGCAAGTCTGCAATCATGGAGACCGGAACGCGTCCGCGGGGTTTGTTGAGCGAGTTCTGGCAGGGCCGGTCACAGTCTCGGTCGGCGACGAAAGATACGTCGGTCGATGCTCGCCGACAGAATGTGGTATGGCGGGAGCAGGGCATACAAGACGACGCTTAAGATCGCAAGCACTAACCAGACGCGGATCGCGAGCGCCGAAATCACGAGGGCGAGAAGGATCCCTACGACCAGAACGCCTGGAACGCTTCCTCGTCTTCATTGAACAACCGAGCTTCGACGATCCGGTCGTTCTCGATCCGCAGGAAGAGGAGATGCGTCTGCTCGAGGACCCGATCTCCGCGCTCCCCGATCGCGGCCGCCAATGCCGCGGCATGCATGTCGCTCGCGAGGACGTCGATGAGCTCCGCGCGAAACGTCCCACCGCTCAACTCCGCGAGTTTCGCGAGGTACGCGAAGATCGCCTCGTGTCCGCGGTGATCCCCCGAGATCTCGGTCGAGCCAGGGACGTGCCACACCGCGTCCTCCGCGATGAGCTTCTTCAGGGCCTCCCGGTCGCCCGCGTCGAAGGCCGCGTACAGTCGCTCGACGAGGGCCGCATTCGGGTGCTCGAACATCCCCATTGCCTCACCTCATGATGAACGGCGAAGTGCCGTCCTAGTCCTCAAAGCCTTCGCCCATCACGTTCGGTCGCACGTTCTCCAGGAGCCCGAGCTCGTTCCCGCTCGGATCCTTGAAGACCACGCACGGGCCCGGAGGGACCTCGAACGAGCGACCTTCGGACTTCCACCCGCGCGATCGGAGTTCCTTTGCCTTCGCCTTGAGGTCTTTCACCTCGAAGAGCGGCAAGATCGACGGCGCGGTTCGGTGGTCGGCGAGGAGATACTGGGTGCCTGCGCACAGCCGAAGGGCGGCCACCTTCGCGCCGAACGCGTGCTGGTTCCAGACGACCTTCGCGCCCAAGACCTTCGTATAATACTCCAGGTCGCGCTCGAAATCGGAGGTACCGACGTAGAGGTAGAGGAGCTTGCCGAACGGGGCGGCCATGGCGCGACATGAGGGCCGCGGCCATTAGAGTTTCCGACCGCCCCGGATCGCGAGGGTCCGAACCCCAACACCGGAGAACCGGGATAGGAAGGTTCCGGTGAACACGAATGAACACATTTCGTGATGTGCCCTACTAATAGGTCCCTTCGGGCTTCGAATCGTCGGGGATTATGCTCATGGCACCCCTCGCTCGGGCCGGGAGCATTGCCGCCCTTGCGATAGTGCTGGCTTTCGCCCTCTGGCCCGCGTGGAGCGGACCGCCGTCAGCGTCTCCTCACGGGGGAGCCGGCCCGGACTTGGGCGCACTTCGTGCCGGTCCGAACCCGTCACCCATGGATTCCTTGACGGCGTCAGTCACCGCGGACCCGCCCGCCGCCGATCTTGGTCAGAGCATCACCTTCACGTGCACGGCCTCGGGCGGGACGTCCCCATACGTCTTCGCTTGGACGCTAGGGGACGGCAACCTCGGGGCCGGTCCGACGGTCTCGCACACCTACACATCCACCGGGACGTTCACGGCCACGTGCACGGTGACCGACCTGCTGCTCGGGGTCGCGACCGACTCGAAAAATGTCGTCATCAGTCCGAACCCCTCGGTGACCGCTTCCGTCAACCACAATCTCGCGGCGCCGGGCACGACACTGACCTTCGATGCAGCGAGCTCGGGAGGAGACGGGTCGTATTCGTACGCGTGGGACTTCGGGGACAGCTCGTCCGGCTCCGGTGCGCCGACCGCGCACGCATATTCCCAGACCGGCTCGTACCAAGCGACCGTGACCCTGACCGACGGGAACGGCGGGACCGCCTCTGACTCGACGTCGGTGACGATCTCCGACATCGCGGCCACGGCGAACGTATCGCCGTCGACCGGAGACACCACGACGACGTTCACCTTCAGCGCAGCCGCGAGCGGTGGATCCGGCTCTCCCTACACCTATGCATGGACGTTCGGCGACGGGACGACCGGGACGGGTTCCTCGGTGGCGCACAGTTACTCATCGGGCGGGAGCTATTCGCCGTTCGTGACGGCCTCGGATTCCCTCGGCGGCAGCAAGGTGGCGCAGACCCAGGGCGTGACCGTGACCTCGCCGCCCGCGCCCCTCGCCGCCAGCGCGAGTTCCCCACGGGCCGCGGCGGATGTCGGACAGTCAATCACGTTCACATGCACCGGGTCCGGAGGGACCGCGCCGTACACGTATGACTGGACCTTCGGCGACGGAAATTCCGCGAGCGGGCCCGTCGTGAGCCACGCCTACCAAGCGACCGGGACCATGGCCGTGACGTGTACCGTCACCGATGCGACAATGGTGAGCGCGACGGACTCGACATCCGTGGCCATCAGCCCCGCGCCCTCCGTGATCGCGTCCGCGAACCACGCGGCCGCCGCGCCCGGCTCGAACGTCACGTTCACGGCCTCGGCCACGGGTGGACCGGGGACCTTCACGGGGTACGCCTGGTCCTTCGGCGATGGGACGACGGGTTCGGGAGCCCAAATCACCCACATGTACACGCAGACAGGAGCGTTCCAGACGACGGTCGTCGTCACGGACGGGAACGGTGCGACGACCTCCGGATCCGCGTCCGTCACGATCTCGAACATCCAGGTCACCGGTTCCGCCACGCCCCCGTCGGGGACCACGGAAACGGCCTTCGGCTTCACCGCGACGGCCACCGGTGGCGGCGGCAATCCGTACGGGTACGGATGGGACTTTGGGGACGGCACGTCCGGCGCGGGTTCCGCGATCTCCCATATGTATTCGACGGAGGGCAACTACACGCCGTCGGTCCGGGCGACGGACGCCCTGGGTGCCAGCCGGTCGAGGTCGTTGCCGCTCATCTCCGTTTCGTCCGCGAGCTCGCCGCCCGTGGTGCCGCTCAGCGCGACGTTGTCGATGTCGACCACCCTCCCGCGGGTCAACGAAAGCATCACCCTTTCCGGTACGGGTCACGGCGGATCCGGAGGATACGCGTGCGCGTGGGACTTCGGGGACGGGAAGACATCGACGGGATGTACCACGTCCCATGCGTGGAAGGCCGCGGGCCACTTCGTCGTCAATCTCTCCATGGGGGACACCGGCGGGAACCAGACATGGCAGAACGGCTCGGTCGACGTGCAGACGAATCTCGGCCCGCCGGGCGGACCGCTGACGGTTTCGTTCGTCGCGTCGACCTTGGTCGCCGGGGAGAACGAGACCGTGTACCTCGTCGCGACCGGCGGGGGCGGATCCGGCGGGTACCGCTGTTCCTGGGACTTCGCGGACGGAAATTTCGGGACCGGGTGTTCCGTGTCGTACGCGTGGAACCGGACCGGCGCATACAACGTCACGCTGACCTTCACCGATTCCGCGGGAAACAACGCGACCGCGATGCAGACGCTCGAGATCGTCATCGCCCTCACCGCGAGCTTCGAGGTCGGTCCGTCGCCTGCAATCCTGGGCGAGAGCGCGCAGCTGATCGCGCATCCAAGCGGCGGGATTGGCCCCTACAATTGCACGTGGGACTTCGGGGACAGCTCGCGGGCCTCCGGATGCACGGCCTCGCACGCTTGGAAAACGAGAGGGCGGTTCGTCGTCTGGCTGTTCGTCAACGACTCAGCGGGCCAGTACGACGCGGTGTCGCAGCCGCTCGCGGTTGAGTCGTCCGGGCTCTTCGGCCTTCCGCTGGGACTGGACCTGGTCGTGCTCGCCATTCCGCTGGTGGTCGCAGCCGTCGGCATCTATCTCTGGAACGTCTGGCGAAACCGGGATCCGATCCCGCAGGGGCTGGACTCGGTGGAGGCGTCCGTGCTGTCCACGCTCGTCGGCAACGTGAAGCGACTATCGCGCTGGCGGCCCGGCCGAGGCGCCCGCGATCGTGGCCCGAGCCTCCCAGGAGAGCAGTCCGGACCGAAGGCTGACGAGGGCGCCAGCGGCGACGATCATCAGGGCCCCGTTCAGTAGGATGGCGCCCATCGGCGTGAACGCATCCGCCGCGATCCCGATCAGGAGGGCCGCGATCGGCTGCGCGCCGAAGCTGATCATCAGGTAGATGCTCAGCAACCGGCCGCGCATGTCCGGCGGAGCGAGGATCTGGAGCAGGCCGTTCGCGGTCGTGAGGACGACGGGGATCGTCAGGGAGACGAAGAAGATGGTGACTGCGGTGAAGACGAAGGTCCGGGTGAAGGAGAAGAGGACGAGCCAGGCGCCGCTCCAGACGACGTTCGCGGCGAGCATGCTTCCTGTTCGACGGGCCCGCTGGGCGAGCGGCGTCAGGACGAGCGCGCCGACCAGCGCCCCGGCACCCGAGGAGGCGAGGAGGAATCCGAGCATGTCCGCGCCGCCGCCGAGGACGAGCGACACGACCGCGGGCAGGATGATGATGCTCGAGATGCCGAAGAACGTGACCATGACGCTGAACGCGAGGAGGTCTTGCGCCCGCGTCTCCTTCCGGAGGAACGCCAAGCCTTCGCGGAACTCCTGGAGCGGGCGCCCGGTCGACGTCCGACGAATCTGGCTCCCGCGGATCGCGAGGAGGCTCGCGATGACCGCGAGGAACGTGACGCCGTTAATCCAAAAGGCGGACGCGACGCCGAGGTAGCCGATTCCCCAGCCGGCGAGGGCCGGCCCGATCATCCGGCTCACCTGGAAGATCGACGCGTTAAGGATGATCGCCTCGCGGACCCGCGCCATGCCTGCGATGTCCCCGATGAACGCCTGGGTCGAAGGAAAGTCGAGGGCACTCACGATGCCGAGCAGGGTCGCGAGGACGAACACGTGCCACAAGGCGATGACGCGGGTTTGGACGAGGATTGCGAAGACAAAAGCGAGGATCATCGCCGAGGTCTGGGTTGCGACCAGGACCTTCCGTCGGTCCCAGCGGTCGGCGAAGACGCCCATCCAGGGTCCGAGGAAGAACGTCGGCAGGAACGCGAGCATCGCGGCGATGCCCAACGCCGTGCCGGAGTGGCTCAGCTCCCAGACGACCCACGACTGGGCCGTCTGCTGCATCCAAATCCCGATGAGGGAGATGACTTGGCCGGTCAGGTAGATCCGCACGCTTCGAATCCGCAAGGGGGACAGGCTGTCGTACCAGGCGCGCGCCCCGTTGCGTAGCCGCCCTGTGACGGGTGCCCCTGACGGCCGATCTGTCACTCACTCACCGCTAGAGGCAACGTTGAGGCGCGTTCGGGATCTTGACGGAACGAGACAGTCTGGTGATATGGATTGGCACCGGCGTCGCGCCGTAATCGCGACCGAGTTAGATAAGATTGAGTCTGCAGAAGAGTCGGACAGGAACATTTGCACGGTGAGGCACGCGGCGTCCGCCTCAGGCGGCGATCTGCGAAAAGGATTCAAATAGGCCATAGGCGTCCCGGCCGCGATGGCTCGCAAGGAAGTCCGGATGACCCGAGCAGCGCGCCGCCGCGCGCGTCGCCGCAAAGGCAGTGGGCCGTCTCATCGAATCAAGCGACGTCGTCGATAGTCTGCGAATGGCCGGTGGTCGCGACGAAAAAAGCCTGACGCCGATGAGGGGTTTCGAGATCATTTCGACCAATTATGGGTTCACCCACTCGTTTTTCATTCTCATCCTCGGACTGGTGTGGACGGCGCTAACGTTCTACTTCAGCACGATTTACTTTTGGAACGTCGTAATCGGGTCGGCGGTCACGACGTTTCTCTACGGTCTCGCTTGGCGGTTTCGATCTGAGCGCCGGCGGGCCAAAATCAGTTGATAGATGGAGACTGTCCTTTGCAAATCCTATGCTCAGCGAAGGGGCCGCGAAGGCGCGGGACGAGGGGAAAGGGGCCACATGTACGAGGCGATCTGAGGACGTCACGGAATTTCGGGCGCCCCTTATGAGAGGGCGCCCCGGTCAGGATTCGTTCTTATGGAGTGGCCAATGCGCATTCCAAGGTTTCGAGATTCCGCAGGTTCTCGGCTCCCGTCCCACCAACGGGCCGTCGCAAGGCGGCCTACCTTCCCTCTTTCTTGAAGGGACTGTGGTAGACCGGGCGCTGCGAGTCGTGCAGCGCACACTGGAACTCTAGGAGCAAACGAAGCCCAGCAGGCCGCCTCCCGGAGGAAATCCAGTCCAATCAAGGTCCCGGCAGTCCCAGGTTTTCCTGCCGGTTCCCTTCGTGCCGGGATGGGGCCGCCCTCTTTCCGTTACTCGCGAGTCAGTGTTCCACGCTTTTTACGCAGGTTTCCTACTTCGAGCGTGTCGTCATGTAGAGGTCGAAGCCTCCCACACCACCGGGCCGATCGGAAGCAAAGAAAAGCGTCCTGCGGTCGGAGGTGATGTAGGCCTGTCTATCGTCCTGAGGGCTGTTCACCGTCGGACCTAGGTTTACCGGCGTACTCCACGGGTCGAAGACCGAGTTGCGTGTGGAGACCCACATGTCGACGTTGGAACCATCGGGTCGGTCAGAAAAGAGGAACAGCTCAAGTCCGTCGAAGCGGACGACTGGGCGGTTGTCACTGAATGGGCTGCTCAGCTCATTCACCAGTTCAGCAGCGCCAAACGAACCGTCGGGTTGTTGGGCGCTCACATAGATGTCCGTACCCCCGGGCCCGCCCGGCCGGTCGCTGCCGAAAAAGAGGAGCGGCACGCCGAAGTCGTCGTTCGCGAAGTAGCTCGCCCCTATGTCCAAGGAGGCTGAGTTGACCCCTGCGCCCAGATTGACGGGTGTCTGCCAGTCGAGGTCATCGTGGACGTGGTTGCGGTAGGAAACCAACAAATCAACGCCTCCGAAACCGCCAGGCCGGTTGCTGTTGAAGAACAACCAGTGGCCATCACTTGACAGGGCAGGGACGTTTTCGATGAACGCTGTGTTCACGGGGGCCACATTCATCGGCAGCCCAAAAGCGCCATCAACAGTCTCCCGTTGCGACACCCAAATGTCAAAGGCGCCAGAACCGCCAGAGCGGGTCGATCCGAAGTAGAGACTGAGGCCGTCCTTGGAGATGGCAGGTGATTGATCCGCGAAGGCGGAGTTGACGGCCGGTCCGAGGTTTATCGGAGTCGACCATTCCGAGAACTTCGGCGCCGCCAGGGCGATGTCAGAGGCTAGAATCAGAGACAAAGCGACGCCCAACAAAACCCACGGTTTCAAACTCCCCCTCTGCGGTACCACGTAACGCCCTCTGTCCGAATAACCATTTCCCTGGCCGCGATTGTTTCCATCCAGGCTGATGTGAGAGCCCGGTTGACCGCTGAAGACCTTCCGCAGCACGTCGGTCCAGCAGGCCATCGACGCGCTCGTCAGCCAGGGGTACCGGGAGCGCGCGGCCACCGAAGCCATCATGGATGCGACAGGACACACGAAGCTGGAGGCAGTCCTCAACCACTACGGGCGGATGAAGCGCCAGGACAGCCTTCGCATTCTCCGCGAGGCCCGTGAGGCGCGGGTCGTAGAGGTTCGGATTCAGCGATAACTCGAAAAAGTTGCACTGGTCCTGCATAAATACGCCCAGGGCAGGATTTGAACCTGCGAGGGGTAACCCAGCGGTTTTCGAGACCGCCGCCCTACCGGACTAGGCGACCTGGGCAGCGAGGCTCCTGAGACAGATGTCTCGGATAAGCGTTCCGACGGACGCTGTCGCGGGAGAACAATTAAGTCAGGAATCGTCCTCGACGACTCAATGCACATCACCGCGGAAATCCACCCCGGTCGGAAAGAGGAGTCCGTCGAACTGGGTTCCGCCGCCAGAGGTCTCGATCTGTTGAGGGCTCTTCGGCTCGCACCGGACGCACACATCCTCATTCGTGGCGAAGCACCGATCCCCGCGGACACGGCGCTCCACGATGGCGAGTGGATCCGCGTGATTGGAGTCGTCTCTGGAGGCGCGCTCGGGTGACCGCGATTTTGGTCCTCGTACGCCACGGCGAGATCGTCCGCCCTCCCTACACGTCGAACTTTGACCGCGCGCCCCTCTCCCGACGCGGAGAGGAACAGATCCGAAGTCTCGCGGGCGCGTGGCCCGGAAGCCGCCCTGCCGCGGTCTTCGCGAGCCCCTTGCGGCGCGGCATCGAGAGCGCGATCATCCTCGCAGACGCGTTTGGGCTCTCCATTTCGAAGCGGCCCTGCCTCAAGGAGTGGTCCGCCGACGAATCCGGAATCCCGCAACCGGAATATGCCGCGCTCGAGAAGAAGGCGTGGGCAAACCAGGACTACATCCCACCTAGCAAAGAATCGTTGGCGCAGGCGGCCGTCCGCGGCACGCGTTGCCTCGAGAGCATCGCCAAGTCGAGCGACGGCCGGACGGTGGCGGTCGCAGGCCACGGGACACTGTTCTCGCTGGTCACCGCGTCGCTGAAGGGCGAAGCGCCGTCGGAGGCGTACAAGAACTCGATCGGATTCGGAGCCGCGGCGATCGTCGAGGCCGGCTCGGGCCTGCGAGTCATTTCCGACTTTCGAGCATACGGCTCGGTGTCTGCGTGAAAGACGCACCCTTCAAAGCCAAACGAGTGACAGACGCCATGCTCAAGATGCAAGAGATCATCGTCGCCGATCTGCAGAAGGCATACGAAAGCTAGTTCGGACAATTTCCTTCTTGACTGTCTAGAATGAGTATTCTGAAATATAGCGACCACCATCTTGGGTGGCTGAAAACTTGCTAACGACAATCAAACACTATCTAAGGAGGTCTCCATGAGCCCAAAAAAGGACACGCAAAAGTCCGCCAAGAGCACCACCGCGGTCAACAAGAAGTTCAAGGGATTCACGGACGAGGAACGAGCCGCGATGAAGGAGTACGTCCAAGAGATGAAGACGTCCGAGGGCCGGGGCCCGCGCTCGGACAGAGCGGGCGGGGAAGGCGCCGTGCTCGCGAAGATCGCCGAGATGTCGGAACCGGATCGCGCCATGGGCAAGCGGCTCCATGCTGTCATCAAAGCCAGCGCGCCAGCCCTCTCGCCCAGAACCTGGTACGGGATGCCCGCGTATGCCAAGGACGGTGAGGTCGTCTGCTTCTTCCAGCCCGCGCAGAAGTTCAAGACGAGGTACGCGACGTTCGGCTTCAGCGACGCGGCGAACCTCGACGAAGGCGCCCTATGGCCGGTCGCCTTCGCGCTGAAGGAGTTGACGGCCGCCGAAGAGGCAAGGATCGGCGCGCTCGTGAAGAAAGCGGTGAGCTGAGCACTGACTCCGATCCGGTGAGCACTCAGTTCCTCGGCGAGAGCATCGCCCATTCCTGTTCGAGGCCCTCTCCTCGGTGCCGAGGAGTAGACGATCGTTCGTCCGTCGCCCGTCCAGCTTTGCGCCCGGTTCACATACTCCGGCCCGGTCTCGACGGGATCCTGAGGCCCTTTCCACGTTAACTCGACATCCGGGCTCCGCAAGAAACCCTTAAGTGTCGCCTACCTTTCAGCAGCACCCGCATGCCCTCCGATGAGGACGAGATGCTCCGGGAAATGGGCCTCCGGAGCGTCGACGACCTTTTCGCGGATATCCCCGCGGGCGTGCGGATTCAGAAGCTCGACATCCCGGACGGCCTCCCGGAGGACCGCGTCGTCGCGCGGGTGACGTCGATGCTCGCCGCGAACCGCACGGTCGTCGACATGCCGACGTTCCTCGGGGGAGGCCTATACGATCACTTCGTTCCCGCAAGCGTGCGGGCAATCGTCTCCCGGTCCGAATTCTACACCTCGTACACACCATACCAACCGGAAATCAGCCAAGGCCTGCTCCAGGCCCTCTGGGAATATCAGAGCCTGATCTGCGAGCTCACCGGGATGGACGCCGCGAACACATCAGTGTACGACGGCTCGACGGCGCTCGGCGAAGCGGCCCGGATGGCCCATCGCATCCATGGCGGTCGGATCTTCCTCATTCCGCGCGCCCTGCGGCACAATCGCCGCGCGGTCCTCGCGAATTACGTCCTCGGCACCGGGATCGAGGTGCGCGAGGTGGACTACGACCGCGAGAGCGCGCTGCTCGATCTCTCGAAGTTGAAGGCCGCGCTCTCGCCCGATGTCTGCGGCGTCTACGTGGAGAACCCGAACTTCTTCGGACGATTCGAGGAGCAACTCGAGGAGATCCGAGCCATGACGAACGGTGTCCTCGTCGTCGGTGTGAACCCGATCGCCCAGGCGGTCGTCCGTCCTCCGGGGGACTTCGGGGCCGACATCGTCGTCGGCGAAGGCCAACCGCTCGGCACCCAGATGAACTTCGGTGGCCCGCTTCTCGGGATCTTCGCGTGTCGACAATCGCACATCCGGAAGATGCCGGGGCGCGTGATCGGCTTGACGCGGGACGCGAAGGGGCATCGGGCCTTCTGCATGACGCTCCAGACCCGGGAGCAACACATCCGCCGCGAGAAGGCGATGTCGAATATTTGCACGAATGAGTCGCTCCTGGCGGTCGGCGCGGCGGCGTACATGGCGGTGCTCGGTTCGAACGGCCTCCGTCGGGTGGCCGCAGAGAACATCCGCCGCGCGCGGGAACTCGCAAAGGCGATCGACGCGATCGCGGGATTCGAAGCCCCGCTGTTCCACGGAGCGCACTTCAACGAGTTTGTTGTGCGCAGGAAGAAAGGATACGCCGCGGTCCATCGAGCCCTCTTGGAGAAGGGAATCCACGGCGGATTACCGCTGACCCGTCAGCTCCCGGAGCTGAGTGATGCCGCCCTGTTCGCCACGACCGGTCGCCACACCCCGGAGGCGATCGGACGCCTGCTTGGGGCCCTGGAGGCGCTCCGGTGAACTTCCGCCAAGCCTACTGGGACGAGCCGCTCCTCATGGAGAAGCGATCCGCCCCCGACACGGACGTCGACCTCGCGGACCTCGTCCCCGCGAAGATTCGGCGCCAGCACCTCGCGATCCCGAATCTCTCGGAGCATGATGTCGTCCGGCACTTCACGCGCCTTTCGCAGATGAACTTCGGAATCGACACGGGGTTCTACCCGCTCGGATCGTGCACAATGAAATTCAACCCGAAATTCACGGAGGAGCTCGCGGCCCTTCCGACGGTCACCCGGATCCATCCAGACCAAGACGAGTCGACCGTGCAAGGGGCGCTCCGGCTCCTGTACGAGCTGCAAGGTCTTCTCGCGCAGATCGCGGGGATGGACGCGATCACACTGCAGCCCGCGGCCGGGGCTCAGGGAGAGTACACTGGCCTTCTCCTGGCGCAAGCGTACCACCGGGAGCGAGGAGAGGAGCGGCACGAGGTCATCATCCCCGACACGGCGCACGGCACGAACCCCGCCTCCGCGGGGATGCTCGGATTCGACTTGATCGAGATTCCGTCGAAAGACGGCCGGGTCGATCTCAAGGCCCTCGAAGCCGCGGCCGGTCCGAAGACGCTCGCCCTCATGCTGACGAATCCGAACACCCTCGGGATCTTCGAAGAACACGTCCTGGACATCGCGCAGATCGTGCACGACGCGGGCGGCCTGCTCTACTACGACGGCGCGAACTTCAACGCGATCCTCGGCCGCACCTCGCCCGGCAACATGAACTTCGACATCGTCCATTTCAATCTGCACAAGACCTTCACGACGCCCCATGGCGGAGGCGGACCGGGCGCCGGACCCGTCGGCGTGAAGAAACCACTGGAGCCGTTCCTGCCGGTCCCGGTCATCGGCCTCAACGGTCGGGGCTACCACCTGAATTACGATCGACCGAAGTCGATCGGGAAGGTGCGCGCGTGGTACGGCAACTTCGCGCTCCTGGTGCGGGCGTACGCGTACATCCTCCGGATGGGTGGAGACGGGCTCAAGGAAGTCTCCGAGCGAGCGGTGCTGAACGCGAACTACATTCGTCACCGGCTCACCGGCGTCCTCGATGTGCCATTCGGCGGTCTCCGGAAACATGAGTTCGTCGCGAGCGCCGCGAAGCTCGCGGCGGAAAAGGGCGTCCGCACGGTCGACCTCGCGAAGCGCCTCATGGACTTCGGATACCATCCGCCGACCGTGTACTTCCCGCACCTGGTCGAAGAGGCACTCATGGTCGAACCCACCGAGACGGAGACGAAGGAAACGCTCGATGGCTTCGTCGACGCACTGGCGAAGATCGTGAAGGAGGATCCCGAGACCTTGCACTCTGCGCCGCACAACACGGCGGTGGCGCGCGTCGACGAGGTCCAGGCGGCCCGCGAACCGATCCTCAGCTGGCGGACCGCGAAGGCCCGGAAGCCGGTCTCATAGTTCGAATTCGTCCCGATCGAGGCTGCCAAGGAGGATGTACGCCCAGTCGAGCTTCCGCTGTTTCGTGCGCCGATCGACGTCCTTCGCATTCGGACGTTCGAAGTCGAAGCCGACCAAGTGAATTCGCGCGGCGCCGAAGTGATCCGCGAGGAACACCGCCCGATCTCCGTCGGTGAAGCCGCCGAAGTTCCGGAGGCCTCCGAGCGGCCGGGACTGTGTCGTCGCCACCGTTCCGCCGGAGAACCGCGGGGCCCACTCCCGGACCGCGGGGCCGTTGTCGCCATGGCCGTGGATCACCGCGATCGTGCCTTCGGTATTGGCCTTCACCTGATCCGCCACGACCCCATCAAGGTCGGTGACCAGGATTGCCGGGAGGAGGCCCCGGCCGAGCGCGACCGACGTCGCCTCGTCCGCGGTCAGGAGAACCCCGCGGGCCTCCCCGATCTCGTCCTCGAGGTTCGGACCGTTTCCCGCCACGGTGACTTCCTTCCCTCGGATGATCTTTCGAAGGATCGAGTCGGGAACCCGATTCCCGCCGAGGAGCTTGTCGAGTTCGGCGGCGACCGCCTCGTCCTTTTCCCGAGAAAAGCCGAAGTCGTTCAGGATCTGTTCGTAGAACGGCTGCCACGTCTCGAAGTCCATCCGACCCCTCGGCGCGGCTAGCTCTCGTCGGGGGATTGAGGGCCTTGCTCCCTCGTCCGGTACGAGAGGCCAGTGACCGCGACGAGGAACAGGGCGAGGCCCATGCTCAGATAGATCAGGGGCAACGACGCGCGGTTGTATTCCCCGAGGATCGTCTGAAGGATCTGCGTCATCCCGAGGACCAAGAGGCCCAGCGCGACGAACGTCACCGCGACGGCGACCGCGTGTCGTGGAGCCCGTCCGTGGCGGAGGTAGGCGCTGATGACTTGGCCGCCTTCGAAGAGCAACGTGCCGATGACGAACCACCAGACCGCGCCGATGACGAACCAGAGGAACTGCGAGACGTACGTCGACCCGCCGTTCCGGGTCGCGGTATCCGCTCCGAAGAAGATCCCGACCAGGATCAAGATGAGCGCGGAGACATTGAAGAAGATCCCCAGGTTCCCGTTCGCCACGGAATCCCGGACGCGTTCGTACGTCTCACCGGCTTTCTTGAACACATCTCCGACGCTCTGGAACGGCAGCGAGATCATGATGAAATAGAGGCCCGCGAGGATCAGGGCGAGACCCGATGCCAAATTCGGGAGGGCCAGGTAGATCGCCCCGAACAGCAGGAGGACGAATCCCAGGGGGGCCACGATCTTGCGGCGCACACGCGGGTTCTTCAGCTGCCGGCCGATCGTGTAGTAGAGCGATTCCGCGGTCGGGGTTTGCCGCACGTACACGCGGCGCACATGGTCGACCCGGATGCGCGAGCCGATGATCGGCGAGAAGGCTTCGTCTTCGGCGCCGTCGGAGACGAGGAACACGCGGTCCGGCCGGAGCTGTTCGAGGACCTGGTCGAGTTGCTTCGTCAGCACGAGATCGGACACGGAGCCGACGCGGACATCCCCGCAGATCGTCGCGACCTCGGCGTCCGCGTTGTCCTTCTGGAGGCCATCGTAGATGGAGACCGCGCTCAGGAGCGCGTTGACGTCGGAGTCCTCGGGATCGGCGAGGCCGAGCCTCGTCGCCGCCGCGAGATTTTCGTCGCGACCGACGAGCGGGGTGCGAAGGCCCGTCTTGATGCCGATGTCGTTGTCCCGATCCACGCAGAGGACGAGGGTCTTCATCGTCAGGAGACTTAGCTATCCCATGATATATCAAACTTGCCGGACGGTTTGTAAACGGAAGGGCCTAGAACAGCGAGAGTCCCTCCTCGATCCGTCCGAGCTCGATGGGGGTCGTCCGCGAGCCCACGACCGCACCGTGGGAGTTCGCGACCATGCAGGCGCCGACCTGCGCGGCGCCGTAGTTGGCGGTCGTGATGACGACGGGCACCTGCAGGGTGGACTTCAGGACTTCCATCTCTCCCGGCCGCGCGTGCGGATGACACAGGACACCCTTGTTCGTCGCGACCGCGACGCTGCCGACCGTCTTGATCCCCGCGATGGTCCCGCGCACCACGCTCACCCCGAGGACCTCTCCGATGAACGCCACCGCCTCGTCGTCGTAGCCGGGATGGACGACCGCCCCGTAGTCGTTGCAGAGGACGTTGTTCCCCACCGCGTTCAATCGATGCGGGAGCGGATAGACGGCGTCGCCGATCGCTTCGATCTCCGCCTCCTCGATGAACGGTGACGCGAGGATGCCTTTCGAATTCAATGCCAGGAGCGAGCCCACGACGGTCGAGTGCCCGACGCTCGTCACGATGGGCGACGTCTCAAGGGCACCGCCGATGTGGCGAATCGCGGACTTCGGGACATCCCGGGCCACAATCAGCAGCTCGTCGTTCGCCGCGCAGAAAACACCGATGTACGGGTTCCCCGCGATTTCGAGCCGCCGAAGCAATTGGGGTCCCTCAGTCCTCCGGGAGGGAGACGACGGCGGAGCCGTCCTCGAACTTGATCGCCTTGACGCGGATCCGGCGG
Source organism: Methanobacteriota archaeon (assembly GCA_005878515.1). GTDB lineage: Archaea > Thermoplasmatota > Thermoplasmata > RBG-16-68-12 > RBG-16-68-12 > RBG-16-68-12. The sequence continues at coordinate 1,166 of VBLZ01000076.1, read as the reverse complement.
GGCGGATGCTCGCGGCCACGCTTCCACAGGTACTCATTGAGGACATCGTCGATGAAGATCCGGTCCGGCTTCAGGTGTTGCTGCACGTGTTCCCGGATCGCCTTGATCGCCCGCGGCGTCCGGTCCGTGCGGGAGGCCGCCCAGGCGGCCCGCAAGGGGATGACCATGATGCGCTCTTCTTCCTGCTCGGCCATGGCCTCACGCCTTCAGCTTGTTCCGCCGCCAGGAGCGTTTCTTCGGGTGGCGGGTGAAGCGTCGCTTCGTGCGTTGGATGACCCAGGCCGGCACGCGGCGGTTCGACTTGACGGCCCTCAAGAGTCGGAGCTTCTTCGCGTACGGCTTGTTCTTCGCCACGTCAGCGCCTCTCGATCTTGATGTCCCGCTTGCGGGGGATGACGCGCTCGAGGATCTGCCGGAGGGTCGGGTCGTCGATCATGCGCTGCACGCGACCGCTCTGCGCGAGCGCGATCAGCTGGTTCTCGATGTTCTCCTTTAGCTCCGGGTAAGCGAGCTCGATTCGGCCGAGCCGCTCCCTCGCCTCCGGTGTCAGGATCTGGCGGAGGATCTGTTGCCGTTGGGCCTGCTGCTGATCGCGGTACTGCTGCTCGGCCTGGGCCTGCACCTGGGCCTGCTGGAGCTCCGCCATCTTCCGCCGTCGGATCGTGTCTAGCTCGTCCTCGTCCATCGACATTGGCTCACGGGCCTCCGGCGTATTTCGTGAGCTCGGGATTCGTCTTCGCGAGCTCAATCAGGATGTCATGGGAGAGGGAATCGAGGAGCTTGCGGCCCGCAGCGCTGATCGAGCGGCCTTTCTTCTCGGTCTTCGTGAGGAGGCCCATCGCTTCGAGCTGCTGCATCGCTTCCCGGGCGATCGACCGCGAACCGCGTCGCGGATGATACGGGGCCGAGCCGTCGTCCCGGCGGCCGCCGAACTCGGCGGCGAGGCGGGACGTACCGACGGGCCCGTGCAAGTAGACCTTGCGCAGGACGGCGGCGACGCGGCGATACCACCAGTCCTTCTGGACCGGCGCCTTCTCCGTGTGCACTCCGGTGCGTGCGAACGACGCCCATTCCGGCGGCTTGATCTTGCCTTCCGACTGCAGCTTCTCCTTGAGGCGCTCGATCAACAGCACCGGAGGTACGTCGTATGCGGTCGTCATCAGGAA
>VBLZ01000075.1 GCA_005878515.1 Methanobacteriota archaeon | reverse complement strand
GACGCCCGTGATCTGGGCCACCGCGGAGAAGTTGGAGCAGCGCGAGCTGATCGGCAAGCTGTTCTACACGCTCAAGGAACTCGGAGTCGTCCTGTGTACGGTCGAAGAGCACGCGAGACCTGGGGAGACGATCGGCGAGGACGTCCTCCTGCCGATCTACCTGTCCGACGGCGCGATTCACCTCGAATACTACCCGATCGGTGGCGCGTTCAACCGGACCCTGAAGCTGCTGAAGATGCGGGGCGTCCACCATGGCGAGGGCGTGTATCCGTACCTCTTCGCCCGCGGCGTGGGCATCATCGTCCGCGCGAGCCCGGTGGAGATCCCGGACGAGCAGACGCGCAGTCACGGAAAAGTCTTCGAAAACGCGATCAAGACCGCGGAAGGGATGAAAGCCCCGACGCGGGTCGTCGAGCGGATCCGACGGATGCAGAAAAGCTGGGATTACGACTATTCTCCGGAGGAAGCGCTCCAGATCCTATTCAACTCGTACGGGCTGAAGCGGGGCGGCTAGATGCCGTATGCCGGCCAAGTCGACAAGACGATGGGCGCCGAAACGGTCGGCCATCTGAAGCACCTCCTGGAGACGGAGTTGCGGCGGGCACGGGAGGAGAACAGCCTCGACATCGCGATGTTCTCCGGCGTGGACGGCCGCATCTTCTCGTCGTCCATCCCGAACCAGCTCGACCCCCGCGAGTACCGCCTGCTGAATCTCCTGAAGGGCAATCTGGCGCACATCTGCAACCAGCTGAGCGGACAGAACATGATGATGTCCGTCCAGCAGTTCGAGGCGGGCACGATCATCATCTCGGGCGTCGGGGAGCGAGCGTTCCTCGTCTTCCTGACGACGAGGCCCGTCGAAATCACGAAGATGCAAGGCGTTCTCGCGAACGTGGTCAAGACGTCCATCGTCGTGCGTCATCTGTTCGAGTCCAAGCCGATCACCCCGGAAGTCCTCGCCTCCTACGACGAGGCCGTCGCGGGGGAACTGAAGCGGCTCACCCGGATCCTGTTCGTCGAGAAGTTCGGCGAGACGAAGGAGTTCAAGAAGAACAAGGAGATTGCGCAGTACCTCCAGTCGAAGCTCGGCGCGCTCGTCGGGCCGGGTCATCTCCAGGAAATCGTCACGATGGCCTACAACGAGGTCGGCACGACCGCGCCCTACATGACGGCGGGGCATTGGGACCGATTCCTGACGATCGTCGTCGACCGGCTGCGGGATCTCGAAGGCGATGCAGTCGCCGCGAAGGCCGAGAAAGAGTGGCGCGCGCACCTGAAGCAAGTGATCAGCTCCTTCGTGTGAGGAGGCCGGAGGACCTCATGATCGACGTCGCTCTCGCGTCCCTGATCGAGGACATGATCGAGAAGGCCGGAGCGGACGGCGTCGTCGAGTTCTGGCAGCGGGTGGGGGACAATCTCGCGAGCCGCATGGGCAAGGAGGCGTACCTCGGATGGACCTCGTTCAACGTGGCCGTCCGGGAGGCCCGCACCGCCTTCAGCATCGAAGGCGACGTTACGCCGCTCACGGACATGGCGATCACGGACGTCGACGGGGACGTCGTCGGGTATCTGTATGCGATGCGCCAGTGCTGCTACGTCCCGACGATTTTCCGGACGCGGTTCGCGGTCGGGCGGATGAGTCCGGCGGACAAGGCCGTGACGGACGAGTACAATGAAAACGTGCACAACATCGCGGTCTGCAATTTCTGCGTATTCCACGAACGGTTCCGGGAGGAGATCGCGAAGAACATCTCCGTGTCGGGGAACTCGCTCGCCTGCTTCCTCCTCGCCACCCGCGGATGGAGCGGGGAGACGAAGATCTCCTCGAAGAACGTGGCCCAGGTGAACATCAACGAGGACCACATGCGTGCCCTCCTGAGGAACTACGAGTGCGTCTACGCGCTCGTCATGCGCGGCGCGCGGATCAAGGGAGAGCGCTGAGATGGCGTCCGAATCCCGGATGCCGGAGAGCAACCCGTTCGTCGAGATCGCGACCCACCTGTTCCTAGAGGACATCGCCACGAAGGTCGGCATCGCCGGGCTGAACAACTACCTCGTGTCGCTCGCGAAGAACCTCGCGGGATCCATGCCGAAGGAGGAGTACACCACGTGGTCGGAGTTCCTCTCGGCCCTGTCGACGGGCCAGTCGATCCTCTCGACCTTCGAGGAAGTCCGTCCGATCACCGATCACTGCATGTCCACGTTCCATTCTCCGTTCGAGCGCGGTTGGCGGGAGTACGCGAAGCGGGTCGGCGCCTTCGCACCGGTCCACCGCGAGGTCGCGCAATACTACAATCACAAGGTCCGACCGACCGCTGTGACCTCGGTGCACGTCGTGCTCCATACGTTCCGCGAGGCGGCGGCGGCCCGCGTCCACGTGGGCCGGGACGGCGTCCGATACGAGCCCGTGGCCTCCGCGTGGGTCGACGGGGACGTCCAGCTCCCGGAAGGCCCGACCCTCGAGGCCCTCCTGAAGCGCGCCGGGATCAGCCGCACGAAACTCGGCATGCTGATGCGGAACCATTCCGACGTCTGGCTGCTTGAGCCCGCGTGACTACGCGCGCTGTCGTCGCCGGAGGGCGACCGTGAGGAGCAGGACGGGCAAGAACACCGCGATTCCGATCACGACCGTCCAGGCGGTGCTCAGGGGCGCCGTGCCGCGATAGAAGAGACTCGAGACGACCGCCTCGCCTTTCGCCGGGTCGATCACGCCGTTCCCGTCCAGATCTGCTTCGACGCGGACTTGGTGCGTCCCCGGCTGAAGTCCGGAGGGCAGATAGTTGAGCGTCTCGGTGACCTGGGCCCCGGGATTGAGCCGTGCGATCTTCTCCGTGCCGGCGAGGACGCCATCGACGTAGAACCGCACCGTCACGTTCACCGCGGCCGTCGTCCCCGTATTCTGGAACGAGGCGCTCAGGACGATCGGAGTGATGACGGCAATTGACTTTTCAACGGTCGTGTTCTCGTACGACGAGCCGACCGCGGCCGAGATCCGGACCGCGAGCGACATCGTCTGCTCGGCCAGCGGCGCGGTGATGTTCAGGCTGAACCTGGTCCGATTGCCGGTGACGGTCGTCGGTTGATTGGCGCTCGGCTTACCGCCTGCGACGTTCGGTCCGGTGAGGTACCACGAGACCGTGTACGTGACCGCGCCGGTCGGCCCGCCACCGATCGTCAGGTTGTACGCGCTCACCTGACTTGGAGCCAAGGCGTTCGGTCCCGCGATCGTCCCGTAGATCGGCCCTTGGGCGGCGGCGGGTGCGGCGAGGAGTGCCACGATCGCGGCGAGGATCCCCAAGGCGATCGTCCCGGACGGCCGCATCGCTCATCGCCTCCGCCGCGTGAGGAACAGCCCGGCCCCGACGGCCGCGATCGCTCCGACGACGACCGCGAGGAGCTGCAGGTTCAGCGGCGCCGCCGGGGTGATGTCCGGTCCGGACACCGTCGGGCCGGGGGAGGCGAGGACCGGGAGCTGCAGGAGGAACGACGTCGACGCGGAGACGGCCATCGAGTCTTGCGCCGACACGGTCAGGGCGACCGAGGCCCCGCTCGGGCCGCCGGTCGACTGGGCGCGCAACGCCACGTTGACGGTGCTCGTCGCGGCGACCGTGAGGTTCGTGAGGGTCGCGCCGACCGGGGAGCCGCCGCTCGGGGTCAGGGTAACGGACCATCCGAAGGCCGTGAGATCGTCGGGATTCGTGATTGCCAGCGTGACCGTCTCCTGCGCATTCCCGGAGTTCGTCACGAGGAGCGTGTAGTTCAGGAACCGTCCGTCGAAGACGGGCGCGGTCGTGTCGAGGGCGAGGCTCAGCCCGCGCACGCGCGCGATGTCGACTTGGAGGTCGACGCTCCCGAGGTTCGTGCCGTCCGTGTCCGAGGTCGCGACGATCTTGATCGTGCCATGGTCCACGAGGGCGTTCGTCGGGCTCTGGATCGTCACCTGGACCGACGCGCTGCTCGCCGCGTCGCCGAAGCTCAACGGGAGCGAGCCCGGCGCGAACGTGAATTGCCAATCGCCCGGCTGGCCCGCGAAGTCCACGGTCTCCGCGACGTTCCCCGTGTTCCGGACGACGATCGCGTACGAGACGGAGCCGCCGGCGGCGATTGTCCGCCGTTGCGATGCATCCCACGTGAGGCTCGCGGACCGGCTGACGACTTTCGTGAGCGGGAGGTTCGCGATCGTGTCGGCGTTGACCGGGACGGACAATGTCGCGCTGTAGACGACGGGGAGCCCGTTCTCCGTAGACGTCGTCGAGGCCGAGATCGTGTACACCCCCGACGGGAGGAAGACTTGGTACGCTCCGCTCGAGTCCGCCGTCACGTCCACCTCCGCCGCTGAGATGATCGTGACCGGGACGGACACCGGCGCCCCGGACGGATCGCGGAGCGTCCCGGACAAGCGGAATCCCTGCGCGAGGGCCAGGTCGCGGCCGAACGTCGCGGCATGGGGCACCATGATCCGGGCGAGGAACACGGCGCTTCCGAACAGCCGCGAGGCGTACACGTCGTACGTGCCCGGTGCCAGGGACACGGAATACGAACCGCTCGAGTCCGCGGAAGCCGGTGCCGAGATCGCGCCGCCTCCCCTCGCGGTGAAGGTGATGCTCGCATCGACCCCGAGGCCGGCAAGGGTCGCCATACCGGAGACGGTCGTGTTGTCGAGTGTCCGCGTGACGGCCAGGTCCAGCCTTAGCGAGGCCTGGCCCGGGGTGACGGTCGCGGCCCCTGCGAAGGCGTACCGGTAGAACCGGGACACGCCCGCACTCGTCGCGTTATTCGAACCGGCCAAGGTGATCGTGTAGTTCCCCGGGACGAGGAACGCGACGTATGCGCCCGAGAGATCCGTCGACACGGCCAGCGAACCGCCCTCGTTGCGGACGAACGAGACCGGCATCGGTCCGGGGACGGCGACGCCGTCGACGAAGGCCTGTCCGGAGACACTCGTCGCCTTCGTGAGCGGGAAGCTGAGGGTCGTCGGCGCGGAGACCGCCGCGGTCGAAAGGAGGGCATACTCGTCGGGCCCGATCATCGCGCTCCCGGTGACGGCGTACGTGCCGGGGCTCAGGTAGACCTCGAACCCGGCCGTCGTCGCGTTCACCGCACGGCGGTCCGGGCCGTCGAATTCGAGCGAGGCCGCCCGCGCCGTGGCGGACAGCGTCACGTTTCCGACCACGAGGCTCCGGGCGACGATGTCGATGTCGTACGGCAGGATGCTGGTGCCCACCGGGACGACGATCCGGTCCGTCCCCAGGTTCTGGTACCGCATCGCCCGCGTGGATGAGACGTTCTCGTCGACGACCAACGCGTACGACCCGGGGACGAGGCCGAAGCCGTAGCCGCCGTTCGAGTCCGTCACGGTCGAGCTCCCGACGGCGCCGTTCCCCAGTGCGACGGCGACCACGGTGACGGGGTGGCTGAGGAACGCCGAGCCGTTCACGAGGACGCTCCCCTGCACCTGGACCGGGAGCGGGGCGAGGGCGATTGGCATCAGCGTGCGCAGTTGAATCGGCGAGGAAGACGCAATCGGTTGGTCGGCGTACCCGGCTGCGGTCACGACGCCGGCGTATGTGCGGTTCGCGAACAGCGGGATCTGGAACGCGCCGGTCGCGTTCGTCGTGAAAGCGAGGTTCGCGCCGCGGTCGTCCGTCAGGGTGATGCGAGCCCCGGCGATCGCCTCGCCCGGGTCCACCGCGCTATTGCGGTTCACGTCCCGGTAGACGGCCCAACCGACCGTCTCCGACGTCGCGGCGAGCGCGATGTTGAGCTGGGTCGTCGCGGACAACCCGACCCGCGCGAAATACGCGCCGGCCTGGTTGAACGCCTGGACGTCGTAGGTCCCGGCGGGAAGGAACGCGAAGTAGCCCCCTGCGGAATCCGTCTGGAGCCACACCTGGCCGGCCGCGTTCGTGAAGGCGACCGTCGCGCCGGGATTCCGGACCGCGGGGTTCGCGTCGCTCACCGTGCCGCTAATCCGGATGCCTTGGACGAACATCGCGTCGAACGAGGTCGTGCCGCCGCTCGAGACCACCACGCGGCCGAGCGTCGCGTACAAGGCAGTCGTGGCGTAGAACCGTCCGCTGACGAGCCACTCGCCCGCCGGGAGTCGGATCGAGTATTCCGCACTCCCGTCCGACGTCGCCTGACGGATCGTCCGCGGATCCGACGCGGACTGGAAGCTCAGGGTCGCGAACGGCTGGGCCGTGCCGAACAGCGTGGTCGTCCCTCTCACCGTTCCGGTGGGCAGGAGCGTTACGTTGAACGAGAGGTCCGTGTTCGCGGCGCGGACGCGCGCGGGAATCGACGCGAGGTCTCCATCGGTTGCCGTGAGCGTGAAGTTGCCCGCGACGAGGGGCCGGAGGACGAAGGAGCCGTCCTGCGCGGAGGTGACCGGGATGATCGTCGAGTTCGTCTCATCGACGAACTGGATTTGAGCCGACGGTACGGCCACGCCGGCGCCGGAGACCGTGAATCCGGAGACCGCGGCATACGGTACGGCGATGCCTTGCGTCAGGTCGGCTTGCGCGACGGTCACGGTCGACGCGGACAGCGTGCGTCCGTTCAACCCGATCGAAACCCGATAGGAGCCATCTGGCAGGCCCGAAATCGTGTACGTCCCGTCGCTCGCCGCGGTGACGGTGCGGCTGTACGCGAACAGGGCGTGCCGGAGGGTCACCGTCGCTCCGGGCGCGGACACATCCGTCGCCCCGAACGACCCGTCCCGGTTCAGGTCGAAGAAGACGGTCCCTTGGGCCGTGTGCGAGGCGACATGGAAGTCATGGGGGATCATCCAGTCCGGCACCCCATCGCCATTCGCGTCGGCGGGCGTCCGCATCGCTTGGTCGATCGTCACCGGGAGGGTGAACGACGCGAGGGACCGCTCGCCGACGAGCGACCTGCGGGTCAGGTTCCCGATCGACGCCGTGATGGTGACATTCCCGAACGGGACGATCGCGCCGTAGTGGCCTTGCGCATCGGTTTGGGTGACGCCGTGGGGCGTGCCGAGCTCGTCCGTCACCGTGACCCAGACGTGTGGGAGCGGCGTCGACCCCGCATACACGGTCCCGTTGACGACCGCGCCATCGTAGTAGCGCAAGAAGACGACGCCGTTGAAAACGGACGCTTGGGTGCTCAAGTCCACAGCGCCTTTGATCGTCCCGGCCTGGATCGCGGCCTGCTTCCGTTGCGCCTGGTCGTAGTTCATCGCCTGGAAGGCGCTCGTATGGTTCCCCGCATCCGGGAACGGGTTGTAGTACGCGGTGCGATAGACAACCCGCCAGTGGGTGAGGTTCCACGCGGGGACCGGCGGATTGCTCTGCAGCGCCCCGCTGATGCCGGGGATGCCGGTGTCGGTCGAGTTGAGATCCTTCGGTGAATAGCCGATGTAGGCCCGGTAGAACATCGAGTTGTAGAACGCCGGTTGGTACTGGATCGTCTGGCCACTGATTTGATCGCCCGGGGCGACGAACTGAATCGGGATGTTTTGGCCGCGGTTCGTGTTCGCGAGGATCTGGAAGAACCCGGACGGCAAGACACGGCCGTCCGGGAGGTTCAGGACGCGGTGGTCCGAGAGCTTCACTGGGGCGTAGAAGATTCCAGTGTTCTGGGCACTAGTCGGAAACAGCCGCGCGTCGACCGCGAAGTAGCCGATGTTCCAGCCGGTCGCGTCTCGGATGTCATGGTACAACGTGACGAGCTGTTCCTCCCCCATCCGGCGGGTGAGGAGATTCGTGAGGAAGATGTACTGGGCGTTGAGCGGTTGGAGATCCGAGGCCCAGAGGCCGAACGTGATGGGGTCGTTTAGCACGACCGGAATGTAATCTTGGGGTCGGGCAAAGACACTGCGCAGCGTGTCGACCGGGAGGCCGGCATTCAGGAGGAGCGCCGTGACGGCGGGCCGGAAGTTCGGCCGGTTCAGGCGGAAGTCGCCCTCCAGGAGTCGGGCGACGAGGAGGGCGATCCCGGCGGTCTCGTTCTGGGCCGTGATGAACTGGCCGGCGAGCGCGACGCCGTCCTGGAAGTTGTCCGCGACGGTTGGGTGGTCCCCTCGATCGACCGCCTCGAAGCCATAGTCCCACCAGGAGAGAAACGCGGGCCGGAGCTCCGGTGGAGTGCCCGTATCCTGCGTCGCGAACCATTGCCACGCGGCCGGATAGTAGTCGGTCGACTTCGGGATGCTGTATCCGAACGCCCCGAAGTAGAAGGGGCTGCCGCTGCTCGGATTGTAGCCGGGCCGGAGGAACGTGGGCAGGAGGTTCGCGACCTGCTGATCGTACTGCGCCTTGAGATCGAAGGGGATCGATGCGTCGACGGCCCACCATACGTTCGGCACGAGGACCAAGAAGACGATGCCGATCACCGCGAGGACATGGCGCGCCTTCACCGATTTCCGCACCGCGTTGCGCCAGCTCCCCGCTGCGAGGGAGCGGTAGGTCCGCCGCATCGTCGCGAAGTCCGCCCGTACCAGGACCTGGTCGATCGCGAAGCCGGCGGTCACCGCGAACGCAGGCGACGCGTCGAAGATGAACCGCGCGCCCGTGATCGCCATGAAGATCGCGACGAAGGCCCAGACGACGACCAGGCTGTATGCCGGATCCCGACGGCGCGGCACCTGCCAGAGCAGATATGCCATCGCGAGAAGGCTCATGCCGAACGTGAAGAGTCCGAAGGACAGGATCATCTGGGACATCCCGGGCGACTGGTCCTCCGCAATCGTTGTGACGACCTTCGACGGGATGAAGTACCCCGCCCCGCTGACCAAGGCGTCGAGAAGGCTCGGGTTCACGACGATGCCGACGCCCACGGCGACCCCCGCGGCGATGAGGGTGCCCGGAATCACCAGGGTCCACGGATAGTCGCGGGTCACGGTGAACGCGAAGCCCAGCACGAGCGCGGCGAGAAACAAGTACGCCGGAACGTCGAACCACACGCGGATCTGGACCCGCACGTAGTACCACTGGAACGCGAGGATCACCGGGAGGGCGAGCGCGATCGCGAACAGGATCCACGTGCCCATCGTGTCTTCGTTCCGGAAGCGAGCGAGGAATAGCTCGGCGGCGAACCAGGCGAGGAGGATCACCACGACGTACGCCCAGCCCTGCCACGCGAGGGCGATCACCGCGACGGACAGCCCGGAGAGACTTGCATAGAGGACGCTCGTTCGATTCTCCCGGAAGAACGCCCGCAGACCGGCGGTGATCGCCTTACCGTGGAACCAGCTCTCGACCCATCGGTGCCGGTTCATCGTCTTCAGGGCCCGGAGGAAAAAGAAGAACGTTGAGATGACGAAGAACAGGGTGAACGTGTCATGGTCCGCATCGGTCGCTGCACTCCGTTGCAGGTTCCCGACGCTGATCGCGAGGAGGAACGCGCTGATGAGGCCCGCCTTTCGCCCGAATGCTTCCTTGGCCAAGGCATACGTCGGGAAGACCGCGAGGGAACCGAAGAGAGCCGTGCTCAGCAGCCAAACGAACATCACCGAGTTCCAAGGGTCCCCGAAGAGAGGCGCAACGAGCCGCCCGACGAGGAGCGAGAACCACGGGAAGAGCGGCCCCCTCGGGTTCTGGAACGCGAGGGGATAATTCAGCATCGTATCCCGGCCGAGGTCCCGACCCGTTTGGAACGAATAGCAGAGGGCCCGGTCCCAATAGTACGAGTCGGACCCGCCGGAGAACCGCGGGGTGTAGATCCCGGAACAGTCCGCCGGGACCGGTTGAAAGGCGACTCCGTAGACGAAATAGACTCGCAGGAACAGCGCGAGCCCGAAGATCATCACGAGGACTGCGGCGGTCCGCCAGTGGGCGCGGAGCCAGCCTTTCCCATCGTCCAAGACTCGACATTCCTCCGGGAGGTTGCGCCCATGAGGGAACGCCTATATATCGCTTGTTCGGAAACGTCTCGACGGGCGCGGACCTCGCGAAGAGCCGCGCCGGGAAGAGGCTTTTGGAACGGCGCTCGGACGCTCGTGCGCGCGATGGGCTTAAGGCGGACGCCGACCTTCCGGCGGCCGATGAAGCGAGATCTCATGGAGATCCTGTGCTGTCCCGTGTGCAAAGGGGACCTGGAGCTCCGCGTGGACGTCGAGAAAGACGAAATCCTGGAGGGCTCGCTCTTCTGTAAGCAGTGCAACCACCGGTACGAGATTAAGGACGGGATCCCCGACCTGTTGCCGCCGGATTTCAAGTGACCACTGAGGATCCCGATTCTCGTCCGGCGCCGCCCTGCCGATCCGCGGTTTTCGACGAGAACCTCCCTCGCGGCCTCGCGCAGTGGCTCGTGCCCACTTGTAACCCTAACAGACTTATACGCGAGGTCTTCGTGCAACCGAACGGTCATCGCACGACCGATCGCAAGATGCGAAAAAGGGATATCGAAGGCAGGTTGGGGGTCGCCGGTTGAACGAGTCGCGATTGCTCCTACGGGCCACCGTGATTACGGCCGCGTTCGTCGCAGCGGACAGCCTGATCCTGTATTTCGGCACGGAGCCTACCTGGACCTTCGTCCATCGATGGGTTCTCATGGCCGCGGGCGTTGGATCGGGGATTGGCTGGGCGGCCCTGATGATGTGGCAGGGCCGGTCACGGAAGCGGATTTCCACAGAGCTTCAAATGAAATCCCCCTGAGCGCGGACGACGGCGACGCTATCCGTTGCACTCGCATACGCGTCGAGGGGTTCCCGATTCAGCGTGAGGAACTGTCCGCCCCATGTGAACTTCGAGAGGATCGTCCGGGCCTCCTCGCCGCGGCCGAAGATGACGAGCGCCGCAGCCAACGCTTCGACCGACGAGAGGACGAACGGCTTTCCGTAGTTCACGGGATTCGCCGCCAGGAGATACGGCAACGCGCGAGCCACCGCCTGGGGAACCGGAGGGAACGTTCCGCGTTTCCACGAGACGTCGACGATCGCGAGGCCGCGGCGTTCCGCTCGAGGTCCGTCCGCGGGCGACAGAGCCCGCTCCGCCTCGGGGGTCAGCAGGACGGCGCCCCGAGGCAAGGCCGACGGACGGGGGACGAACGTCATGAGGCCCAATCGCCCGAGCCGGCGGGACGTGCACTTCTTCGGGTCGCATTGTCCGGCGTGATACGCGACGAGGCGAATTATTCCCAACCGAGGCCCTCCTATGTTTTCGTGAACTCGGCGTAGAGCTGCAGCCCCAGCGGAAGGGGACGGGTGCCGAGGGTTGCAACCGAGCGCGACAAGGTCCGCGGGGTGACCTGCATGACGCGATCCGGGATCGGGATTCGGTATGTGTAGGCCCCCGCCATCCGCAGGCCGGCCTGCGCAGCGAGGCGCCCGAGCTCCTGCAACGTGAAGCCTTCGCGACGGTGCCGATCGGGATCGCCGGAAGAGCAGGCTGCCGTCGCGTGGTCGTGCAGGAGTTCCGGGTGCAAGGTCTCTTGAGTCAGCGACGCGGCGAGGCGCGCGACCGTGGAGTCGGGCAGAAACCGCAGGATCCGATAAGGCAGCGCTCCGGAGTTTGGCGTCGTCATGAAGAATCGTCCGGCAGGCCGCAGGACGCGGCGGGCTTCGGCTAACATCCGCCCGGGTTCGTCCAGATGCTCGAGGACTTCGGTGGCTGCGACCGCGTCGAACGACTCGTCCCGGAACGGCAAGGATTCGGCGTCGGCGCGGACGATCCGGACCCGAGCCGCAGCCTCCGGATCCCGCGTCGCTCTCCTCGCCCCCACCGACCGGACGCGCGACTCAAGGACATCCATCGCCACAACGTCGAAGCCCGCGCTCTCGGCCAATGTGAGGGAAAGCGCTCCATGGCCGCAACCGATGTCGAGCACGCGCGTCCGCTGGGCCCGACGAGAGCCTACGATGCCCCTCGCCAGAAGCCGCTGCCGAGAGAAGTATTCCCACGTGACGTAGTTAGACGGTTGGACAAGATCGCGGAGGACGCGGTCGATTCGCTCGTGCGCCGGGGTCCGAGAGTCCACGGATGACGCGGAAGCGACGCCTCCACCATATAGGTGTCGAAGCGCGAGGCGGTGTAGGACTCGCGGCACAAAGCCTATTTCTCGCGCCAGCCTTGTCTACCCGCCACCGTGATGATCGAACCTACTCTGATTCGTGATGAATGATGGGCGAGCTGAGTGGCCTCGATTTGTCAACGCGGTCACGGGGCGCGCCGATGTTTTAATAGCGAGACGCCCCATCGGATTTCGGGATGCGCTCATGGTGAGCGGTTTCGACCTCCTCGGGCATAACCGCACGCTCCAAGTTCATTGGCTGAAACGAGTGGTCGCGTTCTTCCTCGACCTCATCACGGTCTTCGCCCCGCTCTGGTCGTTCCTCTACCTCGAAGGCGTGCGGGCCGCCTGGGTGTACGGGGTCGCGGGAGGCATGGTGTTGTTTGCTTACTCGACCTTCTCCGAGGCGATCAGCCGCACGACGGTCGGCAAGTTCATCGTCGGCCTCGAGGTCCGATCGTTGCGCGGCCCGATGAGCCTGTCCAAGGCCGCGGTGCGGAACTTCCCGAAGCTCTTCTGGTTCGCCTTCCCGCTGCTCGATACCTTGGCGGGGCTCGTCGTCGACGGGGATCCGCGGCAGCGGTGGTCCGACAAGATCCTCGGGACCACGGTGGCCCAGTCCCATCTGATCCATGTCCGCACCCATCCGATCGAGGCGAGCGACGCCGGCGGTCGGTAGCCGGCACCGCATCGTTATATAGCGTCGGCCCCTGATGCGCCCTCCGTGACGCCATGCTCTTCGTGACGCAGCTCAAGGTCCTCCCCGGGCAATGGGAGGATGCGACCCGCCTGTTCAAGCACCCGAAGATCCCGAACAACGTCATGGTCCACGAGTTCCTCGGATTGCTCGGCAAGCCCGACGCCATCGTGATCTTCGAAGCCGTCGATGCTGCTACCGCCGCCGACTTCATGGTCCAGTTCAGCCGCGTGACGGACGCGACGACCTCGCTCGCGCTGCCGATTGAAGAGTTTAAGTGGACGTGGTGACCGCGCCCGGGTCGGAAGGATCCCCTCTCCTGGTGGCAAACAGGAAAAGCGCCAGTGTCGCCTTGGAGGGAGAGGGTTGGCGGCACCAGCGCAACATCGTAACCGGCGAATAGCCGGGTCCGACGTCCCTTCCAAGGAGCAGGGATATTAACGGCTTATTGTACGCTGGTGAAAGTCCTCGGCCGAATCGTTCTATCAGCATGTCGATTGGCGTGGCTCGATTGGGCAGAGTCGTCCCGTGGGGCTGGCGCGTCCTGGCGGGTTAGTGCAATAAAGTGAAGAGGAGGGCCGAGAGGCCCTCGTGGTTGTCTACTGGAGGGCGTGCGTGTACACAACGGACGATCCGCTCACGATCTGGACTTGGTATCCGGTTGGGTACGTCGTCGTGCTCAGACGGAGGACGTCACCCGTGGACACGCTCCCAGCCGTGTTCGGCGCGAAGTACATCGCATGGTACCCGGACGTGCCGCCTGACGCGATCTGCGAGAACGCGACGTGGGTCGCGATCGCAAGCGGGGCACCATTCGCGTCACTCACGGTGACGAACACCGACGTGGCGGTCGCGCTCTGCGGAATCGACGTGAACGTCAGGGTCCAGTTGGTCTGGCTCCCAGGCCTTGCGATGTTCACACCCCAGGCCGTGGGCGTCGATCCGGGACCCGAAATGAGTCCCGAGACCATGACGTACAGCACCGCGGCCAGTACCACCGTGATCGCGACCATCAAAATCGTCGCGATGACGGGAGACACTGCTTGCTCATCCTTGCGGATGATGGTCTTCATGGTTTTGTTCTCCCTGGTGGTTGTCTACTGGAGGGCGTGCGTGTACACAACGGACGATCCGCTCACGATCTGGACCGTGTATCCGGTTGGGTACGTCGTCGTGCTCAGACGGAGGACGTCACCCGTGGACACGCTCCCAGCCGTGTTCGGCGCGAAGTACATCGCATGGTACCCGGACGTGCCGCCTGACGCGATCTGCGAGAACGGAACGTTCGTCGCGATCGCAAGCGGCGCACCATTCGCGTCACTCACGGTGACGAACACCGACGTGGCTGCCGCGCTCTGCGGAATCGACGTGAACGTCAGGGTCCAGTTGCTCTGGCTCCCAGGCCTTGCGATGTTCACACCCCAGGCCGTGGGTGTCGATCCGGGACCCGAAATGAGTCCCGAGACCATGACGTACAGCACCGCGGCCAGTACCACCGTGATCGCGACCATCAAAATCGTCGCGATGACGGGAGACACTGCCTGCTCATCCTTGCGGATGATGCTTCTCATAGTTCTGTCCTTCCTGCGGCACTTGCCGCACTCTCTGCACGGGGGCCGCGGCGCTCTTAAACGTGTCGTGGTTAATATTCGGAGTTGAGAACGAGGCCATAAGCGCCCGCCAACCCGGGCGAAAGGGGGGCCGATTTCGTCGGTCGCCGGACCGATCCGGCAGGCCGGGGTATATGAATCAATCCCCGAGTTCGACGGCTTCGTCGGACACGAGGACAAGCATGTTCCGAATCTCCTCCGTCTCGTATTCCTGCATCGAGATGATGACCGTGTACGCGCCACGAGCGCGCAGGTTGTTCACGAGGATGTGAAGGAACTCGCTCAGGATCTTCGTATTGTTGTGGATCGCCAGGCTGTTGATCGAGTCAAGCACGACGAGCGCGCTCCGGTCCGGGTTCTTGCGGAGAAGGAACTCGACCTTCAGCATGATGTTCTCGAGCATCGTCGGACTCTCCACGACGATCGAGTGAGGATGGCGCTTCGCCTGGGACATCATGATCTGGGTGATGCAGTCCACGAACCAGATGTGCTCCACCGAGATCTCGAGGGCCTCCATCGCGTTCAGGATGCTCTGGCTCGGGATCGTCGACGTCACGTAGATGACCTCGAGGTCTTTCTTCGTCGCGAAGCGGTCGATCATGCCCTGGATCGCGTCGAAATATTGATCCGCCTTCAGGTGAAGCGCGACCGCCGACGCGACCGGCAGGCCGGAGAGCTTCTCCGAGACCTCGGCCGGGACGCTCAGCTCAGCCACCTCCGGCCACGCTCCCGCCTTTCAGCAACGGCACGAGCAAGACGCCGGACGTCGTGAGATCGAGTACGTACTTCGCCCGGCTGTGCGACGTGCCTCGCATCTTGACTATTTGCAAGGTCCGGAGGAGATCGCCGCGACGCTCGAGGTTGCCCGTCACGATCACGCCGTCGGCGAGGGCTTCCTCGACCCCCCAGCGGGAATAACCTTCCTCGGTCGACCGGATCTCTGAGACGAGTAGCGACGTGCATCCCTTCGCGCTCAGGACGGTCCCGAGGCGGAGCAGGAAGTCCCGGATCCGCTCCTGATCTTTGATTCGGTAACACACGGACGTGACGGAATCGAGGACGAGCCGGCGGATCTTCTGCTCCTCCACGATCGAGGCGATCCGGCTGGCTAGGAGACGGGCCTCCTTGAAGTCCATGTCTTCCTTGTCGATGCCCAGCTCCTCGTAGATCTTCGGCAGGTCGACGAACTGGAGCTTCCCCTGCTTCGAGAGGCGCTCGTCGAAGAAGTCGAAGGGGATGACGTTCTTGAGGAGTTTGTCCGTCGGCTCGGTCACGCTCAGGTACAGGCTGTTCTCTCCCTCGAGCGCGCCCCGGATCAGGAATTCGATGCAGATCGACGTCTTCCCCGTCCCGACGGACCCGGAGACGAGGACCGTGTTCCCTCGCGGGATGCCCCCGTTCAGGATGTGGTCAATCGCATCGATGCCGGTGACGCATCGCTCACGCTCGCCGGCGTCGTGCTCCTTCGTGGGCATCGACTCGGCAACAAACTTGGGGCTCGCTATATGAGATGAACGCGCTGAGTATCAAATCTGAAAGCAGGCCGGGGCGGACGCGTTCGGGTCGCGGTCGAGTCAACCTTGTCTAAGGTTAACGCCTACCCGTGGACGACCTTGAACGCATGGTCCCATCGCCCGATCTTGGCGCCGACCAAGACCCAGAGCGGCACGATCGCTTCGAGCCACCGAGCCCCTTCGATCCCGCCGACATCCAACGCGCCGGGCCACCCGAATTCTTTCAGGATCCCGACGACCTTCTTCTTCGCCGCGGCATCGTTCCCGGCGATCAACATCTCGGGCACACCGCCCGCGTACTTCGGGTCGACCATCTGCGTGTTCGAGACCGTGTTGAAGCACTTCACGACCTTCGCGTTCGGCAGAAGCCGCTGAATCCGCTCGCCGAGGGAATCCTTCGAGCCGACGAACAGCCCGGGCGCCGGTCCGCCGGAGAAGTCGAGCGGATTCGTGACATCGATCAGAACCTTGGTCCCGAAGTTCTCAGGCCCGGCGAGTTTGATCACGTCCTCGGCCGCCGTCCCCTGGACCGCGAGGAGCAAGACCTCGCCGTCCTTCGCCGCGTCCGCGAAGGTGCCCGTGGACGCCTTGCTGCCCGCCTTCTGCCGCCACGCGACAAGTTCCGCACTCTTCGGGCTGCGAGAGCCGATCTTCACCTCGTGGCCGCGGCCGGCGAACCCAGTTCCCAACGCACGCCCGACCTCGCCGCTCCCGAGAATCCCGATCTTCATGGGGCGGATGACACACATGTCGGTATATGCGGCTTTGGGGACGCCGAGGTAGATACGTTTTTATCGAGACGGCGAGGTAAGTCCGTTCGATGGAGCCCGTGCTGCAGGACGCCCTCGATCACATGCACCTGAAGCGCGCCCTGCTCGCGGCGAAAGAGGCCGTCGACGGAGGCGCGGACTGGCTCGAAGCCGGCACGCCGCTCGTCAAGTCCGAGGGCATCGAGGTCGTCCGGCAGCTCAAGAAATCGTTCCCCGGGAAGACGATCGTCGCGGACCTCAAGACGATGGATACGGGCGCATTCGAGGTCGAGATCGCGGCGAAAGCCGGGGCCGACGTCATCACGGTCATGGGCGTCACGGACGACGCGACGATCCTCGAGGCCGTTCGCGCGGCCCGCCGGTATGGTTCGAAGATCATGGTCGACCTGATGCGCGTCGCCGACAAACCAACCCGGGCGAAGGAACTCGAGAAGCTCGGCGTGGACTATCTCAATATGCACGTGTCGATCGACGAGCAGATGATCGCGCACACGCCGCTCCAGGAACTCAAAGCGGTGGCCGCGGCGACCTCGCTCCCGGTCGCGGTGGCGGGCG
>VBLZ01000088.1 GCA_005878515.1 Methanobacteriota archaeon | reverse complement strand
GGATGCCGGGGCCGGAATTTCCCGCGGCGATCACCGCAATCGTCCCGGCGTCCACGGCGGCGTTGATCGCCTCCGAGAGCGTGTCATGGAGGCCCTGGACCCGTCCGCCGATGCTCAGGTTGATCACGTCCATGCCGTCGGCGACGGCCTTCTCGACCGCCGCGATGATGTCGTGGCTGAACGCACCGCCGCCATGGTGGATGAACGCGGAGCCGTATCCCGGGAACACATTGTAATCATGCAGTTCGACGCCCGGAGCGACGCCGCTCATCGGCGCCGCGAGACCCATTGGCTGGCCGTCCACGCTGACGGTCCCGGTCGTGTAGCACCCGCCGATCGTCCCGGAGACGTGCGTGCCGTGGTCGAAGAACAGCGTCCGGCTCGAATCGAAGAGGCCGGCCCCGCTGAAGAAGACGTCATGGGTGATGCTCCCCGCGCCGCGACACGAGGCGATGAACGGATGGGAGTCGTCGGTTCCCGTGTCGATGACGCCGACCTTCACGCCTGCGAGGTCGCCGATCGCACCCGTTGAAGGATCGATGCCCAGGGAAGGCCAGACACCATTCGCCTTGATCAGCGGGACGGAGACGTCCATCGTGGGGTAGTAGATCCAGTCCGGGTCACGGACGCTACACCCGGTGCGTTCGCGAGGGCATTCAGCGAGTTGCCGTTCGTCTGGATCGCGATGCCGTTGAAGGCGAGGCTGTATTCCCGCACGACCTGCGCCCAGGGTGCGTTCGAGCTGAGCCACGCTTGGAAGCTTGCGTGACGGAGGTGGAGATAGGAAGCATACAGAGCGACGTTCGCGGATGCCAGGTCGAGTTTGTGTCCGTGGAGCGGCTCCGTCGCGGGATATCCCGCAATGCCGCCGGTGTAGGCCGCCACCGGGCTGTCCGTGAACTCGACAATCGCATATTGCTCCGGGGCGGTCGTATTCCCGTTGCCCGGGGCCGCGCTCGCGATTCCGGTGAGCAACGCTCCCAAGACGAACATCACTCCAATGGTGATGGCACTTGCACTAACTCGATGCGTAGACATAACTCGTCTCCTCCCAGACGCGAGCCCCAACAACCCGCGAGGACAGGATGTGCGTCGGCCGCAAAAGCGTTGCGCCAAATCGGATTGCAGGAATCTGTTCTTTCGCAACGCGATAATGTGAGGCCGGTTTGCTATCTCTGGGCGGTCTCGCTACACCTTCGCAGCTCTCCGGCTCGAAGGGGGAACCGTGACGGAGACGAGGTCTTCGGTTGGGCGACTCTCTGGCCAGTTCTCTCCTCCGATTTCCTCGCCCACCACAACACGGTCGCGCCGATCCGGTTCCCAGTTGCGATCCTTGAGATATATTTGGAAGTAATTTCGGGGAAGCCACATGCGACGCGTCTTGTATCGGCGGTCGAGCCGCTTTCTCCCCCCGACATAGGCCCAAATCTCCACGCTCGCGAGGCCGGGATTAATCGGAACCGGGTCGACCTTCCGGATCCTCTCGCTCACGTGGGATGCCGTCGTGACTTGAACGAACCGCAACGGCTGCGGAGGGTCGATTCGAGTCGCGATCAAGTCAAATGCGTTGAAGATGTCAGTCGACTGGCTGATCCAAATCGGACCGCGCTTCTGCACGCTTCGCACGGCCGTGTGGACGACGTAGCCTTGCTTTTCCAGTTCCTTTCTCGCCAACACTTGGAGCCGGTTTCCCTTCGTTACCGTGCCGCCCATAGAGTGCACTCCCACGACGGGATGTATTTGGATGCTACTATAATATCCCCCTCTTAAGCCTATCCGGGGGCAGCGTGAACCGGACGTCCAGATCCTCATGATCGATGAACTTCCTGGTTCCGTTGCCCCTAGTCATCCTGACGGAGGCCATCTCGGTGGGTCCCATGCTATCACTCGGCGCGTCCGGCATCGATGTAGTCTCTCTGTTCGTCTTCTCGCCACTCCTCGATTTCGAGACAGACGACAGCGCCTAATCTGCCACGCCGGGCTAGCGCCAGCGAAATCAGATCAGCCGCGGACTCCGAGTTCTCGACCCAAGGCCTCGCTGCGAGATTCGTAACCATGTCGTGACATCCTCGGCACAACGCGATGAGAAGCTTGTTTTCAGGATCTCTTTCCTTGCCCAAGACATGGTGCGCGGAAAGCCATTTGTCGAACTTCCCAAAGCAGAGCTGGCACACTCCTTCCCGGAGGCCCAGAGCCTCCATGCGTCTTCCGCCGAAGTAATCCACATTCCGCCAATGTGCCTGGCGACAACGAACGGTGCAGAACTGCTGTTTCTTGGTAAGGGGCACGAATTGGAGTTGGCAGCCGGGGCAGTTTACAGGCGCAAGTCGCGAGTGGCTCCTGACATGATTCCGCCATCTCTGCGGTTCGAAGAATTGTAATGCGTCGACTAATGGCGTAATGGCAACCCCTTCCTGTCGGGCCAAGCGACGCACAGTCGCGGTCCCGCGCTCGAGCATCAAGGCGAACTTGGCAACTCGTTCCTTGGAGAGGATCACTCCTCGCTTAGGCTTCCACTTCCCGCTCTTCTTCTGGATACCGACTCCGAGGCGCGAAAGCTTCAAAGCCACCGCACTGTAAGTGCGCCCAATGCGATTCGCGATTTGCCCCAAGGGTTCGCCTTGGTTCGCAAGGGAGCGCGCTTCTTTCACCTCCTCGAGTGTCCATACTTGATGGGTCATTTCGTAGCCCAACCTGCGCAAGCGCTCGTGGACACTCTGACCACAGAGCCCAAGACGTTTCGCCGCTTTCCATATTGAGCCGGTCGCTCGGTACGCCTCGACCAATTCCTCGTTGGTTACCCGTTTGTTCCAAGTGTCTCCCCGTCCACTCCCTCTGGATGGAGATGGTCCGTTCCTCTCAACGGACCTGGATCGACCGTGGGGACCTTTCGTGGACGGCACCTGATCAGGCACGACTCGCGATGGCGTTAGTCTCCGACTGCCTCGGCCTACCTCAGCGGCCCGGGATATCGTCTTCACGGCTGTTCTTGGACGCCGAATGATATGTCTTTCAACCAGGGGTATGCGAAACTAACACCGGTCTACTTGATCGCCGTCTTGGCGCGCTCGATATCGTCCACGACGAGTGCAATTTCCGTCCGCCCGTTCTTCGATCCTAGGATGTAGATGGAATGCACGTTGATTCCGGCGCGGGAGAGGCGCTTCGCGACCTTTGCGAGCTCTCCGGGCCGATCCAAGAGCTCGAGGTTCAGGATGTCGTTGAGCTCGTACTTCAGGCCCGCATTCGTCAGGGCCTTCTGCGTCGTCTGCACGTCCGAGGTCACGACGCGGAGGAACGAGATGTCGTGTTTCGATTCGCTCGCGATCGCCCGGATGTTCACGGCCCCGTTCGAAAGGGCCTCCGTCACGCGCGCCAGCTCCCCGGTTTTGTCGGCTACGAACACCTTGAACTCCTTCGTTGCCCTCCCCCCTCGTCCTCGGCCGAGTGAATCGGCGGGGCCGCTACAAAAGGCTTCCCCACCCCTGCGCGAACGTCACGGCACGAGCCGAGCGCGGTCCCGAGGGAACAAGATCGCCTCCCGGATGTTCGGAAGGTCCAGGAGCTTCTGGACGAACCGGTCGAGCCCGAACCCCCAGCCCCCGTGGGGCGGCATGCCGTAGCGGAACGCCTTCAGGTAGAACTCGAAGTTCTCCGGGTTGAGGCCCTTTTCTTTCATCCGCGCGAGGAGGACATCGTACCGATGTTCCCGCTGTCCGCCCGAGGCCATCTCGTCCCCCTTGTATTCGAGGTCGAAGGACAACGAGTACTCGGGTTCGTCCTCCTTGGCCATCACATAGAACGGTTTGATGGCCGTCGGATATTCCGTGATGAAGTAAAGCTCGTGGCCCTCTCGGCCCATCTCTTGCCCGAGGGCTTTCTCCCCCTCCGTGTCGATGTCGTCCCCATCGCGTAGTCTCTTCCCCCGGCCTCGGAGGATCTCGAGCGCTTCCGAGTACGGGACTCGCTTCAACGGCAGTGAGGGCCGTTTCGGCTCCGCCTGAAGGAGCGCGAGCTCGGCCTTGCATTCGGAGCGCACGTGCTCGATCGCGGAATCGACGGCTCCCTCGAGGAACGGGAAGAAGTCTTCCTGGCGCTCGATCCAAGACACCTCGCCATCGAAGGAGGTGAACTCGGTCACGTGCCGCACGGTGTCGGATGGCTCGGCGCGGAATGCCGGGGCGATCTCATACACGCGGTCGAGGCCCGTCGACATGAGCATCTGCTTGTAGAGCTGCGGGCTCTGGCTGAGGAACGCGCGCCGCCCGAAGTACGTCGTCTCGAACAACGTCGCGCCCCCTTCGGCGCCCGCGCCTGCGAGTTTCGGAGTTTGGACCTCGATGAACCCCTGGTTGTCCAGCGAAGAACGGAACGCCGCCGCGACGGCGGATCGGATCTGGAAGATCGCGCGGCGCTCCGGCTTCCGCAGGTCGAGCGCGCGGTTGTCGAACCGCGTATCCATGTCGGCGCCGACCTTGTCCGCGATGGGAAGAGGCAACGGCGCCGCCGCCGGGCTGAGGACGTCGAGGGATGATGCCACGAGCTCCCATCCGTTCCGCACCTGCGGGTTCGGTTCGATCCGACCCCGGACCGCGACGACGGTTTCCCGGACCACCTTCGATGCGCGGTTGAACAGGTCCGGATCGGACTTCTTCTTGATGGTCGTCTGGAACGTCCCGTCCCGCTGCCGCACAATGAGGAAGGCGATGCCTCCGAGATTCCGGACGTCTTCGACCCAGCCCGCCAGCACCGCCTCCTTGCCGTGGTCCGCCGGCGTCAGGGTCGAGAACGATCGGAAGGCGGCCATCCGCGCGGACAAGGAACCGCGGGAATAAAGATTGCACGGATGGCCAGGGTCGGCCGAGCGACCCGAGGTCCTATCGGAGGACGCTGACCTTCTTTTCCTCAGCCGCGGGGACCATCTGCATGTGAGGGTACGCGAATTCGACCCGCGGCTCGTTCGAGAACTTCTCGAGCACTCGCTTCACGAGCCGGGTGCGGTATCCGCCCTTAGCGAACACGGGGCAGAAGTAGACGAGCGTGAGGTCCACGGATGAGTCTTTCATCCCCCAGCCCACTCGAGGCTCCTCGGCCATGTAGTCCGCCAAGTCGGCAAATTCGTACTTGGACCGGAGATGGTTGCGGTTCTCTCGCATCATCGGGCCGACGACGTCTTCCGCGGCCTCCAGAATCAACTTCTCTGCGAGCTTGTGGTCGCTCTCGTATGTCACGCTGACCGTGAGCTGGTCCCAGACAAACGGCGTGTCTTTCGTGTAGTTGAACACGTTGCCTTTGAGGATCTGGCTGTTCGGGATCGTGACGTAGCGCCCCGTG
>VBLZ01000087.1 GCA_005878515.1 Methanobacteriota archaeon | reverse complement strand
GAAGTACAGATGCTGGTACTCGAACGCTTGGATGCTCAAGAACGTGATGCCCAGGAGCAGGGTGATCAAGAGGAAAATCCGGAGCTTTCGCTGATCGCCCCGCTCGACGGCCGCGAGGGCCTCCACCATCGTGAGGCTGCTGCAGATCAGGATGAACGTGTTCAGTCCGGTCAGGGGCACGTTCAGGATCTCGCCGGGCTGGGCCCACGGTCCCTGGAAGGCGTCGCCCAGCGTGGTCGTTCGGAGTCGCAATGTCCAGGAGGCCCCGATGATCGCGGAGAAGAACATGATTTCGGTCGCGAGGAACAACCAGATTCCGAGCTTCCGGGCACTCACCTGCGGCAATCTCGATTCGACCGCGGCCGCGAGTCCGTAGAACGCGCTCGACGGCCGTTGCATGTCCTGGTGGATCCATCCGCCCGCGCCCCCGCCGAAAATCACGACACCGGCGAGGAGCATCGGAATGCTCGCCGTCACGATTCCGACGTAGCCCACGCCCATGCCCACCGCGATGATGATGGGCCACGGGCTGCCGTGGTGCTCCTCCTCTTCATGGCCCGCGGGCTCCGGGTGCGCCATCGACTACTCGGACCGGCGCAGTGCATTCTTCAGGCTGCTATAACATCTTCGGTTTTCCGCGCCAACTAATTCGGGCGGAAGACCCACGGGTCATGGGCGAGACTGAGAAAGAGGTCGCGGGACTTCGACCATTCGATGAGCCAGTTCGGGACGGGAATCCGTGGCCCTTCGGGGCGAAATCGCATGACGATGACGTGACCCGCGGGTGGGATAAATGCATCGATGTTCGTGCTGATTCCAATTCTCGGCACGTAGAACGCCCCCAACGCGGACGTGATAATTGAGCGCCGTCCGTGCGCGATCGAAGCTTTGCAATCGGTCGAAATCGTCGGCCGGAGAGGAACACTTATCGGCCGAGCGGTCGTGGACCGGACCCGGACGATAGCGACGTTCCGTGACCGGAGTCCGCCGATCCACACGACGAAACTGCTTATACCCGGGCTCCGGATGAGGAGCCCTGCCGATGCCGATGCCGACCGTACGACGCATGAAAGCAAAGCTCGCCCTCATGGGAGAGGGTGGTGTCGGGAAGACCTCGCTGATTCGTCGTTTCGTCCTCAACGAATACCAGGACACGTATCTCCACACGGTGGGGACCCGGGTCAGCAAGGTCGAGCTGACCGTCCCGCATGGCGCGGACACCGAGGTCCAGATGGACATGTCGATCTTCGATATCATGGGCCAGCGCGGGTTCAAAGATCTCGTCCGGGAGACGTACTACCACGGCGCGCAAGGTCTGATGGGGGTGTGCGATCTCACGCGGAAGGACAGCCTCTACGCGCTCAACGAATGGATTCCCTCCGCGCTCGAAATCGCGGGGGACGTGCCGGTGTACCTCATCGTGAACAAGCGAGACCTCGAGGAACGGCGGGCGATCTCCGAGGATGAGGTGCGGCATGTCGCAGAGGCGTTCGCCGCTCCGATCGTCTACGTCTCGGCGCGGACCGGGGCCCTCGTCGACGACGCCTTCAACGCCTTGGCGATCGAGATGGTCGACCGAGCGTTTCGGCAGGACGCGGCCCGGGCCGTGGAACGGGGCCTCCGGGACAAGGTCCTGTTGCTCCTGGACAAACGCGGTTCGATCGGGCTGAAGAAGAACCAATTGTTCGAGATTCTCCGAGGTGTGAACTTCGACGATCTCCAAAGCGAGCTCGGCCGCCTCGAGGGCGAAGGCCTCGTGACCCTACTGTGGCACGGTGCCTCCGACTTCACGGCGGTGATTACTCCGCGCGGGACCGCGGCGACCAAACGAGAGTCGACCTGGGACGAGGAATGAGTTCCCCGACGGGGTGAGCCGACGAAGAAGGTCCGACTCGAGAAGATCCTGGAGTCCCTGGACCCGCTACCCCATCCGGCGGCGGTCACGGAGCAGTATCCAACGCCCGCCGGCATCGCCGCGGAGGTCGCGTACCTCGCTTCGGCGAGGGGCGATGTCCAGGGCCGATCGGCCGCGGACCTAGGGTGCGGGAACGGCGTGCTCGCAATCGCCGCGAGGCTTCTCGGCGCCGGTCGGGTGTTGGGCTTGGACTCGGATCCAACGGCGATCGAAACCGCCCGCCGGAACGGGGAACGCGCACAGGTCGAGGTCGAGTGGCGCCTCGCGGACGTCCGATCCGTTGGCGAGCGCTTCGAGACGGTCTTCATGAATCCGCCGTTCGGTTCGCAGCGTCGGCATGCGGACCGTCCGTTCTTCGACACCGCGCTTGCGTGGGGCGACGTCGTCTACGCGTTCTTGAACGCGAGGGCGGAAGCGTACGTCCGTCAGCGCATCGAGTCCGGCTCCGCGAAGGTCACCGACCGGCTGCCGTACGCCTTCCCGATTCCGCACACCTTCGACTTCCATCGGGAAGAGGTCCGGCGGATTGACGTCGTCCTCTACCGATTCGAAGTGGCGAAGGGATAAATACCGACGGGCCTACTCCGTCCGACTCGAAGGAGTCGGTGCACCGAATGGAAGCGAAGATGGTCCTCCCCGGCGACGAGATTGCCGTCGCGGAGGAATTCGAGCCCGGCGAGGGGACGTACGAGCGAAACGGACTCGTCTTTGCGGCGACGCCGGGCGTTCTCGTCTTGGACCCGGAGAACCGCGTCGCGCGGGTGCGGGCATTCAACCCGCCCGCGGAACTCAAGGTCGGGGACATCGTCTATGGGGTGGTCGACGACATCCGCGGGATGATGGCGACCGCGACGATCACCGCGATCCATGGCCGGTCGCGCCAGATCAGCGGCGAGTCCGAAGGGACGATTCACATCTCGAACGTGTCCGAGGAGTACACCGAGGACATTCATGACATGTACCGACTCGGAGACATCATTCGCGCCAAGGTGATTCAGGTCAAACCCTCGGTGCAGCTGACGACGGCCGAGCCGAATCTCGGGGTCGTGAAAGCCCTCTGTTCCGTCTGTCGCGGGCCGCTCGAGGTCCGCGGCCGGGAACTCTATTGCCCGCGTGACGAGCGAACGGAGCGGAGAAAACTCGCAGCCGATTACGCCGACCTGAAGCTGACCGTCCCCGCGACCGAACTCGGTGGCGGCAAGGTCGAGGCAAAACATCGGGAGCCTCGCGGTGAGGGGCGCGATCGCGGGGGCCGCGATCGAGGTGGTGGCGGCGGGCGCGATCGATTCCGCGATCGGGGCGGGGGCCGAGGTCGTGACGGACAGGGTCCCGGAGGTCGCGGCCAAAGGGATCGGGATCGCGGCCGACGACGGTGAATCGTCGCAAAATTCCGTGAGCGTTCCGTTCCGAGAATTAGCATCAAGAATCGAAGGCAAAAAGATAAGAACCTACCCTGTGATAGCACGGGTTAGAGGTTCTGAATGCCCGCTTCCAACGAGGAAGTGATGAAGGAGTTGGCGCGCCTCCGGACGGAGATTCAACAGCTCCGAGAGGTCGTCAGCGCCCTCTTCAACGCCGTCTTCGAGGAAGGGGACGAGGACTGGGACTCGGTCCCCGAGAAGGACGAATTCAACCTCTACAACTGACCCGAAGACCGAAGGGAGTCGAGTTTTTTCACGATGCCGGCTCCCGGCGGGTCTCTTCCCGGTCGCGGCGATCAGACCATCTGGCTCAGTTGCCGCATTCGCTCCATCGCACCGCGACAGAACGCGCCGATGTCCCGCAAGGCGATGAGGACCGCGAGCGCGAGGACAAAGCCGAGATCCAACACGCCCGTCCGGAACCATGAGAGGAGGCTCACGGCGACCAGGATTAGCACGAGGACCGTCAAAATCGTGAAGTCCCTCGTGAGCCGGTCGAGTGCATTCTCCATCGTGAGCCACGCGGACGGCGCGGTCGACACCATCGAATCCACGCAATCCCCACCGTCAATCGGCACGAGCCGGAAAGAATTTTCCAACTGGGACGTGGGTCTCTTCGGTCTCCACCCCAATGGCGGCGGGCGAAAGGCCATAAGCGGCGCGCCCTTTCGCCGACCGTGCGGCCGCCGAATCGGTACCGTCGGCAGGAAGTCCTTCCGGAGATCGGCGTCGAGGGCCAGCGCAAGCTCGCGAGTGCCCGAGCCGTCGTGGTGGGATTGGGGGCCCTCGGGAGCATTTCGTCCGACCTTCTCGCCCGGGCCGGCGTGGGGCATCTTCGGCTCGTCGACCGAGATGTCGTCGAACTCACGAATCTCCAGCGGCAGCTGCTGTACGCCGAACGCGACGTCGACCGGCCGAAGGCCGAGGCCGCTGCCGAACGCCTCCGCTCCGTGAACTCCGAGATCCAGATCGAACCGGTCTCGAGGGACGTCCATTCGGCGACGGTCCGGGAGATCCTGAATGGCGTCGACGTCGTCGTCGATGGCACGGACAATCTCGAGACGCGTTTCCTGATCAACGAGGCCGCGATCGAGTCGAACGTCCCGTTCGTGTACGGCGGGGCCATCGCAACATACGGGATGGCGTTCGCGATTCGACCTCCGGTCACCGCGTGTTTCCGGTGTTTCAACCCGAAGTCCCCTCCGCCCGGCAGCTTGCCGACCTGCGAGACCGCGGGCATCTTCAACGCCGCGTCCGCGATGGTCGGGGCGATTCAGGCCGGCGAAGCCCTTCGTCTGCTCCTCGGTGAGCCGCCGTCCGGAGCCTTGTATGTGGTCGACGGATGGCGACCGGACGTCCAGAAGATTCGGATCGCCCGTCGCGCCGATTGTCCGACCTGCGTCCTCGGCGAACGGGAGTATCTGGGCGCCAAGCGAGCCCAGGTCCTGGCCTCCCTTTGCGGGAGCGATACGATTTCCCTCGATCCGGTCCACCACGGCACGATCGACATGGAGGCCGTCGCGAATCGCCTGGCCGTCCTCGGGTCGACGCGCCGGGCCGGCGGTGTCCTCGTCGCCGAAGTGGAGGGCCATCGCTTGACCATTTTCCCGGACGGCCGCGCGCTCATTCGCGGCGTGAAGGATGAGGCAGAAGCGCGCGGGGTCTATGCAAAGTACGTGGGGATTTGACGTGGCGCGACGGGGGGTGCTCCTGCTCAGTGGCGGGTTCGACAGTCCGATCGCCGGGCACCTCATGGCCCGTCAGGGCCTCGATCTCATCGCGGCCCACTTCTCGCTGGAGCCGATCACCGACGACGCCGCGGCGATCAAGGCGCGGACGCTGTGCGGGATTCTGGGAATCCCATCGTTGTACGTGGTCCGTGTGGGGGAGGCCTTCGCCGAGGTCGCCCATGAC
>VBLZ01000086.1 GCA_005878515.1 Methanobacteriota archaeon | reverse complement strand
CACGAGGCCCTGCGCCGGACGTATCCTCGTCAGGGTCTGCCCGTCCGGCGTCCGACAACCGAAGGGACCAGACCTCGTAGCCGAAGTCCGCGATTCGTTGAAGGAACCGCCGGTCGTGCACGGTGTCTCCGAGGCTGAAGTACAGGATGCGCAGGGCCTCAGCCCCTCTCGTCCAGCATGGCCCAGCGGAGATAATCACCCTGCGCAACGTCGATCTTCACCCGTCGTCCGAGGACCCGGCCCAGCTCATACGGAAAGATGCCGTCGGACGGCGCGGGTCGTAGCACGTCGATATCCTCGCGCCGGAGGACCGTTCCCTTGGTCAGCGGTCGGGCGGCGCGAAGGCACCGACGCTGGATGATCACCGTGTCCGCTTCGTTCTCCGCGACGCGCTTTTCGGCGCTCCCGAGGGCGTCCTCCAGCTCCCGCGTCCGATCGACCATCTCCCGCCAACCGCCGGGCATCATGGAGAACGCGTGGTCCGGGCCGGTTCGCGTGTTGTCGTCCGTGAAATGCTTCTCGATGACGCGGGCGCCGAGGGCCACAGCACCGAGGGGCGCCGCAAGGCCCGGGGTGTGATCGGAGAGCCCGAGGACGACCTGCGGGAACGACCGGGCGTATTCGGTCAGAACCCGGAGGTGGATATGTTTGAAGTTCTCGATGTTCCCCGTGTAGTTCGTATTGCATTGGAGAAGGACGAGGGCCGGATTGATCGCGAGAATCGTTTCGACGGCCCGCTTCACGTCCGCGAAGTCGGAGGCGCCCGTCGAGAGGATCACGGGTTTCCCGGTCCGCGCGACCTTCTCGAGGATCTCGAGCCAAGTGATGTCACCCGACCCGATCTTGAAGCACGGGACGTGGGGATTCAGCATGTCCACCGCCTCGAGGTCGTACGGCGCGGAGAAGTAGGCGATGCCGGCGTCGTCGCACGCCTTCCGTAGAATCGGGGTCCATTCCCATGGAAGGCTTGCGTCCGCGTACACCTCGTACACGGATTTCTTCCACGCCGCTTGGTGGGAGAGGGACCGGCCCAGCGACTCGAACCCCCGCTTGCTGACGATTTTGGGAGCCCGAAAGTTCTGGAATTTGGCGGCGTCCGCGCCCGATTTTGCGGCGAGCCGAATCAGTTTCCGAGCGCGGTCAAGGTCGTGGTCGTGGTTCGCGGAAATGTCGGCGATGAAGTACGTGGGCTCGCCGTCCCCGACCCATCGGTTCGCGATCTGGATCCGGGCCATGCTGTCACCCGCCTCGACACGCCTTCAGCTTGTCCAAATAGCCTTCGTCCCGCAACTGCTTGAAGCGCATGAGCCCCATGCTCACATCAGGCAAGTCCCGGCCCAGCACCTTGCGGACCAAGTCCGTCCGCAGGGGCGTGCTCCGGGGACGCGGCGCTCGGAGCTTTGACCCCCCCAGGGTCGCGGGGAGGACGGCGTCTTCGGGATATCCAAACCGAGCCGCCACCCGCTGCGCGAACCGATACTTCGTGAGGGCCTCGGACCCCGCCACGTGATAGATGCCTTCCAATCCGCGATCCAATAGCTCCAGGAGGATATCGCCGAAGTCGTTCACCAGAATCGGCGTAAAAGTAACGTCCTGAAATCCGGGGACCCGCGAGCCCATCTCGAGCTGACCGAGTACCCACTCCGCCAAGCTCGGCTTGGACTCCTGGCCGCTCCAGCCGTAGATGTTCGTTCGCACGATCAGGCTCTGCGGGAGTTCCGCTCGGGTCGCTCGTTCGCCCTCTGCTTTTGTCTCGCCGTACACATTGACAGGCCGTGACGGGTCGCCCTCGCCATAGGGGCCGCCCTTGCCATCGAACACGGCGTCGGTGGAGATGTAGACGAAACGCGCCCCGATCGAGCGCGCGGCGACCGCGAGGCGTCTCGTCGCGTCCACGTTTGTCTTCAGGGCATCCTTGGGATGATCCTCGCACCAGTCCACGTCCGTCGCCGCCGCACAATGAATGACCCACTCCGGCTTCCGGGACTGGAGCAAATCGGACGCCGCATCGGGCCGGGTGAGGTCCGCTCGGACGGTTTCGGCCGCGGGGAAGTGCATCGCGTGTTGCCGATAGACCCCGGTGACCTCGTACCCGTGCCCTTCCGCGGCGAACAGCAGGTTGGCTCCGAGGAGTCCACTCACGCCCGTAATGAGGATCATCGTCGTTCCGTGAGGACGAACGCGCCGGACGAGGCCGCTTCGGCCGACCTTGCCTATGGGGCACTCGAACAAGAAGATTCTGCCTCGGCGAGGGATCGAGGACTCCGTTCGGACCGGACGATCGCCGCTCACAGGCCGATGCCGGCTTGCGCGTACGCCTTCTCGTAGGCGTCCGCGGCGAGTCCCCACGAATACGCGGTCGCGTGCGTCCGGAGCCGATCCGGGGATCGGCGGTTCTGGAGCGCGTTCTCGATCGTCGAGGCGAGGTGTTCCGCATCCCCGGAGCGGAAGAAGAACGCCAGGTCCCCGCCCCGCTCTCGGTGGGGAGGGATGTCGCTCAGGACAACGTTCGTGCCACAAGCCATCGCTTCGAGAGGGGGCATCGGCCCGTCCTCGTCAATCGAGGGAGCGACGAGCAGATCGCTGTTCGCGAAGTACGCGGGCAGCTCCGCTCGATCGATGTAGCCACACTCGACCAAGTCGACGCCCAGTTCCTTCGCTCGGCGATGGTACGCATCGGAATACGCTGGATCCGGCAACGGCCCCGCACGAACTAATCGGTACCGCGATGTGTCGAGGCGTCCGAGGGCCTCGACGAGGAGATGGATCCCTTTGCGCGGAAAGCCGTTGCCGACATGAAGGAGGTTGATCTTGTCGGGACGCATGACGGATGGGCGCGGTCCCGCGTCCGGCCTGAATTCGTTCCGATCGACGCCGGGCGGCGCGACGAAAATGGAATCCAAGGACACGCCGAGAAGTTCGTGCAGGTCCCGTTTCGTCGTGTTGCTGACGGCAACGTAGATCTCCGGGTACCGAAGGAGATCTCGTTCGACCATCCGAAAAAGCTGGCGCGCGATCGGGTCCTCGGGAGGCATTCGGAAGGGGGTGAGGGATTGAATCGTGACGACCTTGGTCGTTGGCGGCAGGACGATCAGGTACATCGGATGCACGGGAGAGGGCGGCCGGATCCAGAGCCTGTGCCACAGAATCGTTCCGTACTGTTGCAATCCCAATGGCTTGCGGTAATGCGGTACTCGATAGCTGACGATATTGAACCGAATGCCTCGTTTCCGGAATTCGGCGACGACGTAGTCTACATAGAGAGGGGGACCATTCTTCATGTTCTCGGGGATTTCCTCGACCAAGATGGTCACAGGGTGCCCGGCACCGTTCCGGAAGGCTCTCTCCATGCGGCTCAGGCGGCGTCATTCGCTGTGCACTCTTCCCTTTTTCGGAGTTCCATTTCTCGTCGCTATTCAGTGCTTGACGGCGCCGCCTCCTGGGGCGCGCCAAAGGTCCTAGGGCCCAATGCGCTCCGTTTCTCGGTGGCTCGCGGCGCGGGCACGTCGCACGGTCGCCGATTGGCGCCGAATGCGTTTACGGCGAGACCCCCGGCTTCTCGAGGATGGCCATGAATTCAAAAGGAGGACCGAGCGGGAGGGCATACCGACGCATTCCGTCGATTCGGGGACGGCTAACCATCTTCCACAGCCACGGGGCCTTCCGGGGCAGGTGCCACAACAGGGACGGATGGGGCGGGTAATAGCAAGTGACTCGCTGATCGACCAGCCGGAAGAGCGACCCCCCTTGGAGTCCCGGGCCGTCGCTCGAAAAGTGCGTGAAAGTCGTGAAGTCAAACGCGTGGAAATGAAAGGGGAAGTACAACGCCCGCAACCCGTGCGGGACGATCGCAACCAGCCGCCCACCGGGTCTCAGAATTCGATGAATCTCCCGCATCCCGCGGTCCAAGTCGAGGAGATGCTCTAGGAAATGACTCGTGAATACCTCGTCGACGGACCCGTTCCGGAAGGGAAGGCGATAACCGTCGGCCAACAAATCGCCGCCACGCAGGTCCACATTCAGATAGCCCTCGCGTTTCGTGCGCCCGGAACCGAGGTTCACCCGAATCACTTTCAGATCAACGCTCGCTGCGGGAGGGCCGTCGTGCAGGACTCTCGGAGCCCTTCCGATTCTCGGGGTCAACCTTCACGCCTCCTGTCTCTTGGAGCCGACCGTGGGGAGGTGCGTTTCAGGTGACCCTCTCAGCAGCGATTCGAAGTGCCGTCTATATACGTTGCCCCTTTCGACGCACAGTTCCGAGGCCAGGGTGCCACGCGCCCCGGCAATCGCGTCTCGGTCCTGCGAGGCCGAGCAATCAACCCTCGGAAAGACGTCGAGAGGAGAGGCGGGTTCTCGCCGCGCGATTCTCTGCCGATCCCGATCGACTTTGTTTGGAGGCCGATACCGTCAAAGCTCACCCGCGCGGAGTGTGCGTGCCGGATCGTTTGTCAAGACGATAACGGCCGAGCCCGCTACTTTTTTATAGCCATCTCCCCGTTCCACGTCTCTGTCCGACCCTTGTCGGACGCCAGAGAGATATAGATGGGATGGGTAGTGGCAGTTTCCCCCAGGGCTGACCTTCCCCCACACAGGTGAGACCTTGTTTCTGAAAGAGATCCAGATGGAGAACTTCAAGTCGTTCGGGCGAAAGATCACGGTCCCCTTCCTCCAAGGTTTCACGGCCATCACGGGGCCGAACGGGTCCGGCAAGAGCAACATCGCGGATGCGATCCTGTTCGTCCTCGGACCGAAGAGCTCGAAGGCGATCCGGGCCGGCAAGCTGACGGACCTCATCTGGAACGGCGGGAAGGACAAGAACGGCGCGGATTCTTGTCAGGTCAGCCTGCTCTTCGACAACTCGGACCGCCAGATCCCGATCGAGGCGGACGAGGTCAAGCTCACCCGGTATGTGGGCCTGAGCCCGTCCGTGGAAGGCGGTTACAATTCGTACTTCTACATCAACGACCGCAAGTCATCCCTCTCGGAGTTCGACTCCCTCTTGGCTCACGCCCGGATCTCGGCGGAGGGTTACAACCTCGTGCAACAGGGGGACGTCCAGAAGATCGTCTCGATGTCCTCCATCGAACGCCGGCGCATCCTCGACAACATCGCCGGGATTACGAAGTTCGACGACGACATCGCGCAGGCGGAAGGCAAGCGCCGGGAGACGGAGGAGAACCTC
>VBLZ01000085.1 GCA_005878515.1 Methanobacteriota archaeon | reverse complement strand
GTGTTCCAAAAATCCCTTATCGCCCCATCCTCATGGCATGCCGATGAAACCCACCGGGGGCGGCGAGCGGTGCGCCCATCGCACCCTGGTGGCGATCGTCGTTCTGCTCGTCCTCCTTTCGGTCGTCCTTGGACTTTCGCTGGAGAGGGCTTCGGTGGACCCGTACGGCATGGCCACCGCTCCACCGCTCGCGGTTTCCGCTGTCTCGAAGATCGAGCCGCTGTATGGCGCCGTCTGGACCCCGAACGCCGCCATCTCGTGGTCACCGGACGGCCGATTCGTCGCCGTCGGCGGAGGCTTCACATCCGGCGTCGCGATCCTCGACGCTTTCTCGGGGCGGACCGTCCGGACTTGGTCAGTTCCCGGCGACATCTACGTCGTTCGCTGGTCGCCCGATGGACGCCGCCTTGCGGTCGGGAACGAGCTCGGTTTCGTTCAGAGCCCCGGATGGGTGTACATCTACACGCCCGATGGTTTCCTACAGGATTCTTGGCAAGCTCACAGTTGGTTCGTCGGGGGACTCGCGTGGTCCCCGAACGGGACGGAGATTGTCACGACCTCGAACGCCCGGTATGCAATCTGGGACGTCGCCACCCACCGCCGTCTTTGGTTGGATACGAACGCGTCCTCATGGGGCGATAGCGTGGACTGGTCGCCGGACGGTCACCTTCTCGCATTTGGTTCGAACGCGGGTCCATCGATCTACGACGCGGTCAGCCATGAACGGTTGTACCAACCTCCCAGTGTGGAATGGGACCAGCGAGGCGTCGCATGGTCTCACTCCGGAGACCGAATCGCGGCTGCGAACTTAGATGGCTGCGCGACCGTTCTTTCGCGCTCCGGGCAGACCTTGTGGAGCTACAACGACACGGCCGGGGCGTACGGGTGCAGCCAATTCGCGGGCTATCCCGCGTGGGATCCGACCGATCAGATGCTCGCGGTACCGACCCCCGCCGGGATTCGAATCTTCGATGCGGGCGACGGTGTGCTTCTGCGGACCCTCGCGTTTCCGGTCGATCGGTACGCGCCTTCGACAATCACCGGGAATTATGGCGAAGGCAACTCGCGGGACCTAGCCTCCGCATGGTCGCCCGCGGGGGAGGCGATTGCATCGGTCGGCACTATGTCCCACCCTTCGTTCCGAGTGTGGGGCCTTCCCCATGGAAGCGTCGCCTCTGGGATCGCGGCGTTCGAGTTCGCAACGGTGGCCGGAATACCGCTGGCCCTGGGACGTGACTTCCTGACGCTTCTCGTGCGACCTTCGGAGTGCCTCACGAGTGAGGCGAAACGGTCGCGACTCCTGCTCATCGGCTCTGTCCTGCTCCTGTTCGCGTTCGTGGTCGCGGTCCTTCAGCAGACAGCCCTCGAATTTCTCGGTCGGGCTTTCGGGGGCTTTGTGATTCCTCCCCCCAGCTGGTTTGCCGTGACAGCAATCCTTTCATGCGCCCTTGCGGTCATCCCCGTTGCTGTATCGGTCCGCGTGTTCCAAGCGGTGGCCTGGAAGACTCCGCGCGAATCGGGTGCAACCCTAAGGATTGCAGCGAAGGTCCAAGGATTAGCGCTTCTCCCGGTGGTGTGGTGCCTCGCGTTGGGCTGTCTTGCTCTGTCAATCGCCCTCGCATTCGGCGTCGAAGACAGTCCGGTGCTCGGAGCCACCCTTATCGCTCTTTTCGGCGGCGTCGGCGTCTTGCTCGCGACGGGAATCGTCTCAGCAACTTCCGGCGCGACCTTCTATCGATCGGTCCTCGCCCTCCTCGCCGTCGCAGGCGTCACCATCGGCCTTTCATTCGCAGAATTCCTCGCGGTCGTAGCTCTCTTGTCGATCGTTCACTTCGTTCCGACAGGCGACCTCGCAGCCTACGGGATCCGTATCCAATTCGGATTCGGCATCGCGCCCTGGATCGCTTCGGTGCTCGCCCTGGCGGTCATTGGGGTCGGCGCTGTCTTGACCCAGTCGGCACCGGCCTTCTTGGCACCTCTGTACAGCCGCCTTCGGGTCAAGAGCATCCTCGATCTCCAAAGTCGTCGCGAGGTACTTGCCTATCTCGGCACGCATCCCGGCGTTCACTTCCGGGA
Organism: Methanobacteriota archaeon; assembly: GCA_005878515.1. Taxonomy (GTDB): domain Archaea; phylum Thermoplasmatota; class Thermoplasmata; order RBG-16-68-12; family RBG-16-68-12; genus RBG-16-68-12. The sequence goes on along the minus strand of VBLZ01000085.1, from coordinate 3,225 downwards.
ATTGCTTCGATCGCTACCCCTCGGTAGCGGCAACCTCTACTATCATCTCCAAGTCCTCGAGCGGGAGGGATTGATCGTCGCACGCCGCGACGGGATGTACCGCCGCTTCTTCCTGCACCCGACTTCGGAAGCCAAGATTCCTCCAGGTACGGATAGGAGCTAGGCCCCTACTTCGTCGCCGTGACGATGACGCCCTCGCACGGGATTTGGATTCCTTTGCGTGATTTCCATTTCCTCAGATTCACTCGTGTGCCCGCGAGGATTTTCTTCTGCACCGAGGGGTCTTCTTCCTTGATCGCACGGCCGAGCGGCGTTCCCTCGACGAGGATCTTGATGTACTCATCTTCGTCGGCGAATGCCATTGTGTGGGTTCGTCGCTCCTCCATCGTTTCCACGAATCCGGCGTCTGCGAGCAGCTTCGTCAGCTCGCCAGGACCACCGAGTTCGAAAGGCGTCGGTTGATAGCCGGTCTCGTCTGGGTCGGCGAACTCCAACATCGGCGCGACGACCGCATTGAGGGCCGTCGCTCTCTCCGCCGTGCTCCAGACGACGATCCCGATCCGGCCCCTCGGCCGGAGGACTCGATGGGCTTCCTTCGCGACCAATTCCGGATGAGCGAAGATATGGAAACCGAACCGGCTCGTCACGAGGTCGAACGACTCGTCGGGGAAGTCTAGCCTCTCTGCATCCATCGCAAGAAACGTGAGGCCGGGGATCCGCCGCTCCTTCGCGATACGCGTGGCAAGCTCCACCATCTGCTCGGAGAGATCGATGCCCACGACCCGGCCGTCTGGACCCACCATCCGCGCGATGCTCATCGCGGGCTCACCGAGGCCCGCCGCAAGATCGAGGGCCGACTCCCGGATCTTCGGATTCACCCGGGCGAGCAGGTCAAATCCGTACGGCTCGAAGACTCGCATCCCTTTGCGGTACGAATCCGCGCTCTCGTTCCATGCGATTCGCATGGACTCGCGATCGGAATCGCCTGTGGACTTCGCGGGCAGCACGGGAATCCTCCAGGGCATCGCGCGTTCGCTATAAGCGTCTCGCCTCGTGCGGATTCAGAGCCACTTCCGGCGCCGGAAGAACATCACCATGACGACGACAACGATCGCCATCAGGACGAGCGACACGATGAAACCGCTGAAGTCCTCCTTCCCGGGGAACGCGACGTTCATTCCGTATGCGCTGGCGATGAGTCCGAGCGGCAGGATGATCGTCGCGATGACGGTGAGCGTCTTCATGACTTCGTTCAGGCTGTTGCTCACGACGGTGAGGTAGACCTCCATGAGGCCGGCGCTCACCTCGCGGAGGGTGTCGAGTCGGTCGAGCGTCTGGATCATGTGGTCGTACACATCGCGGAAGTATTCCCGCGTCTCCTTGCGAAATCCGGTGAGTTCGCCGCGAGCGAGTTCCGCGAACGCGTCCCGCTGGGGCCGGAGGTCGTTCCGGAGGATGAGGAGGTCCCGTCGGAACTGGTGGATCGTGTTCGCGGTCTCGCGGACCGGCTCGGCCAGGGCCTTCTCCTCCAGCTCGTCGACGATGTTCTGCAGTCGGTCGAGATGGGGAAAGTACGAGTCGACGAGGTCGTCCAGGATCGTGTAGGCGAGGAAGTCTGCCCCGGACTTCAGCAGTCGGGGATCTTTCTTTCGCAAACGGATTCGGCTCTCCTCAAGCTGCGGGAACACCTTATCATGGATTGTGACGATGAACTTCTTCGCGATGAACAGCGAGAGCTGGTCGGTGTCGAGCTCTTCGGCCCACACGATCGTACGCGCGACGACGAACACGACGTCGTCGTAGACGTCGACCCTCGGGGGCAGGTCCTGGTTCTGCGCGTCTTCGAGAGCCAGCGGATGCAAGCCGAACAGCGTCTCGAGGTCCTCGAGGGTTCGGCCGTCCGGGTCGACGACGTTGACCCAGGTCACCTTGTTTGTCTCCGCGAGTTCGCGGCAACGTCCGATCGTGACGTCCATTTCCTCGAGAAACTCGGTCGGCGTGTAGGCGATGACCTCGACGCGGACCATCGCGCCGCGAACCTCAGGCAGCCCATTAAACCCTTGTGCGCGGGGCTGATGCGGAAACTCCAAATGCCCTCCGTTCCTTGCGGACGCGGTGGACGCATGAAGGTCGTGCACCGCAAAGACGCGAAGGCGTTGAAGGGCGACAAGAGCCTCTCGTATCAGCTCATCACGCCGGACAACGCCGGGTCGCGGAAGTTCCTCATCACGGTCGTCGACATCCGCCCGGGAGGAAGCACGCCCGTCCACGAACACCGGACGGTCGAGTCGATGTACTATATCGTCGAGGGGCGTGGCGAGGTGACCTCGGGCCGCGAGCGGAAAGTGCTCGGACCCGACACGGCGATTTATTTCCCTGCGGGGTCGACCCACGGAATCCGAAACGTCGGTCGTGGCCGGCTCCGGTACCTCTCTTGTCACGCGCCGCCGTACGAGATCGAGGACCTGTATCGCAGCTGGCAGGCGCCGGAAGGCCTCGTGACGACCGGCGGATGATTACTGCAGAACGAGCGCAGAAGTTCGCGAATATCGCGACATCAGCGATCCGCTTAGGGACAAGTCTTATAGGCCGCTCGCAGGTGCGATTGCCATGCGGATCGTCTTCGTCGTGTTTGGAGTCCTCGTCCTGCTCGCAGGCACGGTCTTCGCTCTCCAAGGCGCGGGGTACATCCCCGGATCGTTCATGTCGAACAACCCGCCATGGATCTGGATCGGCTCGATTACGGCGATTGTGGGCCTCGGAATTCTTGCGTTCGGGATTCGATCCAGTCGAGCCGCAAAGCATACGTGATCGGCTTACTGCGACACGAGCAAGGTGATTGAGTCGTAGCCCTTAGCGCCACTGGGGAACGGCGGTTCGGGAACGGAATCCTGGATCAGGCCGGTCCCATCATAGGCGCGCGCGACGATCCGGTGGGAGCCCCCGGACAGGGGTCCAGTCGGCGTGTACTTCCATAGGCTCCACGTGAGACCCGACACTGGCGCCTTCAGCGGGGTCGCAGCGTTCCAAGTCGAACCGCCGTCCGTGCTGACCTCAACGAGCGAGATACCGCGATCCCCGGCGAACGCGACGATGCCAATCTCCGTCGATCCACCCACGACCGAATTGTCCGCTGGCCAAGCGATAATCGCCACGGTGTGGATTCGACCATTCGGGCCATCCGAGTTCGTCCAGCCTTTCTGTTGCCAGTATCCGCTGAATAGG
>VBLZ01000074.1 GCA_005878515.1 Methanobacteriota archaeon | reverse complement strand
GGCCAACGACCTGCGTCGCCGCTTCTTCCACACCGAGGCCGAGGTCCCGCATGACCGCGGGCTGGATGTCGAGGGCATATGGCCCGAACGCCGCCCCGGTCCCGACGGCCCCGGACATCTTGCCGACGACGATCCGGGGGGATGCCTCCAGCAACCGGTCGCTGTGGCGCGCGACCTCCGAGGCGAAGACCGCCATCTTGAGTCCGAACGTGATCGGGACCGCGGCTTGCCCGTGCGTCCGGCCGAGCATCACGGTCCGCTTGTGTTTCGACGCCAGGCCCGCGAACACGGTCGTGAGTTCGCCCAGGTCCTCGCCCACGATGTGGATCGCATCCCGGAGCTGGAGCGCTGTCGCGGTGTCGAGGATGTCGTTGCTCGTCGCGCCGAGGTGGACGTATTTTCCCGCCTCGCCGTCGCACGCCTCGGTCAGGGCGAGGACGACCGCCATCAGGTCGTGACGCGTCTCCTCCTCGATCTCCTGGACGCGCTTGACCGTCACCTGTTTCGTCGTGGCCTTCTTCGTGATCTCGGCCGCGGCAGGCTCGGGGATCAACCCGACCTTCGCCTCCGCGCGGGCGAGCGCCGCCTCGACCTCGAGCAGGCGCTGGAGCCGCGACTCTTCCTCGAAGATCCCCTTCATCTTCGGCCGGCCATAGCGGAAGTCGATGGGGCACAGGAGCGACATGGCCACCGACGACCGCAAAGCCCCGAGGTATTATGGAGCTTTCTCCCGCGGGCCTGGGCCTAGGGAAGAGACGGGGTTTTCGGGAGGACCACCGTGAAGGTCGATCCTTGGCCGGGGAGCGACGCCACCTCGATCGTGCCTCCATGGGCGCCGACGACGCTCTTCGCAAAGGCAAGGCCCAGCCCGGTCCCGTGCTCTTTCGGCTTCGTCGCGAAGAATAGTTGGAAGGGTTTCTCGATGATGTCCGGCGACATCCCCCGACCCGTGTCGTGGACGATCACGGCGCCGTCTCCCCGCGGTCCTCGAGCCCCACGGTGACGGCCCCGGACGATGGGCCTGAAGGGCGTTCTTCGTCAGGTTCCCTTTTCCTCCCCGGGTTGGGAATCGGAGGATTCGGCGAACACGCTGCGCTGGACGAGAAAAAGGAAAGTGGGCGGCGGGCGACCCCAGTCGCCTCCCACCCCGTTACTTCTTTCGCCCCATCATGGCCGCGATGGCCCCGATCACCACGAGGGCGAGGACCGCCACGATGATTGTCGTGGTATCCAGGCCCGCGGTCACCCGGGGCTCGACCGTCCCGACGCGCTGCTCGGCGATCACGGTCGTGCTCCCGGTGCCGTCCGAATGACCGGTCGCCGTGGCCGTCGCGACGACGCGGAACTGCGTCCGCGGGCCGACGTCCGCGGTGAACGTCGTCGTGAATTTGCCTTGGGCATCCGTCGCGCCCGTGGCCGAGGCGACTTTCCCTCCCAGTCCGATGACCTCGAGGCTGACCGTGGCTCCAGAGACGGCCGATCCACCGGACGTCACTGTGACCGTGATCGTGGCTGAACGGCCCGGGGCGATTGTGACCGCGGACGAGGCCACGGCCACCGCGAGGGCGCGTACGTCCGGGGCGACCGTCATCCACGCCGAGGCCGTGGCGCCCGCGTAGCCGAGCTTCGATGCCTGGATCGTCACCTGCACATCTGTTGGGCCTTCTGCGCTAGGTCCCGTGATGGGCGTGCTGAGCGTGCCCGTTGCATCCGTCGTCCCGCTTGCAACTTGGCTACCGCCGATCCAGAACGACACGGACGCGCCGGACACGGGGACGCCTTCTGCGTCCGTCACTTTCGCGATGGCGGTCGTCGTCGCACCGGTCTTAACCGACGTCGGCACGAGGGTCAGGGTGGCCGCGAGGGATCCCGCCGACGTGACGTGCACCTTCTGATATGTCCAGAAGTTGTTCACGCCGCCGGGCATGTTCACCCAGCCGGCGAAGGATCCGCGGACCGTCGCCTCGATGGCGTTGAAGTGAATGAGCGGGACGAAATACCCGCCGGTCATCACCTGGTCTTGGACCGACATCACCGCGGACTGTCGAGTCGCGGTCGCCAACGCAACGTTCGCGCTCTGGAGCGAGGTGTCGAGCGCCGAATCCACCACGTGCACGTAGTTCTTCGTTCCCGTGCTGCCGAAATAGTCCGACAAGAAGCCTGGGTCCAATTCGGTGGGGAGGCTGGCGATGAACACGTCGAAGTTGCCGGAGGCGAGCCGCGCCGGAAGCGATGCGCTCGGAACGGACTCGAGGCTCACCGCGAGGCCCAACCGGCTGAAGACGTCCACGGTCGATGCCTGGATCGTGAAGATCCGCGAGCTCTCGGCCACGGGAATCCCTACCGCCACGAGCGACAAGGGCGAACCATCGGGCTTCTCGCGAATGCCGTCCCCGTTGCGGTCGAGATAGCCGGCCGAGTCGAGCCGCTGATTCTCGTCCGTCAACAGGTAGGTCGGAGCCGGATATTCCGTGGTCACGACCTGGTAGATCGGCAGGTTCGGGTTGAACCACGGGACCGCCTCGTTAATCACCGGGCTCCGGGACACGATCGTGTTCGCGTGGGCTTGCCGCGCGAGGAGCGGGCTCAAGGTGTCCGCCAGAGCGAGTCGGAATTCCGAATCACTCGTCGTCCGTCCGCTCCTCAGGTTGAAGCCGACCACGAGTTGCGTGAGTCCCGGGTTGTTGACGATGGTCGCGTCGAAGAGTAACGACCTGTTCGTCCCACCGACGTTGTAGATGGTCCCGGGATCGTCGACGCTGAGACCCCATCCGATGAAGTCCAGATTGCCACTCAGGAGCGCCAGCGCTGCGGCCGAGGTGTCCGCATATACGGAGAACGTGACCGTGTCCAAGTACGGGGGCCAGAAGTGGGCCGCATTCGCGGCGAGGGTCCACGACGTTGACGTCGAGGTGACGAGTTCCCACGGTCCGCCCCCGACCGGATTGCTCACGGTACCCGACTTGACGATCGGGAGGAGAAGCCCTTGGCCGAACACGAGCCCGCCGGCGGATGCCGAGGACAGCGTGACCGTACTTCCCGACCCCGAAACAACCAGGTCGGACGGCGCTTTACCTACCGATTTGTATTGGTTGTAGGAATAGATCACATCCGCAGCCGTCTCCGCCGAGCCGTCGTGGAACGCCAGGTCGGATCGCAAGGTGACGGTCAGGGTCGAGCCGGACACGCTCCACGACGCCGCGGCCCATGGAGCCGGAAGCAGGGTGAACGGGTCGATCCGCGCGAGGCTGTCGTAGACGAGCGGGATCACCTTCCAGCTGTCTGCATCGGTGGCGGTGAACGGGTTCAGGTTCAGCGCGTTGCGCACCGACACTCGAAGGTTCCCGCCGTATAGACCGGACAGGTCTCCGTGGGTGGCCGCCGCCGGACGCGCTGTCGACAGGAGCAAGAGCAGCACGAGCCCGAGGATGGCCGCGACGAGAATCTTGCGCATCACAGCTCACCTCCCGGAGGTGGCAGCTCTTCCTCTTCCGTTGCCGACACTTTCGACATCTCCTCCAGCTTCGGCTCGCCCCCGCCACCCCCGCCACGTCCTCGGCGGGCCTGGCCAATCGCAAGCCCAGCGAGGAGGGCGATGACGGTCAGCACGGGCAAGAGAACGAGGCCCACGGATGCCGTCGTCACGCCTTGCGGCACATAGGAGACGGCGGTCGACGCGGTCGCGCGGTTACCTGCAGCGTCGGTCGCCTCCACGAAGATCACATTCGAACCGAAGCTCAATGCGACGCTCGCCGAATACCGGCCGTTCGTCACGGTGACCGGCTGTCCGTTCACGGTCACGAAGGTGATCGTACTCTCGACGGTCCCGCTGACCGTGACTGTTGCCGAACTGACTTCCGTCGGCAAGGCGTCGATCGTCACGGCCGGCGGCGTCGAGTCGCGTGTGACTGTCAGGCTGCCCGACCCCTGGTTTCCCGCCGCGTCGACGGCCACGAGGTTAATCGTGTTCGCTCCCTCCACGAGCGAGACGGGCATCTCGAACGACCCGTCCGCGCGGACGGTCGCGGGGATTCCCGCCACGGTCAGGGAAGCGGCCTCACTCACGACGCCCGAAATGACGGTCAGATCCTTGTTCGTGAGGACGCCCGCGGAGCTCCTCAGGACCGAGATCGACGGAGCCGCCGAGTCGCGGATGACCGTGATCGATGTGCGGGCCGTATTCCCGTTCGCATCCACCGCGGTCACATCGATCACATTGGCCCCGTCGGCCAACGCCACAACGGCGCTGAACGCGCCGGTGTCATCGACGTTCACGCTCGAGCTCGCGACCGTCACGGTCGCGCTTCGTTCCGTTCGACCTTGCACGGTGACGCTCGACGAGCTCGTTGCGAAGCCAGGTGTAGGTGCGAGGATGTCGAGCACTGGCCCGGACGTATCGACGGTGAAGGACCAAGAGGTCGTCGCGATGTTCCCCGCGAAATCGCCCGCCTGAACGAGGACCGTGTGACCGCCTTCGCTCAGGGGAGCCGTGGGCACAAAGAGGACCGTGCCGATGTTGTACCCGTCGTTCGCCGTGCCGGACGGGTTCTGGAACGGCACGCTGATCTGAGAGAGCGCGGTCACATCCTGCCCGTCCAGCCAGATCCGGATGGTCCTCTCGTCAATCTCGCCTTTCGGCGCGATCGATCCTCGCTGCGTGTCATCGATCTGAACGAAAACGCCCGGGCTCGTCGAGGCGACGGTCGCCCCCGGCGATGGCAGCGGCGAGCTGAAGGACGGCGGCGTCAGGTCGAAGCTGAACGTGACCTGCAGGGTCTGCGTGAGGGCGAACGGCGAATTCCCGGGGCTGACGAACAGGAAGTCGGTCGTGACTCCCGGCTGCTTCGCCGCGTCGAACGACCAGTCGATGTCAAACTGGACCTCCGTGTCTGCCGCGATGGCGCTTTCGGGGAGCCCGACCGGTGAGAACGCGGATGCCCCGAGGACCGTGACGGCTAGGGTGAGGTCGAAGAGGGCAGAACCCACGACGGCGAAGCCAGCCGCATGGACCCAGTAACATCCGGGCGCAGGGAACGACTTCGTCGCAGTCTCCGGATTGTTGGAGGTCGCCGCGACCGTCCCCACGGCGCTGTCCGCGACGGTGTAGACTCCATCGCAGTTCGCGTCGTAGAAGATGCCGAAGTCGACGTCGCTCGCGGGCGGATGGAACAACATGCTCCAGGTGGCGATGATCGTCCCGGCGGCGACTTCGGTCTTATACCGGTTCGCAGAGTCGAACAGGTAGATGAGGAACGGCTGCCCTCCATAGGCGTATGAGTCGACCCGGAGGTCCTTCGTCACCGTGGACAAGGCCTGCGTCACCGCGATTGACATACCTTGGGTCGCCGGCACGTTGGCAACGAACGTCAGGTCGAACAAGCTGCCCGGGTCCACGTCAAATCCCGCGGCATGGACCCAATAGCATCCCGGGGTCGGCGCGTTTACCTCGGCGGTCTCCGGATTGTTCAGCGTCGAGCCTTGGATGTACCCGATGACGTCATCGGCGACGGTATACGTCCCGTCGCAATTCGCGTCGAAGAAGATGCCCATGTCCACATCGCGCGCGCCGCTGTGGAAGAAGAGACTCCAAGAAGCACTCTTCGTCCCCGAGACGACTTGGGTCTTCACGGTGTTCGGTGCGTTGAACAGGTAGTTGATGTACGGCCCGGTCGTGTAAGGATACGGTGAGACCGCCTGGTCCGCGAACGTCGTCGTGGCATCTTTGAAGACGGTTTGCAGGCTCGGATCCAACTTGACTCCGGAGCGGAGCGGGACGTTCGCCGACACGGTCACGGGGACGCTCCCGGTCCGATGGTTGCTCGAGATGCGGACGTCGTTCGTGTTGACCGTCAGGACACCTACGTTCGCGTTGAACGTCTCGTGGGGAACGGTCGTGGTGAGCGCCTGGAGCTTCACGATGAAGAGGCTCGAGACATCCGAGCCCAGGAATTCCCACTGCGGCTCGACCGTGTCCGTGATGCCGACCGCCCTCTTGGTGTGGGCCTTGAGCGCAAAGGTGCCCGGACCGAAGATGCTGTCCGTCGCAAAGTTCGAATCCGCGACGAGTCCGAAGCTCAAGATCTCTGCGTCGGAGGAGGGGTTCTCCCAGTTCAGGTTGTAGAGGAGCTTGCGGTTCGGCGCCGACATCGCGTTCGTGTCGAAGAAGAACCAGCGTCCGTCGCCCATCGTCGGATCCACGAAGCCTGCGGTGAAGGCGTTGTCCTCGTAGAGTCCGCCTTTCGCCAGCCCTCCGCCGAGATTCCCCGGAAGCCGAGTGACCGGGACATTGATCAGCACTTGGATCGTGGACGTGTTGCTCCCGTCATTGTAGTAGACTCCGCCAGCGTACGAACCCGGTGCGGTGCCCGCGGGAACCGTCGCGGTGACGTTCACGGTCGCCGTGCCAGCCGCGGGAATGGTCACGCTGGAGCGGTCGAGACTCAACACGGACCACGGCACGCGCTGGTAGAACTCGACGTACAGCGTCTCCGGGAGTGGGCCCCCTGAGCAGGTCCCCGCGAGCGCACTGGCGCTGATTCCCAGTCCGCTGTGGATTCGGACGCCTGGGCTGTACACGGTGCGCGCGTTGAGCTGACCTCCGGCAAAGTCTCCGCCGAAGACGACCGGGGCGATGTAGCTTTCCTCCGTGAACCGGTCCCAAATGCCATTGCCGTTCACGTCAACCCAGTCGTACAGTCCGAGGGCCCCCCTCTGGGTCGCGACTTTCGGGTCGGTGTACGCGTAGACTTTCATCAAGTCGGCGCCGTCCCAGAGAGCGGGGAGACCCGGATCCGCGGCCTTGGCTAGGGCGTCACCCGGGTGGTCCGGATCGTGGCTGTTCCAAACGCCCGTCTTGTTGAAGACCCAGAAGTCCGGCCGGCCCGTGCGGAGGCCGCCGGCGCAGGTGTTGGGATAGATCCAGTTGAAGCTGAACGTGCCAGACCTCTCGAAGACGCCGGTGCTCAGGGAAACCGTGACCGGGCTCGTCCCATGGTTCGTCAGCGTGATTTTCGTTTTGTCGGAAGCGCCCGGGGCCAGCAGGTTGACGAACATGTCCCGGTGCTTTCCCGCGAACCCTCCGGGAATCCACTCGTGCACGTCGGAGGTGACGCCTTCGATTTCCTTGGCCACCTTGACCGCTCGGAGCGCGTCGGCAAAGCCCGCTCCCTGTGCGATGGTCTCCTGGTGGACGTCATCGGCCGTCGTCTTGAGGATTGATTGGATCACGGCCGTGGTGGGCATCTGCCCTCCGTGGGCCGAGGCGTACGCCTCCATGATCAACGCGACGATCCCCGCGATGTTCGGTGCCGCCTGCGAAGTCCCCGCGAAGAAAATGTCAAAGGCGTCCTGTCCGCTGAACACCTCGTTCACCGGGATGCCCGCGATCCCGGCCTCGCCGATTCCGAGGATGTCCGGGCCCGGTTGGCCGAGCGCGTTCGGGCCCCGGCTCGAGAAGCTCACGACGTCGCCGTACGGTCCGGGGCCGAGCGAGCCGTTCAAACCGAGCGGCCACGAATACTGTGGCCCACCGCCATACCCGAGTCCGGCGCCCAGCGCCTGGAAGAGCCAAAAGACGTCCGTGCTCGTCGCGGCGCCCGCCTGGATGGAGGACGACGCCGTCGGAGATGCTTCGGTGGCGTACCCCGGCCCCTCGTTTCCCGTGGATTGCACGAAGACGGTTCCGGGTGCGTAGACTGTGTTCAGGTAGTACTTCAAACGGCTGTAGTACTCCCAACCTGATGCGGGCTGGTCGGTCCAGCCCCAGCTGTTGCTCGCGATGTTCGCTTCGTCCCCGGTCCCGGGGGTTCCATCGGGGCCTTCAACGGCGAAGGCCCACGAGTCGTCAATCGTTGCGCCCGGTTTGAACATCGCGACACTGATGACCTTCGCCCCCGGCGCCTGACCCCAGGTGTCGAAGAGGGTGCCGGTCATGCCGGCTGGCTTCCCCGCGGCGGTTGTCGCGGTCGAGGTCCCGTGGCAGCAGTTGCCGCCGATGAGGTAGGCGCCGTAGGTCCCGACTAGATCGCCATTCGCAGGGACGAACAGGTCGTAACCGTGACGGCGGGCCAGGACGTCGGCATAAGGCAAGGGCACCCCGGTTTGGTAGCTCGCCCTCACGACTGATCCGGCGCGGGGTGGTGCGAGGAAGGTGACGTTTCCGGTCGCGAAATCGACTCGCCACGTCTGGAACTCGTACACGATGTAGAGGAAGTCGCCAATCCCGAAATTGTGAAGCCAATGGATTTCACCCGTATCCATGTTGATCTCGTAGTCGACGCCTTCGCTCAGCTGGCCACCGTTTCCGAACACGCCGTAGACTTTGGACAAGTTGTAGCTCTGAAGGAGCGTCGTGGTGTCCACGGGCGCTCCGCTCAGGAGATTGTTCCCCGAGGAAAGGAGTTGCCTCGTGTCTTTCTCGTTCCCGGCGGTGCTGGGGTTGAGGACTTCAAAGATGTCTTCGCCTGCGCTCGGCCAATATGCTCCGTTCATGGAGAGGGTCGGGAGGTCCATCGAGAAGAAGTCGTAGACGTCGGCCGCGAGGTTCCGGTTCGCAAGGAGCGCATACTTCTCTTTGCCGGTCGCGCTGGCGATCACGACCTCATTGGATACCGCCGTCGAACTTGCGATGAAGTAGACGAGACCCCCGCTGATGTCCGGCAGGCCATCCGCATCGAGATCTCGGTACAGCAAGGGGGACGCCCGGGTCGCCGGGTTTTCGTCTGTGAATCGGTTGTCGAAGTTCAGGTCGGCATAGACCGTGTCGTACACGCCCGGTGTCGTCCGGTCGACGAGAAGCAGACCGACTCGCTGTCCGTACACGGCGGTGAGGTGGTCGTCCTTGAGGACGCCGAGGCGATAGACGCCGCTCGCGCTCACGATCCGATTCGGATCGGACGAATCGCCGACGTAGTAATCTCTCGTGAGCAGGCTGTTGTTCACGACTCCGCTGACGCCCGCCGGGTCGGCTCGGGCCGCGTAGCCGCCGACCCCGTTCGCGTAGTGGAGGTAACCGGTGGCGTTCACCGCCGCCTCGTAGTGCGTGTCGGAGAGGAAGTTGCTGTTGAACGTGCCGCGGCTGGATAGGAGGGGATAGGGGAAGCGGTCAAGATCGCTGCTCGTTGTCCAAAGCGCGAGGTTGTCCGACAGGGAACCGGTGTCCCCGACGATGGGCCAGCCGAAGTAAGGTGACGAAGCATTCTGGTTGACCGCCCATTGCCCGACCAGATTCGCTTGGCCGAAGTCCACGGGCGTATCCACGATTGCGATGGAGGCGCCGCTCCCGGTGACCCCGTAGTCCTGACGTGCGGCGAGGGAACCATGCTCCAGATAGCTCGGGAAGTTCGTCAGCTCGATTCCCTGCTCCTGGAGCGCATGTGCGATGGCGGTCCGGTCGATCCGGTCTTCGCCGAGGGGAGTGGTCGGTCCCTGCTGGCTGGAATCTAACTTGGGCACGAGCGGCAGACTCACGCTGATCGTGCTCGGTAGCGCGGAGATGGAAGAGAGGGCCGCGTTCGGGATCCAAACGCGCTGGATGACAGGGAGATTGTCGGTGGCAACGTTTCGGAACGTGATTGGGCCTATTGGCCGGCCTTCGAGGGCGAGATCCGAGGAGACACGGGCGCCGTAGCTGGTCAGCAGCCTTCCGAGCTCGGCTCCAGCGACGCTCCTGATTTCAACGTACGACCATCCTTTGTCCCCGCTTAGTGCGACAGACTGCAGTGCCGAATCGATCTTCCAAAGCGCCAGACTCGGCGGTTGGCCTATCTTGTCCGTAGAAGTCGGAGCCCCGGCTGTTGTCTCCGGCGAAGGCCCTTGTGAACTCCGATCGGCCTGGGCGACCGAAACCGGAGCCGCTCGCGCCGTGGCGCCGGCGAGGACAACGACCCCGCTGAGGACCATCAGAGCGACGATCAGAAAACTTAGCAGTCGACGTGCTGTGTTGTTCGACATTCGTCTCCCTCTCCCCAACACGGAAAAGCCTCCGGGGATTCTCTGGAGCGTATAAATAAATTCCCCAGATTGCCGAGGCCCTCGAATTCGGTCGCCGAACGCCTGCGACCGAGCGCAGTATTCGGAGCGGTTCTTGATCCCCTTTCTTGAGGGTTTCTCCATAGAGGACTATTATCTTATGATTATTATATACTGCGAGTAATTCCTATCCATCATCGGTGATTCGAAGACCGTCCTAATGGGCTCGTCCCCCCAAGCCGAAGTCGTGCCTCAAAGGCGCTCGGGGGCTCGGCCGCGTCGGAATCCCTCGGGGGCCAGGAAGTCGGCGAGCGCGTAGCCGGCCACACAGCCGACGAGGTGAATCGGAATCAGGAACAGCGAGGCGAAGATGATGACCGCGCGGGCGGAGTCCGAAGGACCGAGCGCTTCGAGACTTGGGACAACCCCCGCGAAAACCGGGGCATAGACCGAGAGCACGACGATGACAATCGCGATGGACGATGCGACGAAGCCAGCGAGGACGAGAAATTGCGGCTCCGCGTCCTGCAGTCTCAATCCGATCGCGATCCCTGCGGCGAGCGCCACGAAGATGATCGTCCCTCCGACGTCCAAGGAAAGCCACAATCCGTACTCGGCGAAGTTCGCAACGACGACGAGCGCTCCCATCGAGAAGCCGGCGAGGACCACGAAGACTGCTTCGATGAGGCCTCGGCGAACGATCTCACGATCCATAGGGAACGATTCCTCCTTGTGGGGTGGGGAACTCGATCCCGAGCACGCGCTCGACGATCGACGTGTCGTGAACGCGGTAGACGAGCGACGCGTCGATGATTGGGTAATAGTGACCCCCGAAGGTGACATTCAAGCGCTCGAGTTGGGTCGGCTGCGTCGCGCCGAAGACCGTCGCATTTCCCCAGACGAGCGCGGTGGTGTGCGGCCCGACGACGTATCCGATGCCCGGCGGGAAGAAACCGCCCGGTACGACGAAGATCGAGGCGCTCTTCTCCGCGAACGGGCGAGTGTCCGTGAGGTTGTCCATGTAGAGCCGGTACGAAATATGCATGATGTCGATTGCGATGCCAGACGGGTTACGGAGCTCGAACAACACGCCGACGGTCACGTTTTGATCCGGAGACGTGATTGCCGGGATCGTGACATCGTGGTAGCCGACGTTTCCGGGGATCTGCATCCGCGCGTCGCTCGCGGCAACGTACCGGTCCACGAAGTTCACCCACGCGACCGCGCCGACCACCGCGAGAACCGCGACGAACACCGCCGCGGCCTTTGCGAACCATGTCATCCCGGTGGCCCCCCGCCAGGCATGGCCGCAGCCACGGGAGGCGCGCCCGAGGACAATCCGACTTCTCCGGCGAAATGGCATTCCGCGAAATGGCCTGGGACGATCTCCCGCAACTCGGGCTTCGTCGTCTTGCAGATCTCCTGCGCGTACGGGCAGCGTGGATGGAACGTGCATCCGGTCGGAAGGTCGATCGGGCTGGGCAGCTCTCCCTGGATCTTCGCACGGCCGCGCTGGAATTTCGGATCCGGCACCGGGACGGATGTGAGAAGCGCCTGGGTGTACGGATGGAGTGGCTGAGCGATTACCTCCTCCGCTTTCCCGAGCTCGACGATTCGCCCCAGGTACATCACCGCAATCCGGTCGGACATGTACCGAGTGACCCCGACGTCGTGGGAGATGAACACCAGGGTGAGCCGGAACTCATCGCGGAGTTGGAGCAGGAGATTCATGACCCCCGCGCGGATCGAGACGTCGAGCATGGACACGGGCTCGTCCGCCACGATGAACTCCGGCTGGAGGACGATCGCCCGCGCAATCGCGACCCGTTGCCGCTGCCCGCCGCTCAGCTCGTGCGGATACCGGTACATGAAGTCGGACGCCGGCGCAAGTTCGGCGTGCTCGAGCGCCTTCGCGATCAGGTCTTCTCGATCCTCCAGGGAATCCGTCACGCCGTGTACCGTCAGCGGCTCCGCGACCGCGTCCATCACGGTGAACCGCGGGTTGAGCGACTCGTAGGGATCCTGGAAGATCATCTGAACGCGGCGTCGGAAGTCCTTCAGGGGCGCTCCCTTCAGGGGCGCGATGTCGTTGCCGTGGAAGAGGAGCTGGCCCTCTGTGGGCTCCTCCAACTTCACCAGGAGGCGACCGGTCGTCGTCTTCCCACAGCCCGACTCTCCGACGATCCCGAGGATTTCGCTCCGCTCGATCGAGAAATCGATCCCGTCGACGGCGTGGACTTGTTTCTCCCTCCCTCGGAGCGCGTCCAACAATCCGGCCTTCAGCGGGAAGAGCTTCCGGAGCCCACGCACGTCCCAGACGGCGCCATCCTCCGTCATGCAAGGCTCCCAGAGAATATTTCCTTCGCGAAGTGGCAACGGGAGCGATGGCCCGTATCGACCTCGATGAGTTCGGGACGCTCCCGCGTGCAGATGTCCTGGGCAAATCGACAGCGCGGGTGGAAGCGGCATCCGGTCGGCGGGTTGACGAGGTCCGGCGGCGATCCGGGAATCGCCCTAAGTTTTTTCTTGGGGCCCTTCACGCTCGGAAACGCCTCGAGGAGGCCGAGCGCGTATGGATGCGAGGGCCGTTCAAAGACACTCTCCGTCGTCCCCTCTTCTACGATCTCGCCCGCGTACATGATCACGATGCGGTCGGAGACTTCCGCGACGACGGAAATGTCGTGCGTGATGATCATCATCGCGAGGTCGAGCTCCCGCTGCAAATCGCGGATCTCTCCCAAAATGCGGTCCTGCATGATTACGTCGAGGGCCGTCGTGGGTTCGTCCGCGATGATCAGGTCCGGCTTGCAGGCGAGCGCCATCGCGATCATCGCGCGCTGCTTCATCCCGCCGGAGAACTCGTGCGGATATCCTTCCGACCGATCCGCGGTCATGCCGACGAGCTTGAACAGTTCCTGAATCCGAGCCTGGCGTTGCTCGGATGTCATGTCCATGTGGGCCTCGAGGGCTTCCTCGATCTGGTCGCCAACTCGATACACCGGGTTGAAGGCGTTCATCGCGCCTTGAAAGATCATCGAGACCTGGGACCATCGCATCGTCTGCATGCGATTCCGCTGGGACCGTTGGATCGCGCGGCGGGTGAAACCACGGTTCCATGCGCGCTCGCGTCGCTCGGCGAGGTCGAGCAAGTCCCGCTTCAGTGCCTCAGGGTCCGCCTGACCGTTCGCGATCATTTGCTGGGCGTCCTCGATCAGGGAAGCCTCCTGCTGGAGGATCGGCATCAGCTCGTTGGCGGCCGTCGAGGCTTTGTCCGCCTGCATACCAGCTGCGCGCATCGCCAACATGTCCTGAACGGCGTCCCCGAGTCCGTCCTGCTCGAGGAGGAACTTCAGCTCGTGCGTGAGAGGTGCACGGAAGACGAGCTCGCCCGCCACGCGCACTTCGCCCGTGACAATCCGCGCGTTCGAGGGGAGGATTTGCAAAATGCCGAAGGCCAAGGTCGTCTTGCCGCACCCCGATTCGCCAACGAGTCCGACAGTCTTGCTGCGGTCCGCTGTGAAATTGACCCCGTCGACGGCCTTTACCTCGCCTTTGCGAACGCGGTAGTACGTTCGCAGATTCCGGATTTCGAGGAGCGCCACCGTGTGTTCACCTCGTCCGCAGGCGGGGGTTGATGATCTGCTCGAACGCTCGACCGGTGAGGAAGAACGCGAGCGAGAGGACCGTGATCCCGAGCCCCGGCGGGAGGAGCCACCAGTACGCTCGGAGCAGGTCCGCCTGCTGGACCGTCGACAGCATCTGACCCCAGCTCGGGGTGTTCGGATCCCCAAGGCCGATGAAGCTGAGAGCCGCCTCGAGGAGGATCGCGCCGCTTACCGCGAACGTCATGTAAAGGAACACGAGCGGCATGACGTTCGGCGTCAAGTGTCGGAACATGATTCGGACGCTGCTCGCTCCGGTCACTCGCGCCGACTGGATGTACGGGCGCTCCTTGAGGCTGAGGACTTCGGACCGAATGACCCGCGCCGTGCCGGGCCATGACAGAAGCGCGATGACGAGGATGATGTTCCAAATGCTCGAGCCGAGGACGGCGGCGAGGATGATGAGGAGCGGCAGGAGCGGGAGGACGAGGATGACGTCTGTGAATCGCATGAGGACGATGTCCGTCTTGCGGCCCAGGTAGCCCGCGACGAGTCCGACCACGAGGCCGATGCCAACGGTCAGGAGAGCAACGGAGAAGCCCACGATGAGGGCGATTCGCGAGCCCCAGATGAACTGGCTGAAGATGTCCCGGCCTTGGAGGTCCGTGCCCCAGAGGTATTGGTTGCCGGACGGATAGGTTCCGGGCGGCAGCGGGGCGAGGTACTTGCCGGTCGAGGAAATCGCATAGACCCATCCTCTCCCCGTGCCGAGCCAGACATTCGGAATGTTGAGTTGGGCGCCGACTTGCGTGGTCCAGATTGAGGGCGACGCAGCGAGCGTGCCGTTGAAGTCCTTGCGCCACAGCAGGTCGCCGACCTCGGACAGGCTGTACACAATTCCCGTGTCGTCCGCGGGATCGGGTGTCCCCTTCGAGTCGACGCCGACACCAAAGATGATTCGTTGGGCGACGGCCAGGGCCGGCGGGGCGGTGAACCGGAACCCTCGCTCTCGGACGACCTTGTCGGCGAAGCGCCACTTCACGGTCCCTGCGGACAGCGTACCCACCGCGTCCCGGGCGATCGAGTACAGGATCCCCGAGCCGGACGTCACGTAGACCGTCGTCGAATCGATGAACGGAGACGAGAGAGGTCCGGGATCCCGCTGCGAGACCGTCTCCATGACCGGGATGGTCCGACTGCCGCTCGGGTGCAGTTGGGCGGCGGGGGACGACTCCCAGGGTGCGTACGGCGCGCCCGTCGCGATCTTGCGAGCAAAGAGCCATCCGTCGTCGGAGGCCGCGTATGCGAGCTCGCCGAAACTGCCGTCCGCCAGGATCGACGGGAGCCCAACAACCGGTGCGGAGGTCCAAGGTGTGCTCACCGGAAATCCCGTCCATGCCAACGTGCCGTTCCGGGTGTACACGGACTGCCAGTCGCCGGCATTCAGGAACAGCTGTTGACCGTCTTCGGTGAGCGCGGGGGAATAACTGGGATTCGCCGGCGGATTCATCGGCCCGGACGCCATGCGAATCGGAATTCCCGGTCCGAACGACTGCTCCCATATCAAGGACAAGTTCGACGCGGCGAACGCGTACAGGTGTCCCTCCGAAGTCCCGACGAAAACGGATTCGCCGAGATGTCGGGCCGGCGCCGGGTCATCCGTGGGCTCCGACCAGACGGCGATCGAAGTCACGCTCCCGACCACCGACCGCGTCGTGACATCCGGTCCTCCGGGCAAGGGGGTATCGCCGTCGAATTCGACGGCGCTGTCATTCAATGCATAGAAGGTTCCATCCGATGTCCCCAGGTATACGACAAGGTCGAGGTACGCCGGATTCGTCTTGCTGCCGAAATTCACCGCCACCGGTCCGGCCGTGATTTCCGTCGGGGTCGTGAACGCGGCGGTTTGGTCCGGGCCGGTCCATCCCTTCGATCCTCCGGCCGCGGGATTGATAGCGAGGAGCTTGTTACCCGATGCCGCGTACAGGCGGTCCGCCCGCGGATCGGTCGCGCGCGGGATCACGCGGATCGCGACCTGCGATTGGATCGGATCGCCTGCGCGGAACAGAAAGCTCGACGTGTCGGCTTGCCAGTAGGTGTCGAGCGCGATGACATCCTCCGATGGCGCGCGCCAATAGATGGGGTCGCGGAGTCCGAGATATGGAGCGAGGGCCGCGAGGATGACGAAGACGATCATGATCCCAATCCCGACGACTCCGATGCGGCTCTCCTTGAAGAGTGCCCAGGTGTTGGCAAGGTTCCGACGATAGGCTCGAAGGCGTTCCTTCGCGAGGTCCCAATCGACCATTACAATCGAACCCTCGGGTCCAGGTACGCGTACGCGACGTCGGCGACGACGTTACCGAGGACCGTCAGCAGGGCGAGGATGAAGAACGCTCCCTGGACCGCGGGGAAGTCCTGTCCCAGGGTGCGCGCGACGAAGTAGAATCCCATCCCCGGCCAGGAGAAGATCGTCTCGGTCAGGACGCCACCGCTGATCACCGTGGCCATCGCGATGGCGGTGACCGTCGTCACCGGAAGCATCGCATTTCGGGCCGCGTGCTTGTACATGACGGTCCGTTCCTTGAGTCCCTTCGCCCGCGCGACCGTCACGAAGTCCTCGCCGAGCACCTCGAGCAAGGAGTTTCGCATCAGGAGGACGTATCCCGCGAAATTCAGGATGACGAGGTTGGCGAGCGGCAGGGCCATGTGCCACAAAACGTCTCCGGCCCAGGCGAATCCGGTGAGCGAGTTCCCAAACGAGTCGACGCCGCCGATGCCACCGAACGGAAAGAGTTTCAAGGTGTACGCAAAGACAAAGAGGAGGATGATTCCGAACCAGAAGATCGGCATCGAGTAGAAGAACAGGCTCGATACGATCGCCGCGATTTCTCCGCGGGATCCCCGGAACCACGCAAGGAGGACCCCTCCGCCGATGCCGATGAGGACGGAGATGATCGTTGCGGTGCCGAAAAGGAGGAGCGTGGGTCCGACTCGCTCTCGGATTTCCGAGCTCACGGGCCGGCCGGTCTGGAACGAGTTGCCGAAGTTCCCCGTCAGCATTCCGGCCAGGTAGTACCAGAACTCTTCCCATACGGGTCGGTCGACGGCGACGAGGGGATGGTTGAGGGCGAACTCGTTTGCGGCGCCTCGAGGAGTCAGGACGCGTCCCACGAGATCGCCAAGGTCCCCTTGTGACGATCGCACGATGACCTCAACGTCTGCCGCCGTCCGTGTGTACGCGATCGGAGCCGTGAAGATCGCGCCGCGAGGATCCTCATTGGTCACGTACGAAAACGGGGAGATGTCGACCGGATTTGCGGCAAATCCAAACGGCGCGTACGCGAGGTCTCCAGTCGCCGGGTTTCGGACGTTGAATTCGACGGGGTAGACTCCGTTCGTCGCGGGAGTGTAGCTCCCGGTGAACAGACCGCCTGAGTACGTCAGGGTCACATTCGTTACCGGGCCCAACGGAGACGTGACGAGAGCCCACGCTTCGAACGTCGAGAGGTCGGTCGGCACCGACGTGAGCGGCCGAACGGACAGGTTGACCGCGTCCCCGTCCAGGACGTGCTGCGACGGTTCGGCACTCAATCCACGGAGGAAGATCGGGCTGCCCGGAGGGAAGACTTTCGGGTCGACGTAGGCGGCGTGGAGACTCACGGTGTTCCCTTTCGAGTCGCGCACGTCGATCGTGACGGAGTACAAGCCGGGGTC
Source organism: Methanobacteriota archaeon (assembly GCA_005878515.1). GTDB lineage: Archaea > Thermoplasmatota > Thermoplasmata > RBG-16-68-12 > RBG-16-68-12 > RBG-16-68-12. The sequence goes on along the minus strand of VBLZ01000074.1, from coordinate 214 downwards.
GGGCACGGCGAAGCTCCCGGTCTTGAAGACACCCGGAGCATTTTCCCAGCGGGCGAAGCCATACGCGACGCGTTGCGCATCGCGCTCCTGCGGTGTGAGCCCGGGTTGGATCAGGAACGACACCGGGTCGCCGGGCATTAGCCGGAAGAGCACGAACATCAGGACAAGGACAACGATGATCGTGACGACCGTCTGGGCCGCGCGTTTGATCAGG
>VBLZ01000084.1 GCA_005878515.1 Methanobacteriota archaeon | reverse complement strand
CCTTATCTGCCGAGTTCGGCATATGAGGTTTGGAGTGAGGCGGGGTCGTGGGAGCGGCTGGAGGGAAGCTCGGAGTAGACCGTTCGAGTATCGAGGGGAAAGCCGTCGAGCTGAGGCTAACGTCGGTCCTTTACGATCAGCTCGTCGAGCTCGCCTCCGATAACGGATACAGAAAGCCGCAAGCATTGGTGCGAGATCTGGTCCGCCTCGTCGGACTTCTGGGAGTGTCGGAACACGTCCGAGCCATCCTTTCCGGTTCCCCTCGCCCGAAGACCTAATTGCGAAAGCTTCGTCCCTTCAGCATCGAAAACACGTAGGCCGACTTCGGAGCCCCGCACCTTTTAATACGTGGGAAGGTTGGCTCGCGCGATGCTCTCCCCGGAGGCGGAGATTGAGTCGCTCCGGGCCGCGGTAGCGCGCCAGTTTTCCGTGTACGGCGTGGTCGTCAGCCCGATGGCGCTGACGTTCCAGGTCGGGGTTCCTCCGGGCGGCGTCGACGCGCCATTCGACGCCCTGCGCCTTGAGCTCGTCCCGAAAGACTACATCCCTACGATCACCCAGGAGAAGGGCGAAACCCTGGTCCACGTTCAACGACGGCCCCGACCGCGTTTCGCCCGGACACAGGTGAACCTCATCCTGCTCTTCGTCACGATCCTCACGACGACGTTCTTCGGCGGAGCGTGGAACTGGATGGATTACTCGGGGCAGCCGTTCCTGTCCGCCGAGTCAATCGGGTTCGGTAGCTTGTTCTTCACCCTTCCCCTGCTGACGATCCTCGGCTCCCATGAAATGGGGCACTATCTCGTCGCGAAGCGATACAAAGTGCAGGCGTCCCTTCCGTTCTTCCTGCCTTCCGTCCCGCCCCTCGGCACGTTCGGCGCGTTTATCAGCATGAGAGACCCGATCCCGAATCGCCGCGCGCTCTTGGATATCGGCGTTTCGGGACCGCTCGTCGGATTCGCAATCGCAATTCCCGTGACCTTGGCGGGACTCGCGTTGTCCGCGGCATCCCCCGCCACCGGCGTTACCCTGGCGGGGCAGGCGCAGCCGTCGCTTCTGTTCCGTGCCCTGTCGTTGTTCTTCCCGTTGCCGGAGACGCTGCTCAGCCATCCACACCCGCTCGCGTTCGCCGGCTGGGTCGGATTGTTCGTGACCGCGATCAACCTGCTGCCCGCGGGGCAACTCGACGGCGGCCACGTCGCGCGGGCGCTCCTCGGGAGCCGCCAGCTCTACCTGTCCTGGTCTGCGGTCCTGATCCTCTTTGGACTGAGCCTCTTCTACCCCGGTTGGTTCCTCTTCGGATTCCTGATTTTCATACTCGGGGTGCGGCATCCGCCGCCCCTCAATGACCTGACGCGCCTCGACCCGGGGCGAAAGCTCATCGGGATCGCCGCGGTCGCAATCCTGATCGTGACCTTCGTTCCGCAGCCGTTCGTGACCGTCGCGAGCGAACGGGGGCTTGCGTTCGTGGCGACCGACGGCACGCCGCTCCCGATCAATCAGACGATCGCGTTGGGTGCGTCCATCCTCTTGACCTTCGGGGTGAACAACACCGGGCCGGTGAAAGAGTCCGTGATCGTCACGGCGTACGATCCGAATCTGAACGCGTTCGGCTTCGTCACCCTGTTTACTTCGTACCAGATCGGTTCGGTGCTCACACCGGTCAGCAACAACAGCGTGACCATCTCGCTGAATTCGACTCAGCTGGCGGCGTTCGACTTGCGGGTGACCGCTCCCTCGGTATGGCCGACCCCGCTCCCCCGATACGTCGCCTTCGTCGTCGTTGCCCGGACCATCGATGGATCGGTCAGCGCGCAGCTCCCGGTCGACCTTCAGGTCATTCCCTGACGAAGACGCAGAAGTGCCGGACGAGCGAGCGGTGGACTCGGAGCGCGTGGGTCTCGACGAGTTCAAGGGTTTCGGAACCGCGCTCGATCCAGCGTTCATTGGGGAGCACAATCGCGAGATGGCCCGCCCGCGGGAGGAGCTCGGCGAACGCGGCAAACGCACGCGCGTACAGTTGATCGATCGCCTCGCCCTGCGTCGATGCCGCCCGACCGTACGGCGGATCCGTCGCGATTCCATGGACCGATCCGGCGCGCAAGGGAGGACGTCCAGCATCGGCGATGGCGAGATCGGGAGCATGTTCCCCGGGATGCAGTGAGGTCCGGGTCCCCAGCACCATCCCCCGTTCGTGATCCAAACCGATCCCGCGAAGCCCTAACTGCATCGCTTCGAGGAGGACCCCGCCGGTGCCGCAGAATGGGTCGAGGACGGTGCCGGCCATCGGAACGCGGGCGAGGTTCACGAGCGCCCGTGCGAACTTCGGATGCAGGGAGATCGGGAGGGAGAAAGGTCGGTTCGCGACCTTCGTGGCTTCGAGTCGAGCGCGATCCACCCGATGCATGACCCGCCCGAGGACGAATTCCTCGCCGAGCAAAACCCGATAGTCGATCTGCGGCGCGTCCAGATCCACGCGGCCGGTCTTGCCGAAATCGGCGCCGAGCGGTCCTTCGACGCCTCGCGGGTCTAGGTCCACGCCAAGCCCGTGAGCGCGGACTCGGAACGTACGACCACCGAGTTGCTGTGCGGCCGCGAACGCACGAATCGACTCGAGATCTCCGGACGCGAGTTCTTCGCAGACGACGTGAGCGAGGCCGAGCCGATGTGCCGCGCGCTCGACCGGGCCCGTGACCTCGAGGCGGAGCAGATTCGGCCCGAAGGTCGTGCGGCGGACCTCGACGCGCTCCGATGCCAATGCGGCGAGCGCCTCTGCGCGGGGGAGGGTCGGATGTTCCCCCGACAGCTCGACGAAGACACGCACCGCCGTCGAACGTCGCCCGCGAACATGAGCCTGCCGCCAACCGTCATTTTCAAATGGCCCGGGCCCTTCGCTCCGCCCGGGTGCGCGTCCGGCCTTTCGTCCCGAACGACATCCCCGCGGTCGCGTCGATCGTCCGGGAAGCGTTGCGCGAGAATTATCCGACCTCGCTGTACCTCGACATCCACCGCTGGTGGCGGGACGGCTTCCTCGTCGCCGATCTCGACGGCCACCCGGTCGGTTTCCTCGCGGCCGTGATCAGCGCCGACGGCCAAGCCCGCATCCTGATGTTCGCGGTCACGGCGGTCTTCCGGAAGCAGGGATTCGGCAGCCAATTGATGAATGCGTTCGTCCAGGCGTGCGCGGTGCGGGGCATCCGCACGATCGAACTCGAGGTGCGCATCTCGAACGAGGAGGCGATCCGATTCTACAAGCGCTATGGCTTCGAGATCTCGGCGGTCCTTCCGAAGTTCTACACGGACGGGGAGGACGGGTTCAAGATGGTGCGTCGGCTGGGATAAGTGGGCCCGGCCGTCCATTCTGTTCAGCGCGGTCCGTAACTTGCATCCGACCCGACACGGCGGTCCCGGTGGAGCGTGGCAAAGCCCGCCGCGTAGCCGTATGCGAAGAACCCGACGAGCCCGGCCGTCAGAAGCGTGAAGCCGACGATCATCACGACGGCCCCGGCGAGACCTTCGCTAGCGGACAATACAACGCGCGACAAGACGAACACGACGGCTCCGACGAAGGTCGCCCACCACGCTTGCCGCCCCCAACGAAAGAGTGTCTCTTCGTTCGGCATTTCACCCTCCGCAATACCAATCGTCTCACGAGACAAAAGCTTTGGCTCGATCGCACAGGGCCCGCGTTACTGGTAGCCTTGGACGTCGTCCGCCTTGTGCTCGTTCCAGTAATGGTACGGCGAGGACTCGCGCTGCGCCGATGAGAGATCCGTCCCGACGCCGGCGCTGTACGACCCATACCGTTCCCGGATCTGGTCTTCGATCGAGCGGGAGACCTTGATCGCCCGCTGAACATGATCGGCATCGATGAGCTTCGATTGCTCCGTCACCGCGATGTCGCCCGCGGATCGGATGAGACCGCCGAGTTCCCGCAGTCGGAGGCTGAGGGCCCGATCCTTGTTGTCCAAGGTCTTCGCCCGTCTCCGGGCTTCCTCGATCACGATACCGACTGCGTCGCGAGTTGCCGGCGGGATGCGCTTGTCCACCGCGATCTCCTGGGCAACGAACTGGGCCAGTTTCGCGCGGTTCGAGTCCGAGTCGGGCATCGTTGTCTCGACGAGGATCTCGTATCCGCCCCCGGTGATGCGGGAGCGCAGCGGCGACAGGATGTGAGGAAGGTCCTGGATGTTGCACGCGCCGACGAAGATGAAGTCGCACGGGACGCTTTCGACCTTGACGCTCGCACCCGCGCTCTGGGGATTTCGGCCGGAGATCGGGAACCGCTTCTCCTGCATCGCGGTCAGGATGAACCGCTGGAGATGGCCGAGCAACGGCAGCTCGTCGATGAATAGGACGCCTTGATGGGCTTCGTGGATCGCGCCCGCGACGACGCGGTCGTACGGCTGCGTACCGAGCTGCGGATGGCCGCCGTACGGATCGTGGCGGACATCTCCGAGGAGTTCCGTCTCGCTCGCCCCCGTCGCGAGGACGAACGGCCGTCGCGTGATCGGGACGAGGACCTTTCGAGGGCTCTCCTTCTCGACCTCGCGGCGCTTCTCGAGTGCCTTCTGGTCAAGTACGCGGATCATGTCTCCCGCCCGCTCGTAGACGACGACCTCTTCCTTGCCGAACTGCTGCCGGGTCGTCGTCACGCGATCCCGGCCTTGGAGCTGCGCGAACGTGACCTCGAAGATGCCGCCGAGCAGGTCGCCGAACGGATTGCCGACGTTCGCCTGGGACGCCGCCTTTGGTCGGCCGCACTTCGGGCACATGCGATCGGTCGGCGACGAATACGTCCCGCAGTGGACGCACTTGTAGCCGAGCCGCTCCGCGACGTTGATGGGCGCTTCTTTGGGATCGATGAGATCCCCTTCCGCGCCCGCGAGCCGGTTCTGCTCCTGCAAGACCTCGTCGCGCTGTTTGACTTCGATGAGGGGCCGTTCCGGATTCTCCGGATTGTGCACGACTCGGATCTCTTCCGTCACCGAAGGCAGATGGAGGGAGAGGGCTTGGGCGATCATCGACTTGCCCGTGCCGGGCGGGCCGACCAGCAAGAAGTGCCGCCGCTGATTCGCCGCGATCCGGGCGAGCGCGATCGCCTCGTCCTGGCCGACGACCCGCTTCAACGGATCGTCCGGGATCGCGATCTCCGCGGTCGTCTCAAAGTCGTCGAGGGCGAACCCCTCATCCGCGGCGACCATCTTCGTTCGCGCGATAGGCTCCACCCCGGTTACGGCGCCAGGTCGCTCCGCGTCCAGACCTCGATGCCGGCCGGCTGTTTCGTGATCGTGCCCATTTTCGTGCCGACGACCGAGTGCATGTTCATCTCCGACGCGATGTCCAGGATGCGCTGCGTGATGATCCCGTCGAAGACCACCGCGCGGGTCTGCTTCGCGGTCTTGAGCGTGTCGACGAGCTCTCGGACCGGGACCTCCGTAACGACGCCGTCCCCGTCATCGAGGAGGCGGGCGGTGGAGGATCCACCGAGCTGCAGGAGCATGTCGCGGTACTTCTCGAGCTTCGGGTTGAGGACCTTCGTCGTGGGCGTGAGAGGTGCCGGTGGACGATCTTCGCGGGATTCCCGCGGTTCTCTCGCCTCCCGCGGTTCCGGACGGAACTCAGGTCGCGGCTCCGGACGCGGTTGGGGCCCTCCCGCGGGCTTCGGCTCAGGGAACTCAGACTCGGCCTTGTAGACCTGGCCGGAGAGGCCGTACATCTCGACGTATTGGTCTGCGGGAATCTTGTTCCGCAAGCACTTCATGATCTGCTTCTGCGTGAGCTCCTCGACTTCCTTGCCTCTCGGGGCGCGCGCGATGAAGTCGACTTCCGCCACCTGGAGGAGTTCTTTCAGGATCAGATCTCCACCGCGGTCTCCGTCGACGAAGGCGGTGAGCGCCCGTTCTTTCGAGAGCTCCTGAATCGTCTTCGGGACGTTCGTCCCCTCGACGGCGATCGCGTTCTTGATCCCCGATCGGAGGAGGTTTAGGACATCCTGGCGCCCTTCGACGATGATGATCGCGTCGCTGTCCGCGACGTTCGGTCCGGCGGGAAGCCGCTCGGCCCCGAAGGACACAATCTCCGAGACCTGCACGCTCTGACGCACCTCGTCGAGCAAGTCGGACCCGGAGGTCTTCGACTCCTCGACCATGGACGACAGGAGCGAGCGGGCTCGCTCGATGATCTTGTTCCGTTTCGTGACGCGCGTGTCCTCGACCTTGTCGACCTTGATCGTGGCCTTGCACGGGCCGACGCGGTCGATCGTCTCGAGCGCCGCCGCCAGGATCGAGGTCTCGACCTGATCCAGCGAGGACGGAATCAGGATCGTCCCTTCGCTCCGTCCTTTCTTGCTCTGGACGTCCACCTCGATTCGGCCGATGCGGCCGCTCTTCTGTAGGTCACGCAAGTCCAATTCCTCGCCGAGGAGCCCTTCCGTCTGGCCAAACACGGCCCCGACGACGTCGGGCTTCTCGACAATCCCTTCCGCCTCCAGGCGGGCCTGGATGAGATATTTAGTCGTACTCGGATCGATGTTCATTTTCGCACTTGTCCGGGCTAGCCGTCAAATCCGCGGTTTACGTCCCTCTATCCGGACAACTCTCGGCCCCGCAGGGCATTTCGGCCTCGCAGTCCCGGAGGCTGGAAAGGATGATTCGGATGAGTGGGATCTGTGAATCGCGGCCTTTACCGCTATCCCGATTCCCAACTGGGGGCGGGCCTATTTAAGGGTTCGGGCAAACATTCTCACTCTTGGGAACGTCGGCGCGTATCGCGCTTTTGGACCCGGTCGGCGTACCATCGCTTCGACGGGCGCTGCCGATAGCCCACGGACGCGCGTTCCGCGACGCGGTCGACGAATCCGTGGAGCGATTCGACGTCGGTGATGTCCTTCCGGCAGAGCACTGTGAGCCGCGCGCGGAGGTCCTCGTCGAACCGCACCCCGTTCGCGGAGAGCCCGTCCCGCAGTTGACGAGCGAGACGTCCGCCCCGCACGTCCCAGTCCGTCAGGATGATCGCCTCGCGGTGGTGGGCCGCAATCGACTCGCACAACCCGAACACGGTGGAGCCTTGGTTGATCATACGAATGTCTCCGGTCACGCCCAGCGCGCGCAACGAGCGCTTGTCGTATTCGCCTTCCACGATGATCGGCGCGCGGCGATTCTTTTCCGAGAGGTCCTCGAGGACCCGCTGCAAGTCGGTGTGGAGCTGCTCCCAGTCCATCGGCTCACTCACCGAACGGCCCGCGGACGATAAGGGTTCCGCGGCTGGAAGCCATCAAATAGCGGCCTCCGGATATGCGCGGTGTGCCGGGCGAGGAGGAGGTGAATTTTGAGCGCGTCACGAAGGTCTACCGCGAGGAAAGCGGTAAGA
>VBLZ01000073.1 GCA_005878515.1 Methanobacteriota archaeon | reverse complement strand
CTCAGCTCCGAGGTGAACTTCTTCACGGAGGAGGTCTGCATCGTCGGGAACACCGCGCGAATGCTGACGCGGTTCGGATATGGCGAGGATCGCCGGGTCCGGAAGCTTTACGACTGGATGATCGAGGACCAGCGGGAGGACGGGGGCTGGAACTGTGCCGCCGGCAAGCCCGGGACCCTCGACTGCTGGGAAGCTTTGGCCGCGTTCGCGTCGGTTCCGAAGGCGAATCGGACCGCCGCGATGGAGCGGTCGATCTCGCGAGGCGCGGAGTTCTATCTCGAGCGGAAGCTCTTCGAGGAGGGGAGACGGTACGCTCCTTGGTTCCGGTTCCACTACCCGACGCACTATTACTACGACCTGCTGGTAGGGCTCGACGTCCTCACGGGGCTCGGATATGCCCGGGATCGTCGCCTCCGGCCCGCTCTCCGAATCCTTCGCGAGAAGCGGCAGAGCGACGGGACCTGGTTTCTCGACCGGATTCATCCTGACGAAGGGCCGGGAAGTGGTCGCGGGGCCGGGTGGAAGAAAGTGAGGCCGCTCGCCCTGGAGCGGGCGGGGGAGCCGAGCAAGTGGATCACCCTCACGGCCCTTCGAGTCTTGAAGAGAGTCGAGGACGCGAGCTAGTGAGACGGCGTCGGCGGTCTTGCTGTGCCCTGAAGAAAGTTACGCGGGGGTGACTTGTACGAAGGGTCTTGAGTCAATTTGGAAAGCTGAAATCTGGAGTGAAACGAGCCTGATCGGATTCGAACCTAGGTCCAAAGTGTAGGGGAACGGGTCGACTACGGACGGGCATCCGGTAGTCGAGACTCCGTGCCTCGCTCTTCGGCCGCTTTTTGGATTGTCATTGCTTGAGCGATGAGCATCCGCACGATCGCTGACCGCGATGTTCGACGGAGTCGTGCCAACCGACTCAAGTTTCTCCATGTCGGGGCATCAAGAGTCAGTTGGTGCGCACGTTGACGCTCACTCGCAGCACGTCGTATTCGACCTCGTCTCTTTTTGCGGGCCATTTCGTCACAGGCCGCTCCGTCACTACGAAGGCCCTATAATACTCACCTATGGCCCCAAAGCTTCGTCCGTTGTCGCTTTTTTGGTGAGCTTTGGCCTGCGAGGGGTTGACTCAAGGCCACGAACGAGGTCGTGGTAGTCCAACGGGATTGGGCGCAAGAGCCACGCGGGGAATCCGGGCGGATAGGGGCGGGGTCTGATCTGCCGACAAACCACTCACGACCTCATGCGCTTGGGTGGGAGCGGGGTTGTGAGGGAAAAGGGCAAGAATTCGCGAGGCCAACTGACATAGGATCCCACAGACCGAAGGTGCAAACCCCTTCAAGACAAGCGGCCTGAAAGAATTCGAACCCCAAACTAACGGCCGCGACCACGGAACCAGCCATCGTAAGTCCGATGATTCACGATTTCAACGACAACGATGTACCGGTCGCCGCGATCGCGCACGATCGTGTAGAGGAGCCGCCAAAAGGAGGGCAGGTCTTCCACGTACATGTTCTCCAGTCCATGCTTGTCCTTCAGGGCCCTCGGAATCCGGTCTCTCTTGACCACCTCGCCGTGGAGGCAGTCTGCTAAAAGAATCGGCCTGAGGGCGCGAATCCTGCGCACGATGGACGCCGAGATCGGGTCCGAGCCCGTCTGGAGCTCCTCGAGCGACTGCGCCGCTGAGGACGCCAAGACGATGTCCTTGGCCCGCAGGCCCATTAGAGCCTTGGCCCCTTGCGGATCGCCTCAAGGAGTTCCTGCGAGGCGTCCGGCACCCAGATCAGGCCCTTGCTTCCTTCGGCGATCATGCCCTGGTCACCGAGGAAGTTCACTGCGGCATTCAAGCTCTGACGCGTCGTGGAGTGGCCCCAATGCCCGAGGGTCGCGAGCAGTCGATTGCGGCTCACAGGGCTCCTGGCCTTTTGCAGGGCCGCGAGGACGTATTCAATCGTCTCGAGGGTCGGATTGGCCCCGGGTTTCGCATATCTAGGCCGGGGGACTCTTGCGGCTCGCGCCATGGTAGCCACTATATGTATCCATACAGTATATGTATCCTTCCACCCTGGATGCGAAACTAGTCGGAATCGTTGATGGTCGATTCCTGCTCCCCGGGAGGCTACGGGCCTGAAGGGATTCGAACCCTTGACCTATCGGTGTCCCCCGGACGTTCCGATGGAGCGTGCCGATAAGAGCCGATCGCTCTACCTAGCTAAGCTACAGGCCCGCGGCCGCGCCTATTGGCCGAGTTCAATTAAACGTTGCGCTAGGCGCATGCGCCCCATGTCAGCGACCCCGTTAGCCGACCGACATCCAGCTGGAAAATCACGAGCCGGTAGCAACCCGCGGGGGGCGGTGAGACTTCGAAGTAGTCTCCCGGATCAAGGAGCCCGTTCGCGCTCGCATCGAAAAACCGGAGGGTCGCGTTGCCGGCCCCGAGACCGGCACCGAGACGCGCAATCTCGGATCCGTCGACGGAGAAGTTCGCCTGGAATCGCGAGAGTTCGAGCGAGACGGTCACACTGTCGACGTAGATTAGGGTCCGGTTATTCGGCGTCTCGAAATGGAAGCCTCTCACAATCTCGATCGGCGTCTGGTCGGGGAACATCCGCGGGAGGAAGACGATCGCAAGGAGGACCATGAAGACGATTCCCGCGGCCAGCGAGTACGTCAGGAGTTTGGTCGCCTGCGGCGGCGGGCTTCGTTTTCTCTTGAAGGGCACCTCCGGAGCGGAGGGCCGCCGGATCTTCATGGACTCACTCCACGTAAATCGCAGGCCGTCCGGGGACGGCGTGGTCCGCCTTGTTCGCGGGATCCCACAACTTCGAATCGTCCGCGCGGAACACCTCGACGGTCACGCGGAGCTCCTTCCCCAGGAAACCGAGGTTCTCGCGAAACATCGCGAACTCGTCGATCGAGCTGAACCGGTCGAGGTCCTCAGCCTTCGCGTGCCTCAGATCTTCCGCGACCTTCTTCGCGAATGCGGCGACCTCCTTCGCGCGTTCCCGCATTCCAGATTGCGCCAGGACCCGCTCCATCAGGACGTTCATCGGGATGGGCCCTTGCTTCGCGAAGTCCCGTGCGATGCGCTGGACCTGGATCTTCCACGCTGGCGCGGTGTAGATCGCGAGTCGTTTCGGGGCGATCCCGGTGACTTTCAAGATCTCCCGGATGTCGGCCATGGTGGATTGGAGGAGGGCTTCGGCCGCCTCTGCCCGCGGATCAATCTCGCCCGCGACGGCTTCCGGATACCGCGAGTTGACCACGAACCCCTCGCCACGGAGGCGGTGCCAGATCTCCTCCGCGGCGTGCGGTACGAACGGGGCCAGCAACTTCGTTTGAACATCGATGAACCGTCGCAGTACATCCGCGTGCGGCCGCCCCTCCGACCGCCGAACGTACCAGGACCAAGCCGCCTGCAAGTCGAAATACCCGTGACGCAGGACCGCCTTGTAGTTCATCCCCTCCATCGCGGTACGACTCGCCTGAATCGAACGGTTGAGCACGCTCAGGAACCACGCGTCGATTCCATGGTGCTCCCGGCGGCTGGCGTGCTTCTCCGTCGCGAACCGGAGCCACTCTTCGATGCGGGCCTTCGCGGACTCGGCGAAGTCCATGTCGACGTTCGGATCGTCGAGGCCATCTCCGGCGTTGGCGACGGTCAAGCGGATGACGTCCGCGCCCCACTCGCGCACCGACTCGCGGATGTACCAGACGTTCCCACGGGACTTCGACATCTTCCGCCCCGCGAGGCGCACCCACCCGTTCACGCCGAACCCGCGGGGCCACAGCTCCTTCGGGAAGATGGCGGTGTGTCCGAACAGGCAGAATGTCATGTGGTTCTGGACCAGGTCTTTCCCGGTGTTGCGCAGGTCCAACGGATACCAATACACGAACTCGTGTCGGAGGTCCTCGACCGCCTTCGTCTCCAAGCCGATGCGGGACGCGACGGCCTTCGCGCTTCCGCTCCCGAAGAACACGAAGTCGAAGAACGAGTCGTCGAGGCGCTGGGCCCACGGGACCTGAGAACGCAGGTGCCCGCCCTGGAGCGCGTGGGCGATCGTGTAGTACGCCATGTAGATCGTCGAGTCGCTCAGGGACTCGATCACCCAGTTCGAATCCCACGGCAGGATCGTCCCCAGGCCGCGGTGGTGGGCGCACGGCCAGTCTCGAAGCCAATCCGTCACATAGTCGAACCACTTTCGCAGCGCCGCCGGGTACAGGTCCATCGACGCAATCGCTTCGTGGACCTTCGCTTTCCATGCGGGATCGGCGTACGAGAGGAACCATTGGTTGTCGACGACCTTAACGATCGCCGGGGTCATGCACCGACAGATGACGACGCCACTCGGCTCGTACATCAGGTCCGCTTGGCCTTTGGACGTCAGCTCCTTCCGAATTTCGTCCTTGGCGACTTCCACTCGGACGCCGGCGTAGGGACCGCAGTTTTCGTTCAGGACGCCGCGGTAGAAGCCGGTCTTGTACACCTCGGCCTTCGCCTGCTCGAGTTTCTCGCGGTCCTGTTGGTTCCGAATCCCGAGGCGATCGACGATCTCGACACCGGGCAAGGGCCCCCATCCGGGCGTGCGGATAATCGGGATCGGCTGGATGGCCCGGATCCGCTCCGGGTCCAGATCGTACTTGTCCAGGAGAACAGCGTCTTGCTGCAGATCGCGCAGGGCGACGTAGTCGTCCGGCGCATCCGACGGCACGCTCGTCACGGTCCCGGTGCCGCGGCCCTGGTCGATGAAGGAACCGGGCAGAATCGGAATCGCCCGGTTAATCGCGGGAGCCACCACATCCTTGCCGAGCAGGTCGGCTCCATGGATCCTCGACTCGATCGCGACCGACTTTCCCTGCTCCGAGAGCTTCTTCGACGCGAGGTCATTGAGGATCCACCGCTCGTCGCCGACCCTCGCCACCACGTATTCCGCGTCGGGATCAACCCAGAGGTTCGTCTGCCCGAACACGGTCTCGGGCCGGATCGTCGCCGCGACGAGGAACCGGCCGTCGGCCAAGGGGAACTTCAGCAGCGTGTATTCCATCGGCGTCTCGCCCTCGCCCTCGAGGCGATCGTGGTCCCCGATCGGCGCCTGGTCCTTCGGGCACCAGATGACCGGGTGCTTGTCGATCCGCACGTAGCCGCCGTCCTTGAGGCGGTGGAACTGCCAGCGCACGAACGCGTCGTACGGCGGGTTGAGCGGCGTCGTAATGAAGGAACGCGTCCAGTCGACGGCCGCGCCGAGCGCCTTCAAGTCGTCCATCGTCGCGGCGGGGAAGACCTCGATCCAATGCATCGGATCCGCGAATTTCGGGATCTCCCGGTCGGGGATGCCCATCGCCCGGAGGATCTCCCACTGCTTCGGCTCTTTCTCCGCAATCCGCTTCGCGGCTCCTAGAATCGGCAGGCCGGTGCAATGGAACGCCTGCGGATGGAGGACGTTGTAACCCAGCATCCGCCGGAATCGAGACTGGAACTCGGCCCGCAGGAACGAGGTGCCGAACCCCAGGTGCTGGTATCCGTTCATGTACGGGTACGGCACGGTGGAGTACCACTTCGGCCGACCGACCTCCGCGCGCGCGACGTATACGTGCTCACGTTCCCACGCAGATTGCCACTTGGCCTCGATCTCGCGCAGGTCGACCGATCCCGTCCGGCCCTGCGGCCTTGCCCTCGCGCGCGGGCGCACGCGTGGCCCCGCCTTCCCCCGCAGCCTCGCCGGTCGACGCGCCTTCGGCCTGGGCCGCGGTCGAGGGCGACCACCGCGCTTGGCGGCGCGGCGGGCCTTGGGCCTTTTGCGCCGACCGCTGGGTCGAGGCGACTTCTTCGCCACGCGCGCACATAAGAGCGATTCTCGTAAAGCTTTTCGCGGCGGATTCGGAGCGCCGATCGATCTCGTTCGTCACCGGTGTGAGGCGTCATCTATTTGGCATACAGAATAAAAATCGGTCGGCCATTCCAGGCACGATTCCGAGCGACGATGGAGCCCCTTTGTCCTACGTCGTATGACAATTGACAACAAGTATATGTACCGTGCCCCAGGATACGGCGGACAACACGCCGAAAATTGTGCGGAATGGTGTATGACCTCGTCATACCTGTTCTCGCGATTCAGGCGAGGGATTCGGATGGACGAAAACGAGCGGATCACCCTACGACTCGAGAAAGAAAACCTCGAGCTCATCGACGCGTTCCTGAAGGGGAGCACGTCGCACGGGAACCGCTCGCAGCTGGTCCGCGACGCGGTCCAGGCCTATATCCAGACGATCCGCGAGGGCGGCGACACGGTCAAGATTCGCATCCCGCGGTACTACCTCGAACTGATCGACCGCCTCGTGGCGGACGGCTACTTCCTGAGTCGGGAGCACGCGGTCGTCCGCAGCATCGAGGAGTGGTTCACGCGGGACCGGGTGAAGGAAATCGAAGACCACCGGAAGGAAGTCGACAAGATGACCGGCAAGGTCGTCTCCGTATCGACGGGCGACAAGGACGGAGTCATCCCGCCATGAATCGCGCGGGCGTGGCGGACGCCGGAAGGGAGTCACCTCGAATGACGGAAAAAGGGAACGGATGGGAACCTGTCATGAAGGGATGGGATGCACGCCTTCAGTGGAGTGAACTGCCTTCCGGCCTCCCTCGATCGGTAGCGGAATGAGGAGGCCGGACGCAATGGTACCCAGGGATTACGTCGAGGAAGTCATCAGCAGCCTGTTTGAGGATGCCGTGGACCCGAAAATCTCCGTCGTCGGAGTCGGGGGCGCCGGTGGCAAGATGGTGAGCGTGCTCTACGACCGCGACATCAAGGGCGTCGAGACAATCGCGGTGAACACGGACCCCTCCGGGCTCTCGAAGGCCGAGTGCGACGTGAAGATCCTGCTCGGACAGCCCGCGGAAGAAGACCGGATCGCCGGGGCCCGCGCGTCCGCGGAGGACCAGGAAGGGGCCCTGCGAGACTCGCTCTCCTCGGACATCGTCTTCGTCGTCGCGGGACTTGGCGGCGCTGCGGGAACCGGAGCCGCGCCCGTCGTCGCGCGGGCCGCGCGCGCGAACGGGGCCGTGACGATCGGCGTGGCGATCCTGCCGTTCGAGATCGAAGGTCGGACGGAAGCCGCCCGACAAGGTCTCGAGGAGTTCCGTCGCGAGGCGGACAGCGTGATCGTCGTGGAGAACGATTCGCTGAATCGGTTCGCCGACCAGATGTCCTTCAACGAAGCGATGCAAGTCATTAGCTACATGGTCGTCACGATCGTCCAAGGGGTCGTCGACCACCTGACGAAGTCGTACCTCACGACCCTCGCCGAGGAAGTCGAGAACGCGGCGAAGGAGATCGAGGAGCAGAACAACCACGCGATCCACGTCGAGGTGCAGCCGCCGGAGACGGTCCAGGCGGCCTGGGAGGTGGGGCCGGTCGCCTTCAACGACGACGGCTTCATCGGCCTCCGCTGAGACGCTCAACAATCCTCCCCCCAACCAACGCCCACCCGCGAGGGCTTCGGGCGATCCCCGCCGCAAGGCGGGGAGCGGCCCTCGCGACCTCTTTCTTTGCCACTTTGAGCGGAAGGATTGCTGCGCAAAGCTTGAGCAGGTGCTGCCCTCAGCGCGGCCCCCGCCTCCGGTTCGCCTTGGCGCCCCTCGATGCAGTTCGGCGCACTGACGCCGGCAAGTTTTAAGCGTACGGCTCGGTAGACCCGGCCGGGTTGAGTCAATCCCGAAGGACGTCCAGAGCGAGCGGGTCGCGAACGGATTTCGATTGAACAAGGTCGGAGTGACGGGGGTCGTCAAGCCCGTCCAGATCCGTCGGCCGAACCGTGCTGTGACACTGACGACGACGCTCGACTTGTTTGTCGATCTCCCGCAGGATCAGAAGGGATCGCACCTCTCTCGGAATCTCGAGGCAATCAACGAGGTCGTCGACCGATCTGTCCGAGAGCCGGTCGGGAGCCTCGAAGAACTCACGGAGGTCATCGCGCAAATCCTTCTGAAGCGACACGACTATGCGACGACGTCGGAAGTATGGGCGACGGCGGAGTACTTCCTCGAGCGGACCTCGCCATGGGGCCGGACCTCCCTCGAGCCCTATCGGCTCGTCGCCCGCGCGAACGCGCGACGGGGGGAGCGAGATGTCGTGCGATCCATCGGCGTAGAGGTCGTCGGCATGACGGCATGCCCATGCGCGATGGAGACCGTGCGAGACGACGTCCTCCGGGAGCACCCGGAACTCACGCGGTGGCCCGAGGGCGTGCCGATCATCACGCACAACCAGCGGAACCGGACGACGCTGATCCTGCAGGAGCCCTCCGGCCACGACATCGAGGCGGACGAGCTGATCGACATCGTGGAGGAGTCGCTGTCCGCGCCGACGTTTGGCCTGCTGAAGCGACCCGACGAGGGTCGCCTCGTCGAGATGGCGCACCGCAATCCGAAGTTCGTCGAGGACGTCGTGCGCGACGTGTTGGACAGGCTTCTGAAGCGCTACCCCAAGATGCCCGACACTACGTGGGTGCGCGTGAAGTCGGAAGCCGAAGAGTCCATCCACAAACACAACGCATTCGCGGAGCGATCAACGACGTTCGGCGAACTGCGCGCCCTCTGAGCAGATTGGCGAAGGCTGATGGCTTCAGAGTGCGATGTCGCCGCCATGGCGGTACCGGCGCTTTGCCACCTCTGCAGCCGCCCGACGCTCAGATCCTGCGCCAACTGCGGACGACCCGCCTGCGACGAGCACATCGCCGGGGGCGTCTGCGTCGAATGCCGCGTGGGCCGACGCGGTCGGGGTCCTGGAGTCCGCGTCGCGTGAGGGTCTCAGAGAATCCGCTTCGCATCCTCTTTCTCGATCCCCAGGGCGCGCAACGCGTATGTCAGGGCCTTCTGACGGATCATGTCCCGGGTCTTGTCGTCGAGAAACTGTTCCATCTTGAGGGGCGCCTTCCGCGCATATTGAATGGCGAACTCTGACCAGTAGAACGGAGCGTTCTCCTCGTCCAACTTGGCCGCGGCATTGTACTGTTCCTCCGCGTCGTTGAAGCGTCCGAGGTCGACGCAGAAGGAGGCGAGGGCGTCCCGGAACTGCGGATTCTCGCCGTCCAAGTCGATGGCCTTCTTGTACAGCCCCAGAATCTCCTCCGGTTCGACTTTCGGCACTCCGAGGGCCGCCTCGGCTTTCCCGAAGAACGCGACCGCGTTGGTCGGATCGGCCTTGGTCGCCTTGTCGAAGTGCTTGTAGGCGGCATCGTAATCGAGCTGGCCGAGGGCCTGTTCGCCCGCGCTGATGTCGTTCTCGGCGGAGGAGGGCATGCGAAGACCGCGCCGCAGATTCTCGGTACGCAAATAAAGATTCCCACGCGATTCTCATTCAGGATGCGGCGCACTCAGAGGACGGCGCGGTGGTCTCGCAACCAGTCCAGGTCGCTCAGGTACAGCTGGCGGATGTCCGAGATCCCTTCGACGGCCATAATTAGTCGCTCAAGGCCGAGGCCCCATGCCAGGACGGGCGCTCTGAGGCCGAGCGGCTCCGTCACCTCGGGCCGGAAGATGCCGCTCCCGCCGAGCTCCATCCACGTCCCATCGGGCAGCTGGACCTCCGGCTCCATGCTCGGCTCCGTGTACGGGAAGTAGCCGGGACGAAACTTCGCGCGGGTGAAGCCGAGCCGGCGGTAGAACTCCTCGATCACGCCGATCAGTTGCGCGAGGTTGGCGCCTTCCTCCATGACGACGCCCTCGATCTGATGGAATTCCGGGAGGTGCGTGAAGTCAATCGCATCCGGGCGGAAAACGCGTCCGATGATGAACGCTTTCCGTGGCGGATCGGGGTGCTCGTTGAGCCATCTCAAGGTGATCGGGGTCGTGTGCGAGCGGAGGACGGCGCGTTCCGCCTCCTTGCGGTCCCAGGTGTACCGCCAACCGGTGCTCCCGGTAGCCCCTCCGGTCTCGTGGACCTCCGCGACCCGGCGCACGATCCCGTCGTCCGGGAGCGGCCTCGTCGCGGGCTTCTCCAGATAGAACGTGTCGAGCTGGTCCCGCGCCGGATGATCTTGCGGCTGGAAGAGCGCATCGAAGTTCCAGAACGCGGGGAGCACAAAGTCTCCCTCGATCTCCGTGAAGCCCATGCTGAGGAAGATCCGGCGGATCCGCTCGATGTACGCGCCGAGGACGTGACGCTTGCCGGGTCGGATGAGGGGCGCGAACGCCTTGGTGTCGTACCGGCGGAAGTCGACGGTCTTCCATTTGCCTGATTGCAACAGGTCCGTGGTCGGTTGCGCGACTTCCTCTTTCAGTTCGATCCCCGCGGCGTGAACCTTCTGTCCCGCGGCCGTCAACGCGATTTCGCGGCGAACGGATTCGCGTTCCTTCACGAGCTCCCGTCGCGACTTCAGATCGCGCAACAGACGCGGATCGATCGCATCCTCCGTGAGCTCTCCCTTCGCCAGTCGAGCTAGGAGGATTTCATCGGGCCCTTTCGAATTGGCCGCCGCGCGACCGGCCGAGGTGACGATGACGAAACTGCCTTCGGGCCCCTTCGAGACCTCGGCCCAGCCCTTTCGACGCAGCCATCCCAGGGCGACCGCGAGTTCCCCGTCATCGAATTTGCAGGTGCTCTTGAGGCGCGCCGCTTCGATCCGGCCTCCGGCCTTGATCGCGGCCTTCAGCGCCTTCCGCTCGGGCAGCTCCCGCCGCGCGACCTCGGGCTTCGCCAGCCGGTACGAATGGATGACCCGTTCTTTCATCGTGACGAGGCCTTTCGCCTGGAGCCACGAAGCGGCATTCATCACCTCGACGAGTTCCCGGAACTTGCCCGCGGCCCGGATCTCCTCGGGCGCCGCCTTCTCGAGCTTGGCCAGCGCGAGGAGGACTTTCTTTTCAAGGTAACTCAACTCCACCGCGCCGGGAGGCATCCCGCGGCGCATGGGACCCTCGCGTTATATGTTTTTGTCGCGCGCCAAGTCCGATTCTCTCCCGATGACGGGATTTCTCAGCCTTGAGAACTACGGCACGTCCTATATATGAGAAAACGGAACATCGAAGGCTCCGGTGAATCAGCCGACGCCTTCGAGCACACGAGCGAAAGCCCCGACCGAGGTGACCTGATTGGAGGACCGCTTCCCGACGAACTATTCGATCCTCCTCACAGGACCGCCCGGCGTCGGAAAATTCGAGTACCTCGTGGACCGGATCCGAGATGATTTGCGCCGCGGGGAGCGCGTCGTCTTCGTGACGTTGGATCTCCATCCGAGCGAGATCCGAGCGCGGGCGAAGGCGTTGCACCTCGACCTGGATACGGTCGAGGGCAAATCGTTCGTGTTCGTCGACTGCTACAGCGCGACGTCGTCGGAGCGGCCTCCGGAGACGACCGCGGGAAAGAAGACGTTCCTCGTCTCGAGCTTCAGCAACCTCGAAGGGATCGGGATGGCGATGAGCAAGGCAGGCCAGGAGATCGGGACGCCCGTCCGCATCTACTTCTACACCGTGTCGACCCTGTTCCTCCACAACTCCCCGCAAGCAATCGCGAAGTTCTTTCAGATCGTCACGTCGCGGGCGAAGACGAACCTCGGCTTCATCCTGTACTCGGTCCACGAGGGCGTCCACGAGCCGATGACGATGAATCTCCTGCGGTCCCTCGTCGACGGCGTCGTCGAGATGCGCTTCACGGAGGGCATGGACCACGAGGTCCGCGTCCACCACATGCGCGGCTACCAGGTCGACGCGTCCTGGCATCCGTTCGTCCCGCTCCCGGAGGCGGTGGTCGCGCGATGATGCAGTCTCCGCCGAAGCCGATCGCCCTCCGCGCGAAGACGGGAATCCCGGTCCTCGACGAGCGTCTCCAGGGAGGATTCCCGCGTCCCTCGACCCTCCTGTTGTTCAGCGAGAAACCGACAGAGAAGCGCCTCTTCGGCGAGAATTTCGCGATTCAAGGCGCGAAGGCCGGGGAGACCTGCCTGTACGTGGACTTCTTCCGCGCCCCGCAACTTGCCCGGGGCGAACTGAAACGGTTCGGGTCCATCGACCCCGCGAAGCTCGTCCTCGTCGACGCGACGTCGTCCCAACTCCTCCTGCCAAGCCACGAGAAATATCACATCGACGACATCGACAACCTCGCGAACATCCGTGAAGCGATCATCGCCGCGATGACGGCCGAGCGCCCCGGCCGCATCGTCGTGGACTCCATGGAGTTCTTCATGGACCGGTTCCCCAAGGAGGACGTCCTCCGGCTCTGGCGCGAACTGATCGAGGCCGCCCGAGCCGCCGGGACCGTCAGCTGTTTCCTGTTCATCAACTGGACCCTGATGGAGCGCGAACTCGATGAGATCCGCGCGATGTCCGACTTCGTCGTGGAGTTTCAATCGTCCCTCCGGGGCGGGATCGTCCGCAACTCGATGCGCATCTCGCAGATGGAGTCGAACGGCATTCGGACGAACTGGATCCCGTACACGTTCAAGGATCTCGTCGGGTTGACGGTGTACTTCCCGCGAATCCTGGTCACCGGCCCGTTCAATGCGGGGAAGTCGACCGTCGTCAAGGCCCTCGCCGAGAAGTCGATCAGCATCGACCGGATGGGCACGACGGTCGCGTTCGACTACGGGAACGTCAACATCACCGGGATTGAGGCCGAAATCTTCGGCACGCCGGGCCAGGAGCGGTTCGAGTTCATCTTCAAGATCTTCGCGCGCGAGGTGAGCGGGGTCCTGCTGGTCGTCGACGCGAGCCATCCGGACGAACTCGCGAGGGCTCGGCAGATGCTCGACCTCGTGGGGCCGCGGATTCCGTACGTGATCCTCGCGAACAAGAGCGATCTCCCGGGTGCGATTCCTCCGGAGGAAATCGCGCACCGCATGAAGCTGCCCGACGACGTGCCCGTGGTCCCGACGGTCGCCACGGAGAACAAGGGCGTTCGGGATGCCTTGCTGATGCTCGCCGAGATGATCATCGGGGTGCGCTAATGCTCGGTGACGCGGCCCGACGGCTCCAGGGAATCCTCACGGAATTGCGGAGGTTGCCCGCGGTGCTCGGGGCGACGATTGCCCGCCGAGACGGAATCCTGATCGCGCACGCGCTCCCGAAGACGATGGACCCGAAGAAGATCGCCGCCATGGCCGCCGCGATCGTCGGCACGTCCGAGATGGCCGTCGTCGAGATGGGCCTCGGATCGTTCAATTCGTCGATCGTGGACACGCAGATCGGGAAGATGATCGCGACCGGCGCCGGCGAAGAGGCGATCCTCGTCACGATGGTCCGGAACGAGGCGAACATGGGCCTCCTGCTGCTCAGTGTCGACAAGGCGGTCCAGTCGATCGCGGAGATCCTCAAGGCAGCGGAGGTGCCCGCATGACCGACGTCTGGGCGCGTCTCGAGGAGACGATCGATGCGCTGTCCCGCGTGACGGACATCAAGTCCGCCGCGGTCGTCCGGCGGGATGGCCTCGTCGTGACCCACACCCTCCCGGATGGCGTCGACCCGAAGATGGTCGCCGCGATGACGGCCGCGATCGTCGGCACGTCGGAAATGGCGACGATCCAGCTGGCCCAAGGGCGATTCGTTCGCGCGATCATCGAGTCGGACGAAGGCAAGCTCCTGAGCCTCGGCGCTGGGGAGGAGGCGCTCCTCGTCGCCCTCGTGTACGATGACGCGAACCTGGGCCTCGTGCTCCTTGCGATGGAACGGGCGGCGAAGCAAGTCGAGACGATCTTGCGGGACGGTGCCGGATGAGCGAACGTTCTATGGAGGCGTGTCATGCCAACGACTAAGGAAGGCCTTCAGCGTTTGCTGGACTTCTTCGTGTACGGGATGCTCCGCGCCGCGGAGTCGCTCGGGAACGCGCCGCTCTTCTTGCGTACCGTCGAAGAGGAAGGGCTCCGGAAGTTCCTCCTGATCAACTTCCCGAAATTCCAGGCGTCGGAGAACCCGAAGGAAGCCTGCGAAGCATACACGAAATCGATCGACGAGGGCGGCCTCTTCGTGACGACCGACACGACCTTCACCGGGGACTCGAACACGGTCCACGCGGAGATCGGCGACCTTTGCCCCTACCGCCGGGTGTGCACGATGCGGCACGACGAGCGCCACCCGGTCCATTGTATCCGCGGGTTCGCCTTGGCCGAGATGCTGCGGCTCCGCCTCGAGGAGGACTTCGACTGGAAACTCGAACGGTTCGGGCGGCCGTGTCGCCTCACCTTGTCCCGGACGCGTTGGGGGTAGCGCGATGGCCACGAAGAAAATCCCGACGTTCATCGAGGGTCTGGATGATGTGCTCGACGGCGGCTTCCCGCTCGGACACGTCGTCCTCGTCTCGGGTCTGCCCGGGACGATGAAGTCGACCTTGACCTATGCGATCCTCCACGCGAACGCACGCCAGCGGGACGCGAAATGCCTGTACGTCTCCCTGGAGCAGACGCGACCGAGCCTCGAGGCCCAGATGGCCGCGATGGGGTTCGACGTGGAGGCCGTCCGCGCCGACGTGCACATCCTCGACGTCGGGACGATCCAGAAGGAGGTCGGGAAGGGCGCGTCGAAACCGTGGATGGAATTCCTCCGGCGGACGATGACGACGAAGAAGGACATCGACGGGATGGACCTGGTTGTCATCGACTCGCTCGAGGCCCTCGAGGTCCTCGCGAAGTTCGAGGATCGCCGCACGGAGCTCTTCCGCCTGTTCGAGTGGCTGCGAGACCTCGGAGCGACCACGCTCGTCCTCGCGGAGGCGGCCTCGGAGGCGTCCTACCTCGGACTCGAGGTCCCGCAACCGCGACGGGACGAGACGTTCCTCGCGGACGGGATCATCGAGCTCAAGATGCACCCGATCTCGGACGTCGAGATCCAACGCCGGATCCGGGTCCAGAAGATGCGCGGTTCGCACCACAAGACGGGATTCTCCGCGCTCGTGTTCGACGAAGGCCGCTTCCAAGTCATGCCGGTCATCAGTCCATAGGTGGTCCATGCCAAATTCGATCCAGTGTCCGGGCTGCGCGTCGTTGAATCGGCCGGACGCCGTCAACTGCCGGATCTGTGGTCGACGACTCGAGAGCCCGGCCGCCTCGAGTCGGAGGGATCCCTCGGTCGCCTTGCAGCGCGTGACGAGCGGGGAAGTCTTCACTGCTGTGGTCGCGGAAACAGCGAAGAAACAAGCGCCCGATCGAGCGACCGAAGGTCCTGCGACCGCTGCGGCGACCGCGACCTCAGTCGAGCCGAACCTCGAGGACAATTCGGACGTGTTGGCAGCCGCCGTCGACGGAATCCGGGCGAAGGCTCAGGGTGAAGGCCATCGCTTCAAGCCGTACGTCCGTTCGAGCGACCGCAAGGCGCCGAACGCGGTCGCGGAGCGGGAGGCCGCGAAGCACCTGCACGATGCGGTCGCACTTCTGCGCGAAATGCGATTCGCCGATGCGATCGAGCCGCTCCTCAAGTCCATCTCTCGCGACGATGAAGATCGACGGCCGTGGATTCTGCTCGCCGAAGCGTATCTCCGCCTCGGGCGACCGTACAAGTCCGCGGTCGGATACCTCCGCGCCCTCGAACTCAGCCCGAAGGACGAACAGGCGTGGCTCGGACTCGGCCGCGTCCTCCGGATGCTCGGCGACACGCACACGGCCGCCGCCATCCTCGATCGGGCGACCCTGATCCACCCCACGCATGCAGAGACGTGGATGGAGCGCGGCCTGATTTTCGAGTCCCTCCAGAATCTCCCGGAGGCGTCGGTGAGTTTCGCCAAAGTCCTGGAACTTCGACCGGAGCATCGACTCGCGCAAGAGAAGGCCCAAGAGATCGGACCGAAGATCGCGCAGAGCCGGGCGTCGGCCGCAGCCGCGCTAGCCACCGTCGAAATCGCGCCGGCCGCCGCAGAATCGTCGGGCCCGACGGCTGAAGAGGAGCGAGAGCGAGACATCCTGGACGAGATGGAGGAAGCGTTCTCGATTGAGACCTCGTTGACGGCCGAGCGGAGCGGCGCTGCGGTCGTCACGCAGGTCGCCGAGGCGCCCGCCCGCGTGCGCACGTTCGTCGAGGGCCTGGACGAGACGCTCGAAGGCGGGGTCCCGTGGGGCCACGTCGTGCTCATCGAGGGCGCGCCAGGGACGATGAAATCCTCCCTGGGTTTCTCGATCCTCCTGCAGAACGCGGCGCGCGCCGGCCTGCATTGCCTCTACTTGAGCCTCGAGGAACGCGGCTCGAGCCTCCTCAAACAGATGGGGTCCCTCGGCCTCCACCTCGAAGTGCCGAAAGGATCGCTCGTCGTCCTCGATCCGAGGAGCGCGACGAACCTCCTCGGCGAGAAGAAGGACTGGCTCGACGGCCTTCGCGAGGGGATCCGGTCCGTCAAAGCGCAACGGGGCCTCGACCTGATCGTCATCGACTCGCTCGAAGCGCTCGAGGTCCTCGCGAAGTTCAAAGACCGACGGCGGGAGATCTACCGGCTCTTCGAGTGGCTGCGAGACCTGGGGATCACGAGCTTCCTCGTCACGGAACGACCGGACTGGGTCGTCGCCGGCCACGTGCTCCAAGGACGTTGGGACGAGGAGTTCCTCGCGGACGGTGTGATCCATCTTCGGATGCACCTCGTGACCGACTCGACGGCGCAACGCCGACTGCGGGTCGTGAAGATGCGCGGGACAAAGCACAACACCGGATACCTCGCGATGGACTTCGACGAGGGCCGCTTCCGCGTCACCCGAGCGATGAGCTCCTGAGGGGACCCGATGGCCCGCCCCTTGGTCAAGACCCACATCCGCGGCTTCGACGACGACGTGCTCCGCGGCGGGATCCCGCAAGGCCACGTCGTCCTGGTGCGCGGCGCGAGCGGGACGATGAAGTCGTCCCTCGCGTACTACGTCCTGTACCATAACGCGCTCGAGGGCGCGCCGGGGCTCTATGTCACCCTCGAGCAAACCGCGGCGGGCCTGCTCGAACACATCGCGGGGCTCGGCCTCAAGGCCACCGCGGTCTCCGAGGCGCTCCCGATCCTCGATCTGAGTCGCGGCCGCGAGTACCTCGAGGAGATGGTCGCCAAAGTCGGGTCGATGGCGGAGACGGTCGCCCCGAGGGGCGAGGCCCTCCTCGCGGTCCTGAAGGCGAAGATCTTCGAGCTCCGCATGAGGCGGAACTTCCGGCTCCTCGCGATCGACTCGTGGGATGCGCTCGAGCTCGTCCTCGAGTTCGACGACCGCCGGGCCGAGACGTTCGGTTTCTTCGAGTGGCTCCGGGACCTCGGCGTCACGAGCCTTTTGATTTCGGAAGAGCCCTCCCTCGAGGCCCCGCCGACCGCGCTGGAGGAAGAGTTCCTCGCGGACGGGATCATCCACCTTCGGCTCGAGCCCGTCACCGAGACCGCGTTCCAGCGCCGCGTCCAGTGCGTGAAGATGCGGAGCGTGAACCAGGACAGCGACGACCACACCCTCCTCTTCGAGAACGGTCGGTTCGAGGTCGCGCGGGCGATCGGGTGAGCGGATGGACGCCCGCGTCCGAACGTTCTTGGTCCGCTCTGCGTTCCTGTTCCTGATCTCCCTCGTCCTCGTCGCGGGGTTCTGGTACCACCGCGAGTTCTACCAGATCGGATTCACGAACCTGCTCATCATCGGCGGCTTCGTCACGTTCCTCGTGATCTGGGCGGCCCGACTCGCCCTCTCCGGGGAACTGCCTCGCGGTCGTCCTCGCGGCGAGCTGACGTTCACCGTCGAGGAAGGGGACCGCCTGATCAAAGCGGTCGCTCGGCTCGTCGTCCGGCCGTCCGAGGGGACGACCATTCCCGGGATCGGACACGTCGTGCGGGCCCTGTATGAGACCGGCCCCGAGTTCGGGCGTCTGTTCATCGAGGATGCCAGGCGAGCCTTCCTTTCCGACATCA